>NZ_SMMF01000951.1:61311-132890 GCF_009711355.1 Roseibium sp. RKSG952 | reverse complement strand
GAATACGAAGAAGCCGCAGAGTAATAGAGAAAACCCCGCCGAGAGATCGGCGGGGTTTTCGCCAATCGGAAACCTGTGTTCTGATTTGAGTCTGTTTTTGATGTCGTTTTTACCCAACGAAGCGTCTTTTCTGCTTGCTGCAGGTGCGAAGGCCTCATAGGTCTGTCCGTGGGACACCCCTCCCCAACGAGGGGCGTGTATCTGGAAGGGTAATACAGATGAGCATTCAACAACCGGCAACGCGGCCGGCCAATCCGCGTTTTTCCTCTGGCCCCTGCGCCAAACCCCCCACATTTGATCTGACCAAACTGGCCGATGCAGCATTGGGGCGGTCGCACCGTGCAGCTGTTGGCAAGGACAAGCTGAAGGCAGCCATCGAAGGCACGCGTGAGCTGCTGGGTATCCCCGCAGACTATCGCATTGGTATCGTCCCTGCATCTGATACAGGCGCGGTTGAAATGACGTTGTGGTCGCTGTTGGGCGAGCGCAAGGTCGAAATGCTGGCCTGGGAGAGCTTCGGCTCCGGTTGGGTCACCGATGTGGTCAAGCAATTGAAGATTGATGCCGAGGTGAAGACCGCTGATTACGGGCAGATCGTTGATCTGGCTTCGGTCGATTTCACCAATGACGTGGTATTCACATGGAACGGCACGACCTCGGGTGTGCGGGTTCCAAATGGCAATTGGATCGCGGATGACCGTCAGGGCCTGACGATCTGCGATGCAACCTCGGCGGCCTTCGCGATGGATCTGCCATGGGACAAACTGGATGTGACCACCTTCAGCTGGCAGAAAGTGCTGGGCGGTGAGGCTGCACACGGCATGCTGATCCTCAGCCCTCGTGCCGTTGAGCGGTTGGAGAACTACACACCCGCATGGCCGCTTCCCAAGATTTTCCGCCTGACCAAAGGTGGCAAGCTGATTGAGGGCATCTTTACTGGTGCTACGATCAACACACCTTCGATGTTGGCGGTTGAAGATTATCTGTTCGCGCTGGATTGGGCACGCTCGGTCGGAGGGCTACAAGGGCTGATCGCCCGAGCGGATGCCAATGCTGGTGCAGTGCATACGTTCTGCGCACAGCATGATTGGATCGCCAATTTGGCTGAAGATGCGGCAACGCAATCGAACACATCCGTTTGCCTGAAGTTCACCGATGCCCGCATTCAGGATGGCGCTGCCTTTGCCAAGGCCGTGGCAAAACGGCTTGAGGTTGAGAACATTGCGCTGGACATCGGAGCCTATCGTGACGCGCCCGCGGGCCTGCGTATCTGGTGCGGCGGTACGGTTGAAACCTCGGATATCGAGGCGATGCTGCCTTGGCTGGCATGGGCCTTTGAGGCCGAGATCGCGGCACAAACCGAAGCCGCCTGAGTTTTCCTGCATTTGCCCGGCCGTACGAGGCCCGGTTGTTTCCCAAAATTCAAGGACCAGAGAAAATGGCCCCCAAAGTACTCGTATCTGACAAGCTCAGTGAAACCGCCGTGCAGATCTTTCGTGATCGCGGGATCGATGTGGATTTCATGCCCGATCTGGGCAAGGACAAGGACAAGCTGGCTGAAGTGATCGGCCAGTATGATGGCCTAGCCATCCGTTCGGCCACCAAGGTCACGCCGACGCTGCTGGAAAAAGCCGACAACCTAAAGGTCATCGGCCGCGCCGGGATCGGCACCGACAACGTCGACAAGGACGCTGCATCCAAGAAAGGCGTGATCGTTATGAACACGCCCTTTGGCAACATGATCACTACCGCCGAGCACGCGATAGCGATGATGTTCGCAGTGGCGCGGCAAATCCCCGAGGCCAGCACCTCGACCCATGCGGGCAAGTGGGAAAAGTCCAAGTTCATGGGGATCGAACTGACCAACAAGACACTTGGTGTCATTGGTGCAGGCAACATTGGTGGCATCGTCTGTGAACGTGCCCTGGGCCTGAAGATGAAAGTCGTCGCCTATGATCCATATCTGGGCGAAGAGAAAGCCGCCAAGATGGGTGTGGAAAAGGTAGAGCTGGACGAATTGCTTGAGCGTGCAGATTTTATCACCCTGCATGTGCCGCTGACCGACCAGACACGGAATATCCTGAGCCGCGAGAATCTTGAAAAGACCAAACCGGGTGTGCGTATCGTCAACTGTGCGCGTGGCGGGCTGGTCGACGAAGAAGCCTTGGCCGAAATGCTGCAAACCGGGCGTGTAGCGGGTGCGGCGTTTGACGTGTTCAGTGTCGAGCCAGCGAAAGAGAACCCGCTGTTCAACCTGCCCAATGTGGTCTGCACTCCGCATCTTGGTGCCGCCACGACTGAGGCGCAGGAGAATGTCGCACTTCAGGTCGCTGAGCAGATTTCCAATTATCTGCTGACCGGAGCGGTTGAGAACGCACTGAACATGCCCAGCGTGACCGCCGAAGAGGCAAAGGTCATGGGGCCTTGGATCAAGCTGGCAGGTCATTTGGGCAGCTTCATAGGCCAGATGACTGACGAGCCGGTCAAGGCGATCAACATCCTCTATGATGGTGTCGCAGCCGAGATGAACCTTGCTGCACTGAACTGCGCCGTGGTCGCCGGGATCATGAAGAAGTTCAATCCCGAGGTGAATATGGTTTCGGCCCCAGTTGTGGCCAAAGAGCGTGGCATTCAAATTTCGACCACCAATCAGGACAAGTCGGGCGCGTTCGAGGGTTATATCAAAGTCACCGTTGTTACAGACAAGCGCGAGCGGTCTATCGGCGGCACCGTGTTCAGCGATGGCAAGCCCCGCTTTATCCAGATCAAGGGCATCAATATCGACGCCGAAGTCGGTGCTCATATGCTTTATACAACGAACGAAGACGTGCCGGGCATTATCGGGACGTTGGGTCAGACCATGGGTGAAAACGGTGTGAACATCGCCAACTTTACCCTTGGCCGTGCCGAGGCAGGTGGTGAGGCAATCGCCTTGCTATACGTCGACGAACCGGTGCCGGCTGAAGCGCGTGCGAAACTTGCAGAGACCGGCTTGTTCACACAGATCAAGCCTCTGGAGTTTGACGTTGTCTGATCACCTCTGTTGAGTTTGTGAAACAGTTCGATGCCCGCGCCACCCAAAGCGCGGGCATTGTCTTTTCCGCATCACGCTTTTCCGTCACAAGAACGGCAATTCAGATAATCGGGGCCTGTCATGACCACTCCAGTTTATGCAGTCGGAGATTTGCACGGCCAGCTTGCAGAGTTTGAGCGGGTCTTGACCTTGATAGAACGCGATGGCGGACCTGATGCGCGTATTGTGTTCTTGGGGGATTATGTTGATCGGGGCCCCGACAGCCGTGGTCTGTTGGAACGCCTGATAGAGGGGCACGACAAAGGTCGCGACTGGATTACTCTGTTGGGAAATCACGACCGGATGTTTGCGTGGTTCATGGAAGAAACACCGCGACACGATCCGCATTTGCTGGTCGGCTACCACTGGCTGCATGAGCGTTTGGGTGGCGTAGAAACATTGCGCAGCTATGATGTCGAATTTGATGATCGAACGCGGTTGGAAGATCTGCACGCCATGGCCAAGGCGGCTGTTCCCACTTCGCATGTGAATTTCCTGCGCGACCTTGTGGCGATCTATCAAACGCCCGAAGTTGCATTTGTGCATGCGGGTATTCGACCGGGTGTGCCACTAAACGAACAGCGTGAGAACGATCTGGTTTGGATCAGGAAGACATTCCACACCCATACCGATCCGCATCCCAAGCTGATTGTCCATGGGCACACGCCTGTAGAAAAAGCTACTCACTATGGTAACCGCATCAATCTGGACAGCGGCGCAGGATATGGTCGACCGGCTGAAGTGGCGGTATTCGAAGGACGTTCTTGCTGGCTGCTGAAGGATGTGGGGCGCGTTCCGCTGGAACCTTAGCCGTCGGTAAACAAGTCCTTGTATGTGTCACGCAGCAGGTTCTTCTGCACCTTGCCCATTGTGTTGCGGGGCAATTCGTCCAGCAGGATCAGTTTGCGCGGGTGCTTGAACCGGGCGAGATCCGACTGAACCGTCTGCATGATCTGCTCCAGATCGGGGGTCTCTCCATTTGCAGGCACAAGAATACCCAGAACGGTTTCTCCGAAATCAGGGTGTGGAACGCCAATCACTGCGCTCTCAAGCACTCCGGGCTGATCATCCAGCAGCAATTCGATTTCCTTGGGGTAGATGTTGTATCCGCCTGAGATGATCAGGTCTTTGCCGCGACCGACGATGTGGACGTACCCATCTTCATCAACCCGCCCAAGATCTCCGGTGATGAAAAAACCGTTTTCGCGCAATTCGGCAGCAGTCTTTTCTGGCATCTGCCAGTAACCCTTGAACACGTTTGGACCGCGCACCTCGATCATGCCGATTTCACCCTGAGGCAAGGTTTCACCAGTTTCTGGATCGGTAACCTTCAATTCAACATCGGGTAGTGGAAATCCAACCGTTCCAGCGCGTCGCTCTCCGTCATAGGGGTTGGAGGTGTTCATATTGGTTTCAGTCATGCCGTAGCGTTCAAGAATGCGATGACCAGTGCGCGCCTCAAATTGTTCATGCGTTTCAGCAAGCAGAGGTGCAGATCCCGAAATGAACAGCCGCATATGCTGAGCAAGTTCCTTGGTGAAACGGTCGCCCCCCAGCAATCGGGTATAAAATGTCGGAACGCCCATCAACGATGTGGCCTGCGGCATCAAGCGCAGGATGTCTTCCAGATCGAATTTTGGCAGAAAGATCATCGACCCGCCCGAGGCCAGTACAACATTCGTTGCAACAAACAGCCCATGAGTGTGAAAGATCGGCAGGGCATGCAGAAGTGCGTCATCGCTGGTGAACCGCCATTCACGGACCAGCATCTCAGCATTGGACAAAAGATTGGCCTGGGTCAGCATTGCACCCTTGGACCGGCCAGTAGTGCCCGAGGTGTAAAGGAACGCAGCCAGATCATCCTCGGTGCGGCTCACCGGCTCGAAAGCTGGCAACATTCCTAACGCACGCCGCGTCAGGCTACCCGAGCCATCTGCATTCAGCGTCTCTATCTTGGCATTTTGCGCCTGAGCGATTGGTGTCAGTTCTGCTTCGTTGGTTGAATCGCAGACAACCAGAGACGCACCGCTATTCTCAATGAAGTAAGTCAGCTCATGTGTCGTGTAGGCGGTGTTGAGTGGCAGAAAGATAAGACCCGCCTGCGCACAGGCTGCATAGAGCGCAAGGGTTTCAGGGGACTTTTCTACCTGAACCGCAACCCGGTCACCCGGCTCTAACTGCATCCCGACCAGCGCATTTGCAATGCGGGCTGCCATGTCCAGAAAATCTGAATGGGTTAGCGTCTGCCCATCGGGCAAATGCAGAAATGGAGTGTTTTTGCCCGCGTGGATGCCAAACAGACGATCATAAAGCGGGTTACCCATTTTGTTTTCCTTCCAGTTCGATCCACCCGGAATCTGTATCGGAATTTCAGGGTGGTAAAGAGCAAAGGATCACATAAAGCGTGAAATCAGATTTGGGTGGTCATGCGGTAGCCTGTTGCAAAATAGAGTTTGGCAAAGGTAACCGGCTGGCCCTGCAGCCAGGTGATACGTTCAGCGGTAAAGACCGGCTCGCCCTCCGGTACGTCCAAAAATCCGGCCACGGTTGAATCTGCACGGCTGGCCATGAATGTCAGCTCGACATTGGTGAATGGGACGGTCTGCACCAGCCAGTCATTCGGTCCGGTTTCGGTGAAATCGGCCTGTTCAACTTGGGGGACGCTTTCAATCACGATCCAACGATCTTCGTACTGAAATGGCGTGTTGCCGGAATAGTGCATGCAGCGGACATGCAAGACACGAGGATCAGCTTTCAGCGCCAGCCGGGCGCTCAACCATTCCGGAGCGGGGATGGTTTCAGAGGAAACCAGGGCATATCTGTAGGTGCCGCCTAGTGCTTCGACCTCATCCCGAACCAGCGGTATTGTAAACCTCGCCTGCCGTTGCGGCGCGGCAAGGACGCGGGTCCCTGCCTTGCGGCGGCGTTCAAGAAATCCTTCGTCGGCCAATTCCCGCAAGGCGCGGTTCACGGTTGTCCGGGTGCAGGAAAACTCGACCGCAAGTTCCTGTTCATTCGGTAGCAGGGTCTCGGGACGCCACTCTCCGGACCGAATGCGATCCAGCACGGTCTGCTTTATGTCTTTGTAGCTGGTGTTTTCGCTCGGTTGGGTCATTGTGGCTCTGAAGTTGGAAGTTTGATGTCTATGCGCTGGCCAAGAGTTGGGCAACGGCTGCACGATAGGCAGGCAAGATCGCATCCCGTGCAACATGCCGTCCGTCGCGCACCATGTGACGGCCTGCCGACCACAGATCGGTCACTGTACCGTCGGGTGCCGCAAAACACAGCCCGTCCAGCAACTGATCGTCCTTCAACGTACAAAGCGTCGGGTGGGTGCGGTCGATAGCGACAAGATCAGCAAGTTTGCCAACGGCGATTTCCCCGGCGTCGCGGCCCAGCGCTTGCGCACCACCACGGGCAGCGCCGGTATAGAGTGTGTGTCCAACCGAGCCTTCGACATGGACCAGAACAGTACGTGCTTTGTCACGCAGTCGCTGAGAGTATTCGAGCGTCCGCAATTCCTCTGGTAGGGAAATGCGAATATTAGAGTCTGATCCAACGCCGAATGCCCCGTTATTCTCGACATAGACAGCCCCGTTGAAGATACCATCACCAAGATTTGCTTCGGTGATCGGACAAAGCCCTGCGACAGCGCCGGATCGTGCCATTGCCATGGTTTCAACGTCAGTCATGTGGGTTGCGTGGATCAGGCACCATCTGTCGTTCACCTCTGAATTATCCAACAGCCAGGCAACCGGGCGCTGACCCAGGGCGGCCTCGACATCTGCAACCTCTTTTACCTGTTCGGATATATGGATGTGGACGGGTCCTGAAGGAACATTAGCCAACAGTGTCTTGAGATCGGCGGGTGAAGTCGCTCGTAGTGAATGCGGCGCTACCCCCACAACAGAGTCGAAATTCGCGTGTCGTTGCGTGCTCCGGCATTCCTCTAGCAGAGCCAGATACTGGTCGACGTCATTGCCAAACCTCAATTGTCCGCCCGCCAGAGGCTCCTGCGACACACCCCCATATGTATAGAGAACAGGCAGGTGGGTCAGGCCGATCCCTGTCTGATCTGCTGCTGCAAAGATGCGTTGGCTCAGTTCGGACATCCGTGCATACGGCTGGCCGCCGGGCTGGTGGTGGACATAATGAAACTCACCAACCGAGGCATAGCCCGCTTCCTGCATTTCCATGAACACCAGGGCTGCTATCGCCTCGACCTGTTCAGGCGTCAGCCGATCCAGAAAGCGATACATCAAGGTGCGCCAGGTCCAGAAGCTTTCTTTCCCAGCAGCCCGCACCTCGGTCATGCCTGCCATGGCGCGTTGAAAAGCATGGCTGTGCAGGTTTCCAAGCGCTGGCAATAGCACGTCTGTAGCCGTGTCTTCGGGTTGTTTGGCTACCCCAGCTTCGATCCGGGAAATTCGGCCATCTTCGATTTCCAAACGCAAATCCTGCATCCATTCAGACCCTAATAAGGCTGTTTTGGCATGAACTGTCATAGCGTTTCCATTTTGTGTAGACTTTAAGTTTTTACCCGTATACGAAAAATCCTGACGCAGGGGGAGCCCAAAAGATTCGCCATGACAAAAAAAGTTGTATTTCGCGCCGACCGCATCGCGACGATGGTCGAAGGTGATGCGCCATATGGTCTAATCGAGAACGCTGCGATTGCCTTGGACGCTGGAACTATTGAGTGGGTAGGTAAGCAGCGGGATCTGCCGGCCAGGTTTGCGGATTGGGAAGTTGACGACTTTGGAGGCCGCCTGATCACGCCGGCGCTAATTGATGCGCACACGCATGTGGTCTTTGGCGGCAATCGCGCAGCCGAGTTTGAGATGCGCCTGAACGGCGCCACGTATGAAGAGGTGGCCCGGGCAGGGGGCGGTATTATCTCGACTGTGAGTGCGACGCGTGAGGCCAGCGAGAATGAGTTGCTAGACAGCGCGCTGCCGCGTGTGGATGCGTTACTTGCCGAAGGCGTCAGCTGTATTGAAGTCAAGTCAGGCTATGGCCTCGATGTAGAGGCTGAATTGCGCATGTTGCGGGCAGCACGTCGTATTCAGCAGCATCGCCCGGTTCGGATCAAAACCAGTTTTCTGGGCGCACACGCGGTGCCGCCTGAGTTCAAAGACCGCGCGGATGAATATATCGATGAAATCTGCATTCCGACTCTGCGCGCAGCTCATGCAGAGGGGCTGGTTGATGCGGTTGACGGGTTTTGTGAGGGCATCGCCTTTGACACCGCTCAAATCGCACGTGTCTTTGATGTGGCCAGGGAACTGGGTTTGCCAGTCAAGCTACATGCGGAGCAGTTGTCCAATCTGGGCGGGGCAAAATTAGCGGCATCATACGGCGCGCTTTCTGCCGATCATATCGAGTATCTCGATGCCGAGGGCGTAGCGGCATTGTCTAACGCGGGAACAATCGCGGTTCTGCTGCCTGGAGCTTTCTATACTCTGCACGAAACCCAGATACCCCCGGTGGAATTGTTGCGTGAGCAGAATGTACCTATTGCGCTGGCAACGGATTGTAATCCCGGATCATCGCCGCTGACATCATTGCTGCTGACGATGAACATGGGATGTACCCTGTTCCGTTTGACACCCGAGGAAGCGCTTGCTGGTGCAACCAGAAACGCCGCCAAGGCGCTGGGGCTGAACGACACGGGTGTGGCAGCCGCAGGGATGCGCGCAGATCTGGCAGTCTGGGACGTCGCCCATCCCGCCGAGCTTTCATATCGCATCGGCTTTAACCCCCTGCACAAACGCATTTTCGGAGGCATTTAATGAGGTCCATCTCTCTTGTTCCGGGTCAGGTTTCTCTGACGCAACTGGAGGATATCTATAGGAACGAAGCGGCAATCACGCTGGATGTATCATGCCGTCCTAAGGTTGATATGGCCGCGGCACGTATCGCACAGGCTGCCTCAGGTGCTGATCCGGTTTATGGCGTGAACACGGGATTTGGTAAGCTGGCCAGTCACAAGATTGCAGCCGAAGATACCTCAACCCTCCAGCGAAATCTCATTCTCAGCCATTGCTGCGGCGTTGGTGAGGCCGTTCCTCGCCGATTGGCGCGCCTGATGATGTCACTCAAGTTGCTATCCTTTGGTCGCGGTGCATCAGGCGTTCGGTGGGAGTTGGTTGAGCTTTTACAGAACATGTTGGCACGCGGCGTGACGCCGGTGATCCCTGCGCAAGGATCTGTTGGCGCATCAGGGGATCTGGCACCACTGGCGCATATGACGGCTGTTGTTATCGGCGAGGGCGAAGCCGAAGTGAATGGAGCCATCCTTTCCGGTGCTGAAGCGCTGAAAACTGCTGGATTAGAGCCTATTCAACTGGGCCCGAAAGAAGGCCTGGCCTTCATCAATGGAACGCAATTTTCCACGGCTTACGCCCTGGCAGGCTTGTTTGACGCTTGGCAGGCAGCACAAAATGCTTTGGTGGTTTCTGCGGCATCAACAGATGCAATCATGGGTTCAACGGCACCTTTGCAGCCCGAGATACATGCTTTGCGTGGTCATCGCGGCCAGATCGAGGCTGCAGGCGCGATGCGCGCAACACTGGAGGGGTCTGAAATCCGAGAAAGCCATAGGGACGGGGACACGCGCGTTCAGGACCCCTATTGCATTCGCTGCCAGCCTCAGGTCACCGGAGCCGCGATGGATGTGATCCGGCAGGCAGCGGAGACTCTGGTGATCGAGGCAAACGCCGCAACCGACAATCCTTTGGTCCTGACAGACCCGGATGCCATTGTATCGGGCGGTAACTTCCATGCTGAACCAGTGGGCTTTGCCGCTGACATGATCGCGCTCGCCCTGTCCGAGATCGGTGCCATCGCTCAGCGGCGTATCGCATTGATGGTCGACCCGGCGCTCAGCTTTGATCTTCCACCGTTCCTGACGCCCGAGCCCGGATTGAACTCAGGTCTGATGATTGCCGAGGTGACAACCGCGGCCTTGATGAGTGAGAACAAGCATCTGGCCAACCCCTGTGTCACTGACAGCACACCGACATCCGCCAATCAGGAAGATCACGTGTCCATGGCAGCCCACGGTGCGCGGCGTTTGGTGCGGATGACGAACAACCTGAACTATATTCTTGGCATCGAGCTTCTTTGTGCTGCCCAAGGGGTCGAGTTCCGCGCGCCACTGACAACCAGCGCACCACTGCAACGTGTCATTGCACGTCTCCGCAAAGATGTTCCGTCATTGAAAGATGACCGATATCTCGCGCCCGAACTGGAAACCGCCAAGCAACTAGTCGCCGAGGGCGCAATTCTCAAAGCGGTCGATGTCCAGATGCCGGAGCTCTCATGATGCAGGTATTCAGCATTGATCGCGGAGATGGTCCGATTGTTCTGGGTCAACCGCACGGCGGCACACATGTACCTGAACCGGTCGCAGAACGCCTAAACGACAACGGGCGTGGGCTGGCGGATACCGATTGGCATATAAACAGGCTCTATAAAGGGCTATTGGGCGATGCGACGGTCGTACAATCACATATCCACCGTTATGTTATCGACGCCAACCGGGACCCCTCAGGTGTTACCCTGTACCCTGGGCAGAACACGACAACATTGGTGCCCTTGACGGATTTCGACGGAAAGCCGATCTGGGTTGATGGGCAGGAACCTTCCACGGACGAAGTCGAAGATCGGCGTCAGAAATACCATGCACCCTATCACGCAGCGCTTGAGCAGGAGCTTGCGCGGGTGCGGGCCAAACATGGTGTTGCGATCCTGTTCGATTGCCATTCGATCCGCTCTCTGATTCCGTTTCTGTTTGACGGAGAGCTGCCAGTATTCAACACCGGGACCAACAACGGTGCGACCTGCGACGCTGCTGTCGAACATGCGGTACATGAGACTGCGGCGAAAGCAACCGGGTTCACATCGGTGCTGAATGGTCGGTTCAAGGGTGGATGGACGACCCGCAATTATGGCCGCCCCGATGAGGGGTTCCACGCGATTCAGATGGAATTGTCGCAGCGTGCCTACATGACTGAGGCCGCGCCATGGAATTATCGCGACGACCGCGCCGACACCCTCCGCCCACACCTGAAAAACATGCTTGAACGCCTTCGCGACCTCGCCCTGTCGGGCGCATTGACCGAAAAAGGAGCCCTGAAATGAGCGACCCGCGCAAGAACACCCGCGATATCTACCCGCCCACCGGAACCGAGCTGAATGCCAAAAGCTGGATGACCGAGGCGCCCTTGCGGATGATGATGAACAACCTGCACCCGGATGTGGCCGAGAACCCCCATGAGCTGGTCGTCTATGGCGGTATCGGGCGTGCGGCGCGAACGTGGAAGGATTTCGACACTATTGTTGCCGGTTTGAAGGATCTGGAAGAGGACGAGACCCTTATCGTTCAGTCCGGGAAACCCGTCGCAATTGTTCGCACGCACAAGGATGCGCCACGTGTTCTGATCGCAAACTCGAACCTCGTGCCCCACTGGGCAACCTGGGATCACTTCAACGAACTCGATAAGAAGGGTCTGATGATGTACGGCCAGATGACGGCCGGTTCGTGGATCTATATTGGCACTCAAGGCATCGTTCAGGGTACCTATGAGACCTTTGCCGAGGCCGGACGTCAGCACTATGGCGGCGATCTGACCGGCAAATGGATTCTGACCGGAGGACTGGGCGGTATGGGCGGTGCGCAACCGCTGGCGGCCGTGTTTGCCGGGGCCTGTTGTCTGGCCGTTGAGTGCAACCCGGACAGCATCGATTTCCGTCTGCGTACAAAGTACCTCGACGAAAAGGCGGAAACGCTGGATGAGGCGCTTGAGATGATCGATCGCTGGACCAAAGCAGGCGAAGCGAAGTCGGTCGGCCTGTTGGGCAACGCGGCAGAGGTATTCCCCGAGATATACCGCCGGATGGCAGCCGGTGGCATGCGTCCGGATATCGTCACGGATCAGACCAGTGCGCATGACCCGATCAACGGCTATCTTCCGTTGGGTTGGACCATGGGAGAGTGGCGCGAAAAGCGTGAAACAGACCCTAAAGCGGTGGAAAAGGCCGCTCGTGCCTCGATGAAACAGCATGTCGCCGCGATGGTGGATTTCTGGAATGCGGGAGTGCCTACGCTGGATTACGGCAACAACATCCGGCAGGTGGCGCAGGATGAGGGACTTGAGAACGCCTTTGCCTTCCCCGGCTTCGTGCCCGCCTACATCCGTCCCTTGTTCTGCAAGGGCATCGGCCCGTTCCGCTGGTGCGCCCTGTCCGGTGATCCTGAAGACATCTACAAGACCGACGCCAAGATGAAGGAGCTGTTCCCCGAGAACGAGCACCTGCACCGCTGGATCGACATGGCACAGGAGCGGATCGCGTTTCAAGGCCTGCCCGCCCGCATCTGCTGGATCGGGCTTGGTGACCGTCACCGCGCAGGTTTGGCCTTCAACGAAATGGTCGCGAATGGCGAGTTGAAAGCCCCGGTTGTGATTGGTCGCGACCACTTGGACTCGGGCTCGGTTGCCAGCCCCAATCGCGAGACCGAGGCGATGCTGGACGGCTCGGACGCCGTGAGCGATTGGCCTCTGTTGAATGCCTTGATCAACACGGCGAGTGGTGCAACTTGGGTCTCCCTGCACCATGGCGGTGGTGTTGGAATGGGCTTTAGCCAACACGCAGGCGTTGTAATCTGTGCCGATGGAACCGAGGATGCCGCGCGGCGACTGGAGCGGGTTCTTTGGAACGATCCGGCCTCGGGTGTCTGGCGCCATGCGGATGCCGGGTATGACATCGCCAAGGATTGCGCGCGTGATCATGGGCTTCGTCTCCCTAGTATTTTGGGCTAGTTCGAAACTGTCTCTGGCGAAAATGCTGCACCTGCGATATGCGCAGGTGAGCTTGCCGGAGATCGAACATGTACGTTGCCACCCTGTTGACTAACCCCAACGCGCCGACGCTGGAGTTGTCGCTGGTCGAGTCATTGCGGAATGCATGGGGTGGCGGCGAGATCGTTTGGCTGAGCCCGGACGAAGCAGTGGAATTTTCACTGGCCGAGATGCCGGGCAATAGATGGGATGTCTGGGCGGATCTGCAGCAGATGAGCGTGGATCTGGTTGTCCAATTGGCCGAGGGGCGTCGCAAAAAGATGCTGCTGGCCGATATGGACAGCACCATGATTCAGCAGGAATGCATTGATGAACTGGCCGATGAGGCTGGTGTTGGCGACCGCGTCAAAGACATCACTGCCCGCGCGATGAATGGCGAGCTGGATTTCGAAGGCGCGCTGATCGAGCGGGTTGGCTTGCTTGGCGGCCTGGACGAGAGCGTTATCGACAAAGTGTTGAACGAACGGATCACCCTGATGCCCGGTGGCAAGGAACTGGTCGCCACAATGCGCAAGGCCGATGGCTATGCCGCGCTGGTTTCGGGTGGCTTTACCGCGTTCACGGCTCGGGTGGCAGAGTTGCTGGGGTTCGATGAAAACCGGGCAAATACCCTACTGGCTGAAAACGGCAGGCTGAACGGTGATGTTCAGCGCCCAATTTTGGGCCGGCAGGCCAAGATCGAAGCGTTGGAGCAGATCACAGAACGGCTGGGAATTTCTGAATCGGATGTGATTGCCGTGGGTGACGGGGCAAATGATCTGGGCATGTTGGGCCGTGCTGGCACAGGCGTGGCTTTGCACGCGAAACCTTCGGTGGCCGAGCAATGCGATGTGCGGATCAATCACGGTGACCTGACAGCACTGCTTTATCTTCAAGGCTATGCCCGAACCGAGTTTGCTGGCATCTGATCGGTTCGCGCCTTTCCTTAATTTAACATTTGTGTTAATAAGTGGTCATGAACACTCTTCTGGCCGCTTTTTCGGCATTATCCGATTCGACCCGCTTTTCGATTGTCGAGCAACTGATGGAGCAGGGTGAACTGCCCGCAGGCGACCTGATCGAAGGCAAGGGCATGTCCGGCGCTGCCATTTCGCGCCACCTAAAGGTATTGCGTGAGGCTGGCCTGATTCAGCAACAGGTCCGGGGTACGCAAAGAATATACTCGATACAGCCAGAAGGCCTGCGCGCGATTGCCGAATGGACCATTTCGAAACGCCAGTTCTGGGAGGCGAGCCTCGACCGGCTGGGTGACATTCTGGAAAAGGAGAATTCATGGCCGACCTGAGACTGGAGCGGGAATTCTCCGCCAGCCCCGAGACGCTCTTTTCATGGATCAGCGACGGGGCAAAGTTGTTGCAGTGGTGGGGGCCGGAAGGGCTCCATGTCCCCGAACACGATCTGGACTTTTCGCGACTAGGGCCTTGGTACTCGGTCATGGTGAATGATGAGGGTCAGCGATACAAAGTATCCGGTCACGTCACTCACATCGATCCACCCAAATCCGTTGGCTTTACATGGGCCTGGCATGACGATCAGGACCAGCGGGGGGCTGAAAGTCACGTGACATTCTCGGTCGAAGCGATCCCGGGCGGCGCGCGCCTGATCCTGGACCATCGTGAACTCGCCGACCAGGAAGCCGCTGCCAATCATGAGATGGGCTGGACCTCGTCACTGCGCAAATTGCAGGGACATCTTTCATAAGCTTTTCATTGGGAGGACTGACTATGCCACAATTTCTGTTTGTTTATCACGGTGGAACTACACCAACAGATCCCGCCGAAGTAGAAGCGACCATGGCTGCATGGGGCGCATGGTTCCAAGGTATGGGAGAGGCACTGGAGATACCCGGCAATCCTGTTGGGCAATCCTATACAGTCAGTTCGTCGGGTGTCGCCGATAATGGCGGCGCAAATCCGGCCTCGGGCTTTACGGTTATAAAAGCCGACAGCATCGACGCCGCAACCGAAATGGCCAAGGGCTGCCCGATGGTGGTCAACGGGTCAGGCTCGGTCGAAGTTGCCGAGGTCCACGAGATCGAGATGTGACGCCCTTAACCGGGAAAGCCCGGCGCCGGTCGGATCACACCGCATTCCAGTCCCCGACGGCTGTATTGCGTAGCATTCAGGAACTTGCGGGTGGCCGGGTGATCGGCCTCCAGCACGCCGAGGCTTACCAATAGGGCGGCAATGGCGCATTCGCTGGCGCGCGTGGTCCCGTCGGTGACCTTGAGTGCTATGCCCATTCGTTTTTCGGGGATGATGGCAACAAAGACGGCCTCGGCTCCGGTCTTAATTGCAACCCGACCGTCCATGGCCCGCATCAGTTCGGTGCATGCGCGGGTTTCACCCGCGACCAGCTCTGGATGCTTCATCATGGCTGCGGTCAGTTGTTGGGCCGCGTCACTGGCCCGATCCGAGCGATCAGCAGCTGAGGCGAACCAGGCCATGGAACGTGCCAGCCCAACAAGCGATGTCGCAAAGTTTGGGGCAGAGCAGCCATCAATTCCGTAGCAAGGGCTGGTTTCACCTGTAGTTTCTTCAATAGCGGACAGGCAGGCCTGCTGAACCGGATGATCGATTTCCAGATATTCCGGTCCTGCCCCCATGTGCTGTGCGACCGTCAGAAACCCGCAGTGCTTGCCCGAGCAATTGTTGTGGATCTGGCAAGGCGTGTCATCCGCCAGAATCAAACCGTCGCGAGCGGCCATGTCCTGCGGTTCTTGTGGGCCGCAGCGCAGATCAGGCTCAGACAGACCAAGGTGATCCAGCCACGCGGTAACCCGATCAGTATGAATGTGCGCGCCGCTATGAGAGGCACAGGCAAGCGCCAGATGTTCGGAAGTCAAACCGAACTTGGCTGCGGCACCTGAGCTGATCAGTGGCAAAGCCTGTATCATCTTTGCAGAAGAGCGGGGGTAAATGACGGCCTCAGGGTCCCCCCAGCTTTGGACGATCTGGCCAGTGTCATCACAGATCACTGCGTGCCCAAGATGCAGGCTCTCGAGCAGAGGTCCACGCCACAGTTCTGTCATTGGTATGGGCTGCGTCATCTGGACCTCCGATTTTATGCGCAAAATTCTGCCAATCGCCCTTTCGCCTGTGGCGAAACCTGCGTTAGTGTGTGTATGTCGGCAATCATCGGGATGCGCAATGTTCATAGACGAACCAGGCAGGGTTCGCGGGCATCCTTGATGACTATGAGGTATGGGTCGAGCTAGGAGGCTGGACAAATGGGATCAAAGCTCGTCCGCGTGATCGCGGGCCTGTGCGTGGCAGGGATGGCCACTTCTGCAATCGCTCAACAGGCGACAAGCACCAACCGGGTTGCGGCAAAGACCGACTGGAGCGTCTTTGTCGAAGATGATCCCACCGAATGCTGGAGCGTATCTGCGCCGAAGGAAACCGTGAACACGCGCGGTGGCCGAGTTGTTTCGGTGCGTCGCAGCGATATCCTGCTGTTCGTCTTTTATCGCCCGAATGCTGAGGTCAAAGGTCAGATCACCTTTACTGGAGGTTACCCGTTTGCTTCAGGCTCGACGGTAAACCTTGCGGTTGACGGCAATGAGTTCGAGTTGTTCACCGAAGGCGAATGGGCGTGGCCTGCAACGGCAGCCGACGACGCCAAGATCGTGACCGCAATGAAGCGGGGCAGCGAGGCGGTTCTGACTGCACGATCCGAGCGTGGCACGCAAACGAAAGATACATTCTCGCTGCTGGGCTTTACGGCAGCGATCGAAGATGCCGAAAAGCGCTGCACAAATTAATCAGCTATCAGTTCATGATGTGACCCCGCCTGCCGGCGGGGTTTTTTGTTTTCTGCGACAAAAAGAAAAGCAATCCTGTTTACGCAACGTCCAGCCATCGACTTGATCCGTATCAAGGCTTTCCTCTGCTGCATTTGAACTAATCAGTTCAGGTGTAATTAGGAGCCAAACTCATGCTACACAAATCTCTTGTCGCGCTGCTGATGATCTCTGCCGCAGTTCTGAGCGCGTGCGAAAACACCAGTGACACTTATCCGGTGTCTGGCGAACAATGTGGACCGGAAGACCCGGTTAAAAAGCTGGATGCCGCAGACTGTTACATTCCCCCTGCAGTCAACTGATAACCTGGTCGCGGTTGGGTTAAGCCACCGCGACCAAACTATTTGGGCCTGCCTTTGTTACCGTGTTAAGTTGGCGGTGTTTGTTCTTTTGCGTTCCGGAGGTGGGTTCATGCGTTGGTTACTGGCGTTTTTCTTCATTCCATTCACCGTGATGGCAGATCCGGCATTGGAGTGTTCCGATGCCAGTTCTCAGGTCGAGATCGGGTCCTGTGTCGCTAAGATGGAAGATCGAGTGAATGTAGCGATCGAAACCAGCTACTCCTTCGCTGTCGAAGCAGCAAAAGAGTTGGATGATGTGACTGGGCGGGTCGAGGCTGTGCCCGCGCTGGAGGCATCGCAAAGTGCGTGGGTGGCCTTTCGGGATGCGCAATGTGATGCGGTGGGTGCATCGTACGGAGGCGGCTCTGGTACCGGGATTGCCATAACCTCGTGTCGTGTCGACCTGGGCCGGGCGCGTGTGGATGAGTTGCTGCGCTTTGCAAATTGATTTGCACGATTTCTTTTGATCTTGGCGTACATTCCTATATAGAGGCGCATCCCAAGCCAGAATCCTTCAGGTCTCGCCATGTCTGCCAACGCGCCGATCACTCAAGATGTCATGACAATCCCCCGCAAATTGCCGGAGGGAAAGATCAACCTCGTCGGGCTGACGCGTGATCAATTGCGTGAGACCCTTATCGAACATGGCACGCCGGAAAAGCAGGCCAAGATGCGTACGGGTCAGATCTGGCAGTGGATCTATCAGTGGGGCGTGCGGGACTTCGCCGACATGACCAATCTGGCCAAAGCCTATCGTGCGCAGTTGGCTGAGCATTTCGTCATTGAAATTCCCGAGGTTGTGACGCGTCAGGTGTCCGAGGATGGCACTCGCAAATATCTTTGCCGGATTGCAGGCGGCCATGAGGTCGAAGTGGTGTATATCCCCGAAGAAGACCGCGGGACTTTGTGTATCTCGTCTCAGGTAGGCTGCACACTGACCTGTTCCTTCTGTCACACAGGTACCCAGAAGCTGGTGCGCAATCTGACGGCTGCTGAAATCGTTGGTCAGGTGATGATGGCCCGCGACGATCTTGAGGAATGGCCGACCCCTGGCGCGCCCAAAGACGAAACGCGCCTGTTGTCGAACATTGTCCTGATGGGCATGGGCGAGCCGCTCTATAACTTCGACAACGTCCGCGATGCGATGAAGATTGCCATGGATCCCGAAGGGATTTCCCTGTCACGCCGTCGTATCACCCTGTCGACTTCGGGCGTGGTGCCAGAAATCGCACGCACTGCCGAAGAAATCGGATGTCTGCTTGCGATCTCTTTCCACGCGACCACGGATGAAACGCGCGATGTGCTGGTGCCGATCAACAAGCGCTGGAACATCGAAGAACTGTTGGCAGCTCTGTCCAGCTATCCGAACGCATCTAATTCGGAACGGATCACCTTTGAATACGTCATGCTGGATGGTGTGAATGACAGTGACGAGGATGCACATCGCCTTATCGATCACATCAAGCGCCATAACATCCCGGCCAAGATCAACCTGATCCCGTTCAACGAATGGCCTGGTGCACCGTATAAACGTAGCTCGAACAACCGTATTCGGGCCTTCGCTAACATCATCTATCAGGCAGGATATGCCTCACCCATTCGCAAAACCCGAGGCGAAGATATCATGGCAGCCTGCGGTCAGTTGAAATCGGCCACTGAACGCGCCCGGAAATCTCGCAAGCAGATTGAAGCCGAGGCCGGGTTGAATAGCTAAGGCACTCGTTCAGCCAGCGGTAGCGAGGCTAATCTTAATATTTCAGAGCCTGATTTTGCATTCAAATTCTGGTATATTTAACCCGTTCTGACCAAGGATGGATCGCTTTCACCTTTGCGCACAAGGTGGTGAGGTGACTGGGGTGGTCATGGCAAGTTATTTTAGGGCCGCTATCATTTGTACAAGAGCTGGCAGGCGGCATTAAGGCGAACTGTTCATACAGGTAGGCCAAAAATGATTGTAATCAGTAAGAAAGTAATAAGAAACGCGGCGATGTTGCTTTGTTTCGCGGTCTTAATGACCGGTGCCGCAATGGCGAATGATGAGGATGCACATCTTGCCATCGAAAACCCCGCAGATTTAAGCAAAGAGGACGCAGAGGCGTATTATCGATCGCTGACCAAGCGGATGGAGCGCGGCTATGCCGCTGCACAGCTGGACATCCTTCTCAACTACCAGAACTGGCCGTTGTTCAATGATGCCCCATATATCTCGGCCACTCATGGGCAGCGGTATGTGAACAGCTATGCCAATCGCATGGCCCACAATTACGGTACGCTGCAGGAAGGTGAAGAGCTGCCGATGGGATCGGTTCTTGCAAAAGACAGCATGACCGTGACCGATGAGGGCAACGTCCACCCAGGCGCGCTGTTCGTGATGGAGAAGCTGCACAAAGGGGCCAGCCCTGCAACCGCCGACTGGCGCTATATCATGGTGATGCCGGACGGGTCACTGTTTGGCGACACGATGGGAGACCGCTCCGCCGCTGTTTCCTATTGTCACGAATGCCATGAGGCCGTTGCCGACCGTGATTACACGTTTTTTGTGCCCGAAGAGTATCGCGTCGGTAACTGACCGCCTCAGTTTACATTGTCCGGGAGCTTCAACGCTGTCGCCTCGCTGCGGCTGAGTTGCTCACCTTGTTTACGCTTGGACAACACTTCGCGGGCCAGAGCGTATTTTTCGTCCTGCCAGAAGATCAGGCAGCCATTACAGCCTTTACCGCAGCATCCCTCGGTGCCGATCCGGTTGGTCTTGAACCGGCGCTCGTTACCGTCCTCACCGATTTTTTCAACCAGTTCGTCGCGGCGGCGGGCATAGGCTGTTGCATTGTCGCGACCTGATGTTTCCAGCCCCTGCACCAGTTTGTCGAACCGTATTCGGCTCCAATGTTCATCGGTCAGGGCACGTTCTTTGCGCAGAACGGAATAGATCGGGAACCGGGCGCGCAAGTCATCGATATTTTCATGATCGAAAAGGGTGAAAGGCATGCGGATTACGGTTTTCGTGCTGCCATGCACAACATCCAGACGTGCACCGTCGGAGGCGCGTTCGAAATCGTAGACCCGCAGCAGAACCGTTTCGCGCGAGATCGGCGAGACGAAATCCAGAACGTCACCCGGTTCCAGCTTGTTCTTTACCTCGACCAGAAATGCATCCTCGGTGACCTCAGTGACGATCCCGGCATACTCCCACTGCGCGATGGATGCCGTGTGTTCGTAATCGTGCGCATAGTTAGTCAGACGGCCCTCATGAAAAGCCAGCGTGTAGCCGCGGTTCCCGACGGTTTCGAGCTCGCGCATATAGGGTTTTGGATCCCAGTTATCGGGGTCCGCATTATAGTCATCAATGGCCATACGATAGGCACGTGCAACGATGGCGGCGTAGTATTCCGATTTTCCGCGCCCTTCGACCTTTAGGCTGTCGACGCCGATCTTCAGATACTCATCCAGTTTGGGCATGATGCACAGATCGCGCGAGTTTAGGATGTACGAGCCACGATCATCCTCTTCGATGGGCATCAGATCACCCGGGCGGCAGCCTTCTTCCAGCAGGAACTCGAACAGGTCGGCGTTTTCTTCGGTGATGCGGAGTTCCTGATGCGTGCCGTCCTTGAGGCGTAACTTCAGGCCATAGTTCCAGCGGCAGGAATTGGCACAGTTGCCTTGGTTCGCGCCGCGCTCGGCCATGAAATTCGACAGCAGGCAACGGCCCGAATAGGTCATGCACATGGCACCGTGGACGAATGCCTCTAATTTGATGTCAGGGCATTTCTCTCGAATTTCGACCAGTTCGGGGTAGGACACTTCGCGTGCCAGAACCACAAGCTCGGCCCCCTGATCCTGCCAGAACTTCACCGACAGCCAGGAACAGATGTTGGCTTGGGTCGAGATATGCAGTGGCAGTTCTGGCGCGCGCTCACGCACATATTGGAACACGCCGGGGTCGGCGATGATCAGCCCGTCGGGTTTCACCTTGCGCACGGTGTCAATGTACTCATCCAGCTTCGGGATGTCCTTGTTGTGCGAAAACAGGTTCAGCGTCAGATAGGCGCGACGACCGTGCTGATGACAGAACTCGACCCCTTCGATCACCTCTTCCAGCGAGAACTCGGATTTCGTGCGCAGCGACATGTCAGGTGTGCCGAGATAAACCGCATCCGCCCCATAAAGAATGGCGAGTTTCAATTTTCGCAGATTGCCCGCAGGCATCAGCAATTCGGATCTGGATTGGGTCATGGGCGCACCGGGCTCTGGATCGATGGGGCCTTCTAAGGCAGTTTCATCGAGTCCAGAAGAGCAAACCCGCCATGCATCGACAGCTTAGCTGCGACTGAACCGCGCTGTTCCGATCACCTTGATCAGCGTTTCACGAACTGGTTCAGGCTGCGCCTCGACCGCGTTCAACACCTCTCGCAGTTCTGCCCGCAGGCAGTGCATCTGATCAATCAGAGAGATCATCATCGACAGGGCATCCGCCTCCATGTCGTATTGTTCGTGCAACTCGCAGGCCAGTTCCAGTCGGGCAACGTCCAATGTCTGATAGACCAAGCCTTGTTCGGACTGCTGTGGGATCACGATCTCGGCAGCAAGATATTCAGACAACCGATCCGAGGTCAGGCGGGTAATCGTCGTGATAAGCTCGTCTTCTGTCAGGTAGCGGGTCATGACGGCATTCCTTTGCGCGGATCATAGCTGTGGGTTTCGCGCCATGTCTCCATGAATTGCTTCAATTCATCGTCGATTTTGTCCGGCATCGTGATTGTGAGCTCAATCAGTTGATCCCCACGATCGGACGATCCCCGTTTTTTGACACCCTTGCCGCGCAGGCGAAGGGTCTTGCCGCTGCTGGTACCGGCAGGAACACTGACATTCACGCCACCGTCAATTGTGGGCGCAGGAACTTTGCCACCCAGAACAGCCTCATCAATCGTGATAGGCAGGGAAATGTGAATGTCGTCGCCTTTGCGTTCAAAAACCGGATGTTCGGCGACCGAGATTGTGACCAACGCATCACCGGGTGGCCCTTCACCATATCCCGGTGCGCCCTTGCCGCGCAGGCGAATGGTCTGGCCATCGGTGATCCCGGCAGGGATTTTCACCTCGATCCGATCACCATCTGGCAATGTCAGCTTTTGGCTGGCGCCGAAAACCGCGTCCAGAAAACTGATCTGGAGGGAATAATTGAGATTGTGGCCCGGGGCATGAAATTCGTGCGTGCGCTGCTGGCCGAAACCGCCTTGGCCTCGGTTACGCATAAACTCGGCAAATATGTCGGACATGTCGTCCGGATCGCCATAAGTCGCGCCCGAGCGATATGGGTTGCCCGCCGCCTCGGAGTATTCACGATAGTAGTGTTGCTGCGGGCGCTCCTGACCTGAGGCGTCGATCTCGCCATTGTCGTAGCGGGCGCGGGTTTCAGGATCCTTGAGCAAATCATAGGCGGCCGCTGCCGCTTTGAATTTTGCTTCGGCCTCGGCGTCACCGGGTTTGAGGTCCGGATGGCACTCTTTTGCAATGCGCCGATAGGCTTTCTTGATTTCGGCGTCGCTGGCGTTTTTGGATACACCAAGCACCGAATATGGATCGTCGCTCATCTCACTCTCGCGGGTCGGGGGCAGGTCTGATCTAGATGAATGTGTTCTATCATGCGATTTCAACAGGTCAAAATGAAGAGGCGATTGAATTACCTCGTAAAATTTCGCAATCCTGCTAACATCTGCATGTTTCGAGATGATAACTGACGGAGATCCAAGGATGTCGCGCAGAATTAAGTCCGCTCTGGCCCTGTTGGCCGGGAATGCTGTTGGCCTGTTGCTGGCGATGCTGTTGCTGTCCGGTTTTTCGATCCGGCCCCTGTCGTTCATCGTGGTAGTGCTTGTCTTTACCGTTGTTCAGGTCATTGCAGAGCCACTGATCCTGAAGCTGGGAGAGAAGAAAGCACCAGCGATCAAAGGTGGTATTGCCCTGATCGTGACGTTCGTGGGTCTGCTGGTGACGGATTGGATTACCGCCGGTCTGACGGTTGGTGGCATCTCGAATCTGCTGGCCGCCACCTTGCTAGTCTGGCTTGGGGCGTTGATCGCCAGCGTGGTGCTGCCGATCTACGTTTTCAAAGAACTGCGTGAGCCGAAAAAGTAACTAGGCCAGGGCATCAAGGCTGGTCTTCATGGCCTGCCACAGTTCCTCAACCGGTTCGCAGCCAACCGACAAACGGACGAAGGCGGGGTCAACTTCATCGCCCCAACGCGCGCGACGTTCCGCTGAGCTGTGGACACCGCCAAAGGATGTGGCGGGGCGAAGCAGTGTACAGGAATTGATGAACTGCTCGGCCTTTGCTTCGTTTTCGAGTGTCAGGCTCAGCAGAAATCCAAAGCGTGAGGTTTGCGATTTCGCAAGCGCGTGTGAGGGATCATCCTGCAGTCCCGGGTAGCGGATTTGTTTTACTTCGGCATGTGCGGCAAGCCGTTCAGCCAGCACCTGAGCCGAAGAACACATGCGATCGAACCGTACATCCAGCGTTTCCAGTCCGCGGTGCAACAACCAAGCCTCGTGCGGGCCCGGGATCGCACCGGAAACGCGTCGCCATTCCTCGACCCGTTCCATGATCTGGGTGTTTCGACTGGCCACGTGCCCCATTAACAGATCGGAATGCCCGCCCATGGCTTTGGTGTCCGAGGCGACCACGACATCGATACCCAGATCCAGTGGGCGCTGGCCGAGCGGGGTCATGGTCGTGTTATCGGCGATGGTGATCCCGCTGGCAGCGCGAACCTCAGCCGCAACTGTTGCAAGATCAATCATATCGAGACCTGGGTTTGAGGGACTTTCTACAAAGACCACATCAAACCCTTCGAAACCGTCGGTGCTGAATTCGGTGGTTGCGCGTTCCTCGATCGAAACACCCAACCGTGACAAAAACCTATCCGCCAGCAAGCGGGTTACATAATAACCGTCTGAGGGGATCAGAATGCGCGAACCGGCTGTGACGGTGGCAAGCAGCGCCGCCGAAATCGCACCCATTCCGGACGGGAAAGTCAGGCAGGGTGCGTCTTCCAGATGGGACAGTACGTGTTCCAGATGCACCCATGTCGGGTTATCAACCCGCCCGTAAGTCGCATGTCCATCTGGCGCTCCGGGCAGGTGAAACATGCTGCTTTGCGTTAGCGGCAGGGCAACAGGTTCACCTTTGTCCAGTGCATTGCCGCGCAGGTGGAGCATCTCGCCGGTTTTGGGTGTCTTCATGGCTTAACGTCCCGGAATGACATCGCGTGGCGGGGCTGGTTCCCAGTTTTCGATAATGTCGACGGCCTCTTGTGCAGTATCAACAAAACGGAACAGGTCGAGATCTTCGTCCGAGATCGTGCCAGCGTCTGCCAGTGCTTCCCAGTTGATTACCTTTTCCCAGAATTCGCGCCCGAACAGCAGGAACGGTACGCGCTCCATGCGACCGGTCTGGATCAGGGTCAGGGATTCAAAAAGCTCATCCATGGTGCCGAAACCACCGGGGAAAATGGTGATGGCGCGCGCGCGCATCAGGAAATGCATCTTGCGGATCGCGAAATAGTGGAAGTTGAAGCTTAGTTCCGGGGTGACATATTCATTCGGCGCCTGTTCATGCGGCAGAACGATATTCAACCCGATCGAACAGCCACCGGCATCCTGTGCACCACGGTTGCCTGCCTCCATAACGCCAGGGCCACCGCCGGTGACAATCACGTTCTCACGGCATCCGCTTTCATTGGATTTTTCGGTCATCAGCCGGGCGAATTCGCGCGCTTCGTCATAATACGTGGAAAGGCCTGCCAGCGTTTCAGTGCGAGCGGTGTGCTTTTGAGAAGGCTCGGGAATGCGGGCACCACCAAACATGACGATAGTCGAGGTGATTTCGCGCTCGCTCATGATCATTTCGGGTTTCAGCAATTCCAGCTGCAGGCGTACCGGGCGCAACTCGTCCCGGCACAGAAAATCATCATCAGCAAAGGCAAGGCGATAGGCAGACGAGCGGGTTTGCGGCGTGTCCGGTACTTCGCTTGCGGTCGAGCGGTCGGTCTGAGCGTCGCGGAAGGGGCTGAGGCGGTCTTCTCTCATTGCTGGGGATCCCTGCTTGCGTGTTTTTAAAACAGCTATAGGGTTCGCGGGCAGAGTGCCAGTCACGGAAAGACGAGAATGGATTGGAAAGCGGAAATTTTGGCGGCGGCTGATCGCATCAATGGTCATGCGCAGATCACGCCGGTTATGCAAAGTCATTCATTGGGTCTGGATTACCCGATTGAAATGAAGCTGGAGCACATGCAGCACACCGGCAGCTTTAAGGCGCGCGGAGCGTTCAACACATTGTTGAGCCTTGATGTGCCTGCAGCAGGTGTTGTGGCCGCATCCGGCGGCAACCATGGAGCTGCCGCAGCTTATGCCGCGCGGGCGCTTGGCCATCCTGCGAAGATTTTTGTGCCCGAACTGGCGGGGCCTTCAAAGATCGGGTTGATCGAAAGGATCGGTGCAGACCTGAGCGTTGTTTCCGGTGAATATGCCAACGCCCTGACCATGGCGCGCGCGCATGAAGAGACAAGCGGGGCGATGCAGATTCATGCCTATGATGCACTTGCGACTGTGGCAGGGCAGGGCACCTGTTTTGCCGAGTGGGAGGCACAAGGCCTTCAGGCGGACACAGTGCTGGTCGCTGTCGGTGGCGGCGGGTTGATTGCGGGGGCTTTGGCTTGGTTTCAGGGCGCACGCAAGATTGTGGCCGTTGAACCGGAAACCTCCTGTGCCCTGAATTCGGCATTGCAAGCCGGTGAGCCCATTGATGTCTCGGTTTCGGGGATCGCGGCGAACGCTTTGGGCGCTCGGCGGATTGGTCAGATTTGTTTTGAACTGGCGCAGGGGATGACATCTGTACTGGTATCGGACGAGGCCATTGCTGAGGCGCAGGATAAGTTGTGGCAGGCGCATCGCATACTTGTCGAACCTGCCGGAGCGACCGCTCTGGCTGCGCTGACATCCGGCGCTTACCAGCCGGAACCGGGCGAACGGGTCGCCGTACTGATCTGTGGCGGCAACATTGCCCCGGATCCGTTAAGTGCCTGAATTATCGCCTTGAGGGTCGCGTCGTGGGATTTTATCTATAATCCCATGACTGCGACCATCGCCGATTCCATCTTTGATACTCTGAGCCAACGCATAGTGACCGGCGACCTGCCAGCAGGAGAAAAGCTGCGGCAAGACCATATTGCACGTGCTTTCGAGACCAGCCATGTCCCGGTGCGCGAGGCCCTGTTGCGGCTTGAGGCGCGAGGACTGGCCCGCAGCGAACCGCGGCGCGGGATGCGGGTCACGGCCTTGGATCCTGCAGAGGTTCGCGAAGTCATCGAGATGCGTGTCGCGCTTGAAACCCTGGCACTGCAGCATTCGATCCAGAATTTGACGCCGTCAGCGCTTAAGCTGGCGGACGACGCCCGCGTCGCGTGTGACGAAGCGCAGGATATGCCGACGTGGGAGACCAGGAACCGGATTTTTCACCGGGCCATTTTGACACCCTGTGCCAGGCCGCGTCTTTTGCACACGATTGATGATCTGCATATCGCCAGCGCCCGGCATCTGTTTGCACACTGGCGCCAACGATGGGCACAGCGTGCAGATGCGGATCATGCAGCCATCGTGCAGGCAATGAAGCGTCGCGATGCGGCCACCGCGACCGCGATTTTGGTTCGCCATATCCGTCGCGCAAGCTGATTTTCCCCTTTTGCTCTCAGGATCAGCCGCAAAGCGGTCAATCTGCGTCGCATTGTGCCTTGGTTCCGGCTCTCATATAGGCCAAACCAACGTGAACAGATTCTGCAGGGAGTAGCCCCATGTCCAACGCGCAACTGGAAACAGCAATCGAAGCCGCCTGGGAGGCACGGGATACCATCACGCCCGCAACCACCGGTGAGCAGCGCGAAGCCATCGAAGATACGCTGAACGTACTGGACAGCGGCTCGCTGCGCGTGGCGGAAAAGCTGGAAAGCGGAGACTGGCATGTAAACCAGTGGGCCAAGAAGGCGGTTCTGCTGGGCTTCCGCATCAAGGACATGGAAATCCAGACCGGTGGTCCGCAAGACGGCGGCTGGTGGGACAAGGTGGACAGCAAGTTCGCCGGATGGGGTGAAAACCAGTGGCGCGCCGCAGGCTTCCGCGCGGTTCCGAACTGTGTGGTCCGCAAATCGGCCTACGTAGCCCCCGGCGTCGTTCTGATGCCGTCTTTCGTAAACCTAGGTGCCTATGTCGACGAAGGCACCATGGTCGACACGTGGGCCACCGTTGGTTCGTGCGCCCAGATCGGCAAAAATGTACACCTGTCCGGCGGCGTCGGTATCGGCGGTGTTCTTGAACCGATGCAGGCTGGTCCGACCATCATCGAAGACAATTGCTTTATCGGTGCCCGGTCAGAGGTGGTCGAAGGCTGCATCGTCCGCGAGGGCTCGGTTCTGGGCATGGGCGTCTTCATCGGCAAGTCCACCAAGATCGTCGATCGTGAAACCGGTGAGGTCATGTATGGTGAAGTACCGCCCTATTCGGTGGTTGTTGCGGGCTCGATGCCGTCCAAGAACAACGTCAGCCTGTATTGCGCGGTTATCGTGAAGCGCGTTGATGAAAAGACCCGTTCCAAGACCGGTATCAACGAATTGCTGCGGGACTGATCAAAGTACAAGCCAAGTAATCTAAGATAGGCCGCTGCGATAACCGCAGCGGCCTTCTCAATTTCAGAACTACAGCAAATCGTCAGATGTCGTCGCGGTCATTTTTGCTGCCTGCAAAACCCGGGCAGCAACTCGCGACCAATGTCATTCAACATTTGATCTATTTCCGGAGAGACCAGAAATCTGGAGAATGCTTCCTGCAGGATTTCGTTGATGTCGCTGGAATCTTGATCGTTGTCATAAAACAGTTTCGCGAGACTTATGGCATTCAGTGACACAGATGTTGTGCCGAAGGAAGGGCTCGGTAGTCTGGTTTCAATAAGTGAGCCAACCCTTTGGTTTATACGTTTCTCCGAAAAGACCACGTTGACCACAGCATCTTTTCCCCAATATTTTTCCAGCCAGGATTTGGAAACCATATGATCCACATTGTGCGTGGGTAGCGGGTGATCAAAATCCTCTGACTCCTTGATGACGTCCAACATAGCTTTCCGGTAAAGTGAATAAGATGCACGAACCCAAAGCTGAGAGTAGAACAAGCTGCCATTGTTAGATGGGATTCGGACTTTTCCGGTTAGATATCTGGTGCTGTTCTCAAATCTTCGGCCAACTTTGACTGACACGAGCTCCGGCTGCGTCGAGCGCCAGTTTTCAAGATGCGCCCAACTCTTGAATGCAATTGGTGGTCTGTATCCGTCTTCCAAGAGTGTCAGAAAGTCCAACTCAGTGCTTTTCAACGCAAAAGGAAGCTGATCGGCGTCGTATATTCGTTGCAAGCTGTTCGGCCCTTTCCACTTGTTTGTCCAGTTGGCGTTTTCTACCGGACTTGACGGATAACGCAGTAGAGGACGACCGTTATAAAACTGTTCACGCCGCCCCTTGGCGAGATCTCCTGAGATAATTTACGTCGTGTGGAATTTGGTAAATCTGCAAACGCCAATATGCGCCAATGAGACCATTCCTTGGTCGATGTTCTGCTTAGCGCATCGTGGTGTTTCATACATTCGGACCAAAAGACCTCGGGGCTGAGAGGCTATCAATCGTATCAGGACCGTTTCCGGGAAATGTGCTACGAAAGGACAGATATTCACCTTTATCCAATTTCGGACGGACAAAATATGGCGACAAAAGCTGAGCTTCTAGAAGAGCTTGAAGACCTAAGGGCGAAACTGGCTGAGACCCGGAAAACCAAGTCTTCGCCCGGCGCAGAGACCGGTGAGCCACCCGATGATGACCCTCCAAACGGCGATGAACGAATGTCGCAGCTGGGCGATCTCGAAACACTCTGGCCTGAGATTTCGGAAGAACTGGAGAGGTTTCAACAACATTACCCACGCCTGACGATTGTCGGTGCATTCGCCGCCGGTTTCCTCCTTGGACGTACATCGAAGTGAAAGGGTCATCATGAGCTATTCTTTGCGCAAAGAAATCAGCCGTAGCACGCGCCGAATTGGTCGCAACGCCAACATTGCGTTTCGGGCTGAAAAGACAATCAGCCGAAGACGCTTTGCGGTACTCAGGATGCAGACGGGTATGCTTGCAGCTGCGGGGCTGCTTGCGGGGATCGGGATCATCATGCTTAACGTCGCCGTATTCTTTGTAATTGCCGAGCATGTCGGGAATGCAAATGCGGGGCTTATCCTTGCCGCTGGCGATTTCGTCATAGCGGTAATTCTGGTCATGGTCGCGATGCGTATGACCGCCGAGTCGGAACTGGAGCCTCTGGTAGAGGTACGGGATATAGCGATTGCCGACATAGAAGCCGATCTGGAAGAGGCCTTTGATGAATTAACGGATATCGCCGACGGCGTTCGCCAGATCATCCGCGATCCTCTGGGCGCGCTGATGGGAGGACTGGCAGGCCCGTTGTTGGCCGCTCTGTTCCGCTCGGTTAACTCAGACAACCAGAAGGACAAAGGCGAAAACGGATCGCAGGCTTGAATCTGGTCGGTTCGTGGACTCGAGCCATACCAGCGGTTAGCCGACCGCGCTGATCAATAATGGCTGCGAAACGAGATTTATAGAAACTTCGCCGCACTGTGGCCCAGATTGCCATCCAGATTTACCCAAAAAGCTGTCGGAGTGGTCTGTATGAAATGGTTGTGGGCGTTGTTCGGCGTCGGCGTTGTTCTGTCTGCAATTGTATTGTCCGAAGCGGGGCAGGGTCTTTTGATCGTGCTCATGCTCAGCATGGTTGGCATACCTTTGGCAGTGGCCCTGATGTATGTGCCGATTCCCACCGGGATTCTGGGGATTTACCTGCTCATCCGAACAGTGTTGCGTCATTTGCCGGGGTTCCGGCGGGCGCACGGGTTGGTTCTCTTTGGGCTAAGCGCGGCGCTGGTCGCTGGGGTGATGTATCTAGTTCCGATCTATCACAACCAACAAGTCGACAAAGCTCTTCCACTTGTGGTCGCCGAGGATGTGCCTTTGTCCGGGGCAAAGGCTCAGGGGTTGGTTGTTGGGCTGTATTCCAACGCCGACCGATGCGGTCAAACCTGTGCCGAGTTGCTGATGTCATCACCGGATATTCAGGTGGTGCTTGGCCGTTTTGAGCGGATCAAAGAGGGCGACCCCGCTACACCTCCTGCCGGTTCTGCCACCTGGGGGCTCGTTCCGGCAGGGATCGGTTTGTGCCCGTGGCCGCTAAATCAGGCCTCATCGGCCTTGCGTATCGCGATTGCCGAGGCTGAACTGGACGGTTACTGCTTTGCAGAAGTGCCTATGGCAGAACAGATTGACGTGGTGATCCAGGGCTATGATCTGCCTGGTGATGCTCCGGGCCAGGTCCGGGATGACAAACGTACCGAGCTGTTCCTGCGCAACGGAGACAATCTGAGGTTATCATACCGGACAACAACGGGATTTCGTAGTAAACTGTCCGTGCCGATGGTGTTCTTTTCGGAGGATGGCAATGGGCTTGATTTGGGCCTTTCGCTGGCTCCACCCAAAGAAATGGTTTCATTGGCCAGCCCCGTTCCCGACCTGTCGCGCGTGGCCCTCTATCAATCTGTTCTGCCCGGTGACATTGTTTTACCAAGTTTCGAGGCCTACGCTGAACTGAGCCGGGATCAGCGGGATGCACTGCGAAAGCGAGAAGCTGAGATGCGCAAGCGATTGGCCACTGCGCGTTATGATGCCGCCCTGACTGCCCTGGGATCAGGCGACACGATAGAAATCGCCAAAGGAATCAAGATTGCCAACAGCTATCTGCGCAAGCTGACCGGAGGTGGCGTCAACACATCGGATGTGCCCTTGTTTGTGGCACTGATGTCAGCGCCGGGGGACCCGCAGAGGACGGCGTATCATGTATTGGACGATGCACCACCCGAAGTGCTCATGCCCGTGGTCGATGCAATTCTGGACCGGTTGATCGCGGCAGGCGAAGGGCCGATGCCTGGAAAATCCAAACAACGATATGCTGAGATTCTACGCCTGGCTGAAGATCAGCCCGCCGAAGACATCGCTGCGCGCACCGATCGTCTCGACCAATTGGTCGCCACCCCTTTGGGACGCGAAATGGCCGGTGGCCTGATGGCGTCGCGCGGTATCATTGGGCCGGACCAGGCCGCGATCCTGTTTGATTTTCTTGACGCGCGTATAGCGGACGGAGATCCCGAAGACGGATTTCAAACTGTGTTCCACGGGTTGTGCCTGATGGGGCATCAGGGGGTGTCCTATCTGAACGATATGGCACAACGCGAAAGACACCTTGGCACGGTTAAACACAGCCCCTCGGTGCGAACTTCAGTTTACAATATGGTCCTGATGGGGATGGATGATGATGCGATCCGTCAGATATTGCGTTTCGATAATTATACCGACGCATCACGCCGCCAGTGGGCTGAAAGCATCCTCAGTAAACTCCGCGCCAAAGCGGAAAGCTCGCTTGACCGTCAGAAGGCGCGCGGTGTTGTGCCGCCTTGGCGGCATCTGTGCCTATAGGGTATTTCTGCTGCGAAACCGGTGTCTTACCTCTCTTCCAGTTGACATCATTTATCCGACAATTTGATCGTCATCGTCGATCCGTTCTCTGACCTTTCTATGCTTTGCTTGGGGAAAGCTTCGGACAAATTGACAAAGAAGAAAGGCTGGATGAACCAATTGTGTGACAGACCCTCATACCTGACCGAGAGGCCGATCACGTGCTTGGCGTTGTCGAGTTTCCGAAACCGGGTATTAGCCTGTACCTCAATAACTCCTTCGCCTGCAGCAACGAACTGAAAATCGGGGACCGTAACCAACCGGTTGTCGAATGTGGCTGTGGTTTCGTCGATGATAAGCTCTGTTGCGGCAAGCACCTCCTCTCCGAGCTGTGTGGCTTCGGTGGCCGAGACTTTTCCGTCGCCGTCCAGATCAATATGGGCGAAAATTACAGAGCCTTCATCATACGAGGGCACGATACGTATGTTGAGGACAGCTTGATCGAGACCGATGGAGAGCATGGCTTGCTGTTCGACTTTGCTGTGCGGGTGTGCCGAAAGTGGGCCCGCCAAAAGGAGCAGTGCTACTAGAAAACGCATCATTTTGCTCCGATCCAGGCTGCGCCATAATCGTTAGACGGGTTCCGGTACATGCTGTGCGCGTGCTCCTGCTCTGGTGATTCAGCCAGTGCGTCCTGCGGAGCATATTCGATCACCGTCGAAGGCGCGGTGATCCGATAGTAGGCGAACCCGGGCGCGTCCTGTGGCCCCCACCAACCGAAATATGTGTCGTCCAATTCGGCCATGACGGTCTGTATCTTGGCCGCGTTGTCGTTGTCATTGATGAAACCGAGGCGCGTTTGGATCAGCGAGATGAGAAGGTTTTTTTGCTCTGGGGAAAGGTCACTGCCTTTCACACCTTCTGGTGCAACAACGGTGCCATACTCGCCGGGACCGAGCAGCAAATTGATAGCCGCGTCTCCACGCACGGCATCGGCTTTTTGCAGGTCGGTCAGGCTCTCCAGCACGGCCTGAGCCGCGTCCACTTCATCCTGAATGATGAACACCCTCTTGCCTTCATAATCGATGTATAGTGGTTGGCCTCCGGTCAGCATGGGCGAGAAGGTCACGTCAGCCCCATAAACCGTAACGTTGATTCCCAGATGATGGCCGCCGAACTGGAACATCCATGGTTGCGTCTCAGAGGGCTCGCCAAGAAACGCGACGTAGAATTTATCGACACCGTATTCGCCGAAGGGGTCGTCCGTTGGAAACGTACGCTCTGCGGCGAGCTGATAGTCAATATTGCGAACACCGTCTTCGCTCATGAATTCTGCGATCAGAGCATCCATAAGAGCATATTGCTGCTCGGACAGTGTACCAATGCGCAGCCCGCCTCGTGGAATCATACCTTCGGGGAAGTTCGACCATTTTGAGCGTTGTTCATTGTCGGAGAATGCGTATGTGGCAGCATCCCGTTGGGTCGTGTCGAGCGAGCCAAGAAAGGCGTCCGCAGCCGAGACAATGGCCGAGGTCTTGGCATCCGGAGCACGGTCCTTGAAACTGTCGCGCAGGGGCAGCTCGACCGGGGCTGTATTCACTCCGAAGGCTACGCTCGTGATCAGGCGGGGATTGAGGAAAAAGCCTCCGACAACACCACCGAGGAGTACAGCCGCAGCCATACAGATGATGCCTGTGAAAATCAGGATACGTTTCATGAAGGCTCTCCTTGTTGGTCGACAAAGACAGAGATTGTTGTGTTCCGGTTCAGCGCCGTGGTGATGAAGCCTGAATTCGACGCAGAAACGCGGGCAAAATACTCTTTGCCTTCCGAGAGGTTGATATTGTCGCCGATAACAATCGCGCCGCGCTTGAGCTTGGGAAGCAGCACGTCCAGCACACCGTTGTAGAGGCCTTTCCAGCCGTCGAGGAATACCAGATCCACGTCAGGATCGACGTCTTGCAACGTTTCAAGAGTTTTGAAGACCTGCGCGTCATTCAGTGTGCAGGTCATTTGCGCGTTCGAGCGTGATATCCGCGCAGAGGTTTTCAGTTTGGCACGCTGGGCCATTTCGGTTCTCCGATTTACATCGACCGTCATATGGCCTTGCTGTTTTTCTGCCGCCTTTCTGCAACGTAAAGTTATGTAAAGGTCGACAGCAGCAGCCTTTTCAGATGTGCCAGTTCGCGCCAAAACAAAGAGGAAAGGAGCCCGCTACGATGGCGGAACGCATTCTGCTGATCGATGATGACGCCCGGCTTGCCGAAATGGTCGGCGAGTACTTGCAGGGATTCGGCTACTCTGTGTCCGTGATCGGAAGTGGGGTCGAAGGGCTTGAAGCTCTTCGCGATGGTCAGTTCGATGCGCTGATCCTTGACCTCAGCTTACCGGATATAGATGGGATGGACGTGTTCCGAAGTATTCCCGCTTCGGCAGCCTTGCCGGTCATCATGCTGACAGCGCGTGGTGATCCGATGGACCGCATCCTGGGTCTTGAATTGGGTGCCGATGACTATCTGGCAAAACCGTTTGAACCACGCGAGTTGCTTGCCCGGCTAAAATCGATCATCCGTCGTGGGTCTCGCAATCAACCGACACAGATTATGACATTCGGGCGGCTGGGCATCGATCTCGATGCCATGGAGGCGCGGATCGACGGGCAGCGATGTGATCTGACCAGCTATCAGTTCCAGTTGCTGTCGGCTCTTGCGACCCGCGCTGGACGCGTCCTGAGCCGGGATCACCTCATGAATTATTTGCAGGGCACGGATATTGATGCTTTCGATCGATCCATCGATGTGCATGTCTCACGCATCCGCGCGGCCATAGAGGACGATCCAAAGCACCCCAAAAGGCTGATTACCATTCGCGGGGCAGGTTATCTGTTTGCGAAGTCTCAGGATTGAAATGAAAAGCCGTCTTTTCATACAGGTGGCGCTGGTGATGATCACCGGGCTGGTCCTTTTTGCTGTGTTGGTCTCAGTTTTTTGGAGTCGTGTGTTCGACGCGCGTTTCAACGCGGCAGTGGACAAGCTGACTTCTGATGTATCCGTGCTGCTGTTGCCCGCGGCTGGGGTGCCAGACGCTACGCAGCAGGCAGCGATCCAGCGAATTGCCGAAGGTCTTTCCGTTAACCTGACAGTCTACGGACCAGACGGCCATTTGATTGGCTCCAGCGGGCCACCCGTTCCGCTTTCGCTACAACCAGTCACGGAAGGTCAATGGGAGGAGTTGATCGATGGCACCCATTGGATCAGCCGCCTGGCGGACGGGCGTATTGTCATTGCGGATCTTAGCCTTCTTGGATTTGCCGGTGACAGCTTGGCGGTCACTTTGGTTTTTGGACTTCTGGTCTTGCTTGTATTTTCGCTCATGTATCCGCTGGTTCGGCGCATTACTGTCCGGCTGGAACGCCTCCAGAATGAGGTCGAAGCGATCGGCACTGGTGATCTGTCCAGGCGCGTCACGGTGGAGGGAAATGACGAAATCGCCAAACTGGCGGCCAGTTTTAACGCCTCGACGGAGACCATCGAAGATCTGCTGAACCGCCAGCGCATGCTGCTTGCCAACGCCTCTCACGAGTTGCGCACGCCGCTTGCGCGTATTCGGATAGGGCTTGAACTGTTAGACACAAAAGACACGCCGAAAAGGCGCGCTGGCCTTCGGCAGGACATTGGCGAGTTGAATGCCTTGATCGACGACCTGATAGCCATGGCCCGATTTGACGCGGGGGCAGCGGAGATCTGTTTTGAGCCTCTGGATCTACTGACGCTTGTCTCCGAAGAGGTCAGTCGCGTGGAGGGAGGTACAGTTACCGGAAGCCACGTAGAAGTGTCAGGAGACCGCAGGATGCTGTGCCATTTGATTCGAAACCTGCTGGAGAATGCACAAAAGTACGGTGCTCCGCCGATAGAAGTATCCGTCCGTACCAACGAAAATGGGGTGCAGCTCAAAGTTTCTGACCAAGGTCCAGGCATCTCCCCGAATGAACAGCAGCAGGTCTTGGAACCATTTTATCGGGGCGTAGGAAAACAGAACATTCAGGGTTCTGGATTAGGTTTGTCCCTGGTGGCGCGGATTGCGCAGATGCACGGGGCGCGCGTAGTGATCGAAGATGTGCCTAAGTCTGCGGTTTCAATTGTTTTCCCTCGTCCTTGACGAACGGAAGCAACGTCTCGCACAGCCAAGAATTCCACATTCAACACCGGATACGATTGCTGCGTGCGCTCCTGTCGGTTCCAATCAGTCATTACCAAGGTTAACTTGGTTGAACTTGACCACATTCGGGCATGTCGCTAAGGCCGCGTCTATGGAAAAGCAAAAGAAACCCTCACGCCAGCAAGTCTATACCCTTTTGGTCCAGATTGGTCGCAAAGACGGCGACGGCCTGCCCGAAGGCGCAACCGGGGCGGCGCTTATGTGCTACGCCAGTGGCGTGGACGAGGCAGAAGCCGTGCGTGAGACCGTTGCCATCCTAAAGCAAGCCGACACTGCGCCGCTTGATGTGACAGGTTATGGCACTTTGGCCGAACGCGAGGCACAGGGACATGACATCGAACCTGATGAACGGGCTCTGATGCAGCGTGCGCTTGATGAAAACGCGGTTATCGTAGCGCAAATGACACCGTTTTTCGGGGATCAGGAAACAGTTTAGTTTCGCACTCCAAACCACTTGCGGTAGATTTCGTCATAGGTGCCGTCTTCTCGCAGGAACAGCAGCGCCTGATTGACATCTTCGACCAGTGGGGACCCGGTTGGGAAGGCGATCCCGTAATTCTCACGCAGGAATACACCACCGGTCATGGTCGCAATTTTGCGCCCTTCGTGTGAGGCAAAGTAGGACAGGATAGGTGCGTCGAACACAACGGCGTCGAGTTCTTCGTTCCTGAATGCCGTCAGCATTTGTTCCAGTCCGGCATAACCGCTGTATTGTACCTCGCGCCTTTCAAGGAAACTGGCGGCAGTCGAACCGGATATTGTGCCCACCTGCTTGCCGTACAGGTCGTTGACTGAATTCACGTTGCCGGCAATCGCCTCGACGGTCATGACCGATGTGATACGGGCGGTGAATACCGACACAATGAAAAGCGAAGACACAACAAGTACAACACCCAAAAACCGTCCAAACGGGGTGCGGGGCATACGTTCTTCAAATCCGCCATTCACGACCAAATTGAGCGCCCACCAAAACGACGGGAACCACGCTTCGTTCAGCTTGCGGTCAAAATAGGGTTGTGCGCGCCGCTCAAAGCTCCACATCAACATGCCACCGCCCAGAAGGATGGCAAAGGCCAGACCGATCGCGATGAACAATTCGGCTGACAATAGCGCCTGCAGCAACGATGGCCTGCGCGCCGCATCTGAGGGGACCATGATCTGCAGCCCAGCCTCGAATATGGGCTGGCTGAAATCCATCCGAGCCTCGCGAGAGGCGGTAATCGAGATATTCGCGATGGCAAGATCTGCTGTTCCGTTCTGCACGGCGTCCAGCATATCGGCGAAGGCGTCTACGCGATTGATGGTGTAATCCCAGCCCAGCGACTCAGACAGTGCCTCAAGCAGATCCATCGAGAATCCGGTTTGCGCCTCGTCCTCGACATATGAGAACGGGGGTCGGGTCACAGTCGTGACCGTAAGGGTCTGGGCCTGGCTTTGCTGTGCAAGTACTGCGAAAGTCAGGCAGAGCAGGGCGAAAACTACGCGCATCATTGTCAATTTACCTGTTTCGCGGCCCTCTAACGCAAATGAGGAAGGCGCGGCAAGACAGTCGCAGGGTAAAGGCTGACGATTTCTTGCGGTGTTGTTTCAGGGCACGACACAGATCACACGAAGAATTTGACCGGTTGGGGTTGGCAATCCTTCCAATTCGTTGAATCTGTGCGCGAACCCCGGCGCAAATTAGATTGAGAGGTATCCCATGACCGATCCAGTTCAGTTGACAGCGGATCTGATCCGTTGCCCATCGGTCACACCCGAGGAAGGTGGTGCACTTGTTCTTTTGGAGCGTGTCCTGTCGGACGCCGGGTTCGAATGCGCTCGGGCAGACCGTGGCGATGTCAGTAATCTGTACGCGCGCTGGGGCAAAAAAGGGCATGCCCGCAGTTTTGGTTTCAATGGCCACACCGACGTTGTTCCGGTAGGGGATGAAGCCGCGTGGACGAAGCCGCCTTTTGGAGCCAAGGTCCATGATGGAGTGATGTATGGGCGTGGCACGACCGACATGAAATCGGGTGTCGCAGCATTTGCCGCCGCTGCGATTGATTTTGTGCGTGAAACACCTCCGGACGGGGCGATCATTCTGGCGATCACGGGTGATGAAGAAGGGGATGCGGTGGATGGGACGACCGCGTTGCTGGATTATATGGACAAGGCTGACGAACGTATGTCGGTTTGTTTGGTCGGAGAGCCAACTTGCCCCAACCAGATGGGTGAGATGATCAAGATCGGGCGGCGTGGTTCGATGACGGCGTGGTTTAACGTGACGGGTGTGCAAGGGCATTCGGCCTATCCGCATCGCGCAAAGAACCCGCTGCCGGCCATGGCGCGCCTGATGGACCGATTGGCCAGTCACGAGCTGGATCAAGGCAGTGATCATTTTGATGCCTCGACGCTTGCGGTTGTGAACATTGATACGGGTAATTCAGCGACAAATGTCATCCCGGCGCAGTGTACAGGAGCGGTGAACATCCGGTTCAATGATCTTCATTCTGGTGCCAGCCTCAGCGAATGGCTGCAGACCGAAGCCGATTCCGTTGCCGAGGCTTTCGAGGTGGCGATCGAGACAAAAATCAAAATCTCAGGTGAAAGTTTTCTGACACCTCCTGGGCCGCTGTCGGATCTGGTGGCGAACGCAGTCAAAGCCGAAACTGGTATTCAGCCAGAGCTATCGACCACAGGGGGAACCTCGGACGCTCGTTTCGTCAAGAACCATTGCCCGGTGGTAGAGTTTGGTCTGGTGGGTCGCACCATGCACCAGGTCGATGAGTGTGTTGAAGTTGCGCAAATTGACCAGCTCAAGGCGATCTATTCGCGAATACTGACCGACTATTTTTCCTGATCCATGCAGCGTTCCTTGGTCATCATGGTCAAAGAACCCCGGCCGGGGCGGGTCAAGACGCGTCTTGGGCGCGATATTGGCATGGTTGGCGCGGCCTGGTGGTTCCGGCATCAGACACGTTCATTGATCCGGCGCCTGCGTGATCCGCGCTGGCAGATTGTGTTGGCTGTTTCCCCCGATCGCGAGGGGCTGAACAGCCGGGTCTGGCCTGCCGATCTGACCCGTGCTGCACAGGGGCGGGGTGATCTGGGGCATCGGATGGGGCGGATGTTGCGGGTCGTGCCGAAAGGACCGGTTTGCCTGATCGGTGCTGACATTCCCGGCATCACGCGTCGACATATTGCACGCGCCTTTGATGAGTTGGGAAAGGCTCAGATGGTGTTCGGACCTGCTCCTGACGGCGGTTATTGGCTGGTCGGTGCGCAGCGATACGGTGCGTTGCCAGAAGGTCTGTTTCGTGATGTGCGCTGGTCGACGGAACACGCTTTGGCCGACACGCTTGCCTCGGTACCGGATCTTCGGGTCGCGATGCTGGACCCGTTGCGCGACGTGGATACTGTCGCTGATTTGCGTACCTGACCTAAAGCGCCGTTTTTTGGTCATGACGCAGTCGCATCCCCGTGCTAGGGCGGAAACATGACACGTATTCCAACCAAGCAGGAGGTCCTTGACTGGATCTCGGCGAACCCCACCCTCACTTCGAAACGCGATATCGCCAAGGCCTTTGGCATCAAGGGCGCGGACCGGATCGATCTAAAGCGCATATTGAAAGAGCTTGAGGCCGAGGGGCATCTGGAAAAACGCAAGCGCAGCTATCGCGACCCTGACCGCTTGCCGCCGGTCAGCGTGCTGCAGGTCAAGGCACCCAATTCGGATGGCGATCTGTTTGCGCGCCCGCTGGAATGGCACGGCGAAGGGGTGGAGCCCATCGTTTTGATTGTTGCGCGCGCCAGTGATCCGGCGTTGGGCGAGGGCGACCGCATTCTGGCTCGCCTGACAGTGGTGCATGAGGAAGACCACAATTACGAAGCTCGCTTGATCCGGCGCATTGGCTCGAACCCGCGCCGCATTGTGGGTATTTTTCGCAAGGGCGCCGAAGGCGGGCGGATCGTGCCCATCGACAAGAATGGTCAGACCGACTGGCTGGTTCACGACGGAGCAGTTCACGGCGCCAAAGATGGTGAGTTGGTGGAGGCCGAGCAAGCCGGTCCAAAGAACCGCATGGGCTTGCCCCGCGCGCGCATCGTGGAACGGCTGGGGGATCCTTCAGCTCCGAAGGCCGTTTCGTTGATCGCGATTCACCAACACGGCATTCCGGATGATTTCCCGGACAAGGTGATTGAAGAGGCTGACAAGGCCAAACCTGCCGGTCTGAAAGGGCGGGAAGATTTGCGCGAGATGCCCTTGCTGACCATTGATCCATCAGATGCGCGCGATCATGACGATGCCTGTTATGCCCATGCTGATGATGATCCAAAGAACCCCGGCGGTTATGTAATCTGGGTCGCCATCGCTGATGTCGCCGCTTACGTTCAACCCGGTACCGCATTGGATCGCGAGGCGCGCAAGCGTGGCAACTCCAGCTATTTTCCTGACCGTGTGGTGCCGATGCTGCCGGATCGTCTGTCAGGCGATCTGTGTTCGTTGCACGAAGGTGTCCCGCGCGCTTGTATCGCCGTACGGATGCAAATCGATGCAGACGGTAACAAGATCGGTCATCGGTTCGTCAGGGGTTTGATGCGATCCGCTGCATCTTTGCACTACGCAGAAGTGCAAGAGGCCATTGACGGCAATCCGAATGATCGGACGGGGCCATTGCTGGAACCCGTTCTGAAACCGCTTTATGCCGCCTACGAAGCGCTGAAAAAGGCGCGGGCCGAGCGCCAGCCACTGGATCTGGACCTGCCTGAGCGAAAAATTGTACTCAGCGACGCTGGGGAGGTCGAAAGTGTTGCGTTTCGCGATCGTCTCGACGCGCACCGTCTGATCGAGGAGTTCATGATCCTCGCCAATGTTGCCGCGGCCGAGACCCTGATTGCCAAACGCCGGCCATTGCTGTTCCGGGTGCACGAGGAACCAGCACCCGAAAAGCTGGAGAGCCTGAGGGAGACTGCACAAGCCGCCGGGTTGAACCTTGCGAAAGGTCAGGTGCTGCAAACCCGCCATCTGAATGCCCTGCTGAACGCGGCAGCAGGAACTGAGGATGCTGAGCTGATCAATCTCAGTACGCTCAGGTCCATGGCGCAGGCCTACTATAATCCGGAGAACTTTGGTCATTTTGGCCTGGCACTGCGGAATTATGCGCATTTCACCTCACCCATCCGCCGATATGCAGACCTTATCGTGCACCGTGCGCTGATCACAGCGCATGGCTGGGGCAAGGACGGTCTGACCGAGGAAGAGATCGACAGGCTGGAGGAAACGGCCACCCATATCTCGGACACCGAGCGCCGCTCGATGATGGCCGAGCGGGATACCACGGATCGATATCTGGCGGCCTATCTCAGCGAACGTGTCGGAAACGAATTCTCCGGGCGTATCAGCGGGATTGCCCGGTTCGGGGCTTTTGTGAAGATGGACGAGACCGGCGCGGACGGTCTGGTGCCCGTCCGATCCCTTGGACGCGAATTCTTTCATTTCGACCGTGAGGCGGGAACGCTGATGGGGTCCGACACGGGGTTGATTATCGCAATTGGCCAACGCGTGACAGTGCGCCTGACCGAGGCAACGCCGGTTACTGGCGGGCTGGAGTTGGAATTGCTGTCAATTGACGATCAGGCCCTTCCGCGCGGGCGCGGGTCAAAAGGACGGCCGACACGACGCAAGGCGGTCAGTACCAAGCGGAAGAAAGACAAGATCAAACGCAAGGTCGAGCGCAAACGCCGTCAGAGGTGATAGGTCAACGCCCGGGCGATCAGCCAGCCATGGCGGGTTTCGTCAATCTGATCCGGGCTGTCGAACAGGATTGCCCGGTTCCCGTCGATCCGGTCTTCGCCCGGAAAGGCCGATGTGAATTCGCACATCAACCTGCTTTGGCAATGGACGAAGAGTGCGAACCGCGCTGATTTGTGACCGCCCAGACGGATCGTAGACCCTTTGGGTGCCAGATAGGCTGGCTGACCCCAGCGCAGCGCCTCTTGCAACGGTAGTGCTTTGGGCAATTCCTGCGCCGTTTCAAAGATCAGCTCTCGCAGCTTCAGGACACCGGTACGGGTGTCCTGAGGCAGGGCATCGAAAGCTGCAGAAATGGCGGGGTCTTCAAAAGGTCTCATGCCAGTGGGATCGCTTTTTCCATTCTGTCTACATAACTGTTGATCAGACTATCCTCTTTGATGCGTCGGGTCAGCGGTGTATCTACAGGTGTTGCGCGCATCGCGGCCAGCATGGGCCCGACGCTCATATCCGCCGAGGTTGGGCGATCCCCCAGTAGAAATGGCGATTGCCAGAGATAGGCAGAGATCGCTTCGAGATCCCGTTCGACCCGGTCCAGGCGTTCGGCTGGCGAGAAACGGGCAACACCTTGTGCAACAAGGCCTTTTAGAACCGATTTTCGGATTGAGCTTGAAACAGGCTTTCGGATCAACGCGGGTATTTCGATAAAGAACGTCTTTTGCAGAATAGGCCAGACCTCGTCATTGGCCCAGCGATCCTGCACGATCTGAAAATAAAGATGCTCTTCAGCCATTCTGATCAGGGTACGTGATTGCGCCCTTTGAATGTCGCTGAGGCCCGTATCAAAATTTGCACCATGCGCCTCGAGCCAGTCCCGGATCAGATCGCTGTCGGGGACAAGCCGCTCGGGCGTGCGTAGCACGGGCAGTTTGCTGTGGGGCATCTTGCGCGGGTCAAGCATGTCGGACCTTTGCCATCGATGACCGGATTGCTGCAGCATATAGGCGGTTTTCACGCAGAACGGACTGGCACTGAACAGGCCAAAGGCAGAGGGGTAGGTCAGAAGGGTCAGCATCATTGGCTCCATGGTGGGGATGCCTGATGGATACCCGTCTCTGATGACAGAAAGTGTCATTAGGTTTAAGCTAAGGTTTGTCATGTCTCGTACCGCCCGTCTGTTTCAACTGATGCAAGCCTTGCGTTCTGGTCCGTCGCCAAAGACCTCGGTCCAGTTGGCGCAGGATCTGGGCGTTTCGGCGCGCACTGTGCATCGCGATGTCGACGCCCTGCGTGGGCTGGGAGCTGTCATCGATGGAGAAGCTGGTTTCGGGTTCACTCTGATCGAAGATGCTACGCTGCCCCCGCTGGGGTTTACCGACGATGAGTTGGAGGCACTTGTCCTGGGGTTGCGAGAGGTGCAGGTCATCGGCGATCCCGCGCTATCCGAGGCCGCCGCTGAAGCACTGCGAAAGCTGCAGGGGCGGTTACCGCAGCGTCAGTCGCATCGCCTGAGCCACGCGGTCCTGGCTGCAACCCGCTTTGACCGGCCTGCTGTGCCAACGATCGAAGTGGCCGAGTTGCGTCAGGCCGCCTGGGATGAGCGTTCGATCGAATTTGCCTACACAGATGCAAAGGGTGACAACACACGTCGAAAGGTCAATCCGTTGAGCATCGTTTACATGGACCGGTCCAGCGTGCTGCTCAGCTGGTGCCATCTGAGGCAGGATTTTCGCGTGTTTCGATTGGACAGGATGCAGGAAATGTCCGTGACCGATGAAAGCTTTAGGCCCAATCGCGTGCCATTGCTGCGTGAGGCGCTGGCTCGCATTCGGGCTGAACACACAGCAAAACAACGTGACTCGCAAACCTGAGTGCTTTGTGAATTTTCGTTTTTGCGCTATCCTGAGGTTGAGCAGTAATCAGGAAAAATCGGAATGCGTATATGCGTAGGTGGCGTCATGACCGCCGCATTGTGGGCATCCATCGTGCAGGCGGACACAACAAACAATTCACTTCGGCCGCAGGTCAGGCCAATGTTGGACAATATCCAACTGGCATCGGCAGACGTAACCGTATCGGTTCGTCCGATGCCAAGACCTTCGGCTGAGGTTCATCGCGTGTCAGCAGGTGGAAATGCCAGATTTCAGGCCTGGCTCGGCGCGTTTCGGGAACGCGCGGCAGAACAGGGTTTGTCTCATACAACGCTGGATCGGGCGTTGACGGGAATAAATTATGATAAAGACATCATAAAGAGAGACCGCAATCAGGCTGAGTTCTCGAAACCGATCTGGGAATATCTCGATTCAGCAGTGTCTGATACGCGGATTTCCAATGGTCGCGCGGCATTGGAGCGGAACCGGCAGACGCTGGAGCGGATCGAAACCGAATATGGGGTAGAGAAAGAGGTTGTTACGGCGATCTGGGGGTTGGAAACCTCTTTCGGGACATATCGAGGTGGCAATCAGACCATCCGTTCACTTGCGACTTTGGCGTTCGATGCACGTCGTGCTCAGTTCTTTGAAACGCAGCTGGTGGCAGCGTTGCAGATCATACAGGCAGGCGATGTCAGTACCGGCAACATGATCGGCAGTTGGGCTGGCGCGATGGGTCATACCCAATTCATGCCAACCTCGTATCTGGAACATGCGGTGGATTTCGATGGGGATGGACGACGCGATATCTGGTCCGATGATCCAACGGATGCGTTGGCATCAGCAGCAGCCTATCTGGCGCGTCACGGCTGGACCAAGGGTCAGCCTTGGGGAGTTGAAGTCCGCCTGCCTGAGGATTTCGATTATGCAACGGCCCGGCGGGATCACACCCTGATGCCATCAGAATGGCGCGCGCGTGGAGTTCGGTCCATCGACGGCAGAGCAGTTCCCGATCACGGAAAGGCCGCGATCCTGTTACCTGCAGGTGGGAAAGGTGTGGCGTTGATGATTTTCGACAATTTCAAAGTGATCGAGCGTTACAACGGTGCAGATGCTTATGTGATCGGCATCGGTCATTTGTCCGACAGGTTGATTGGAAAACCTTCATTTCAGGCGGACTGGCCGCGTAGCGACAGAGTGCTGAGCTTCACCGAACGCAAAGAGTTGCAGCAACGTCTGACGCAGGCCGGGTTTGACACCCAAGGGATTGATGGACGAACCGGGCCGAACACGATCGAAGCGGTGCGGGCATATCAATTGGCACAAGGGTTTGTACCGGACGGATATCCGACGCTGAAACTGTTGGAAGGGTTGCGATAAAAAGTTCGCACCTGGGATAACCTTGGTTGTGGTCGCACTGCTATTGCGTTGCAGTAAGCATACTTACCGAAGGGAACACGCAGAATGATTGCCTACGTCACTGTCGGTGTTGACGATATGACGCTTGCGGAACGTTTCTATTCTGCGTTCCTGCCAGCTCTTGGCTACGAGCTGGAAGAGTATCACGGAGACCTGAGTTACGTGTTGCCGGTAGAGCCGGGCCAGACTCCCGTTTCTCCGGATTTCTACGTGAAATCACCCTTTGATGGCGGTCCGGCCTTAGCTGGGAACGGCAACATGGTTGCGTTTCAGGCCAGTGGTCAAAAGCAGGTTCGCGATCTTCACGCTGCAGCGCTTGCTGCGGGTGGTTCTGACGAGGGGCAGCCGGGTTTTCGTGACTCGTATGGACCCAATTTTTATGTTGGCTATCTTCGCGATCCTCAAGGCAACAAGATCGCTCTGTTCGCCAGTAATCCAGACGAACCCGGGCGTGACGGATAAGGCAGGCTTCAAAGGCGACAAAGCTGTCTGTCGTGCTGCCTCACAAAACTTAGCAAAAAAAGGGGTGGGCCTGAATTGGCCACCCCTTTGTTGTTTCGTGCTTACAACCGCCTTCTTACGAAGCCGCCTTCATCAAACCTCTTTCGATGATTTCAGCGTGCGCCTCATCCAGCGATTTGTGAATCCGCACGAACATCTCATCGATTTCCGCCGGAGTCAGGATCAACGGGGGCGAGATGATCATGCGGTCGCCCACGTGACGCATGATAAGATTGTTGGCAAAGCAGCGGTCACGGCAGATGTATCCGATTGTTCCGGGTTCAGACGCGAATTTTGCACGGCTTGCCTTATCGGGAGTCAAAGCAACCGATGCCATCATGCCAACGATCTTGGCTTCGCCGACTAACGGATGGTCGACCAACGCTTCCCATTTTTCTTTCAGGTAAGGGGCCGCGACATCACGCACATGCTCAACAATCTTCTCTTCTTCAAGAATGCGCAGGTTTTCCAACGCGACCGCCGCTGCGACCGGGTGGCCCGAGTAGGTGTAGCCGTGGTTGAATTCGGTACCGCCGATAACTTCTGCAACCTCATCACAGACGATTGACCCGCCAATGGGGGCGTAGCCAGAGCTGAGGCCTTTGGCGATGGTCATGATATGCGGTTTGATACCAACGGTTTCGGACCCGAACCAGTTGCCCGTACGACCAAAGCCGCAGATCACTTCATCCGCGATCAGCAGGATATCATACTTGTCGCATATGCGCTGGATTTCCGGCCAATAGGTGTCGGGGGCAACGATCACACCGCCCGCACCCTGCACTGGCTCGGCGATAAAGGCCGCAACGCGGTCTTCGCCCAGCTCGAGTATCGCCTCCTCCAACTCGCGTGCGCGGGCAAGGCCAAACTCCTCTGGCGATGTATCACCACCTTCCGCCCACCAGTTCGGCTGATTGATGTGGTGAATGTTAGGGATCGGAATACCGCCTTGAGCATGCATGCCAGCCATACCACCCAGCGATGCCGAGCCTACCGAAGAACCGTGATAGGCGTTTTTGCGGCTGATGATGATGTTCTTGTCCGGCTGACCTTTTTCGGCCCAGTACGTGCGAACCAGACGAATGTTGGTGTCGTTCGCCTCTGATCCGCCTGCAGCAAAGAAAACATGGTTCAGATCACCCGGCGCCAGTTCTGCGATTTTCGCGGCCAGAGCGATGGCGGGAACGTGAGTCGTTTTGAAGAACGTGTTGTAATAAGGCAGTTCGCGCATCTGACGGGCTGCAACTTCGGCCAGCTCATCGCGGCCATAACCAATATTGACGCACCACAGACCCGCCATGGCGTCCAGGATTTCCTCGCCTTCGCTGTCCGTCAGGTAAACGCCATTGGCTCGGGTTATGACGCGTGCGCCTTCTTCACCCAGTGATCCATTAGCCGAAAAAGGATGCATGTGATGTGCTGCATCCAGGGCCTGCAACTCAGCAGTTGGCATGTGGTTTGTGATGGTAGACATCGGAGAATCTCCTGCAACAGCGGTTGCGGATCACAATATGATCAAATTTTGTGCTGTCAATCGAATCGAGACAAAACTAGGCGTTGGTGAGGGCGCCGGCCATAAGTTCCATTCCCTGCTCGATGTCTTGTGCGGTAGCGATTGCCGCTTTCTCGGCATCGCCATCGCGCAATGCCACGATGATGTCCTTGTGTCGATCAGGCAGGCTTTGGGTCCCGAATCGTCCACATACAACGCGCAGTGAAGGACCGAACCGAAGCCATAAACGTTCCGCCAGATCCTTGAGAATCGGGGCGTCAGCGTGGGCATAGAGTGTTTCGTGAAAAGCATGGTTCAATCGCAGGTACCCACCAACATCCCCGTCCGCGATGGTGCGGTCCAAACGCTGATCGATCCTTTCGAGCTGGTCTATGTCGGCAGCGGTCATATTCTTTGCCGCTCTTCTCGAAAGGTCTGATTCTATTGACTTTCGCGCAAAAATCATCTGCTCGATATCGTCGTCATTCAGCAGTGGTACACTCACGCGCCGATTGCCTTGAAAGATCAATGCTCCATCCGAGATCAGGCGGCGGATCGCTTCACGAACCGGGGTCATGCCGACGCCCAGAGAATCAGTCAGACCCTGTATCGTGACCGGCTGTCCGGGTATCAAATCGCCAAACATGATCTGTGATTTCAGTGTGCGATAAACTTGTTCATGTGCCGGTTGCTTTGGGTTGTCCATCTGCTCCGAGGATGCCTTATTTTTGATCAAATCCAAGTGGTTCATACCGTTTTGAGGAACCTTCTCTTGTCATGTTCCTTAGCCTCGTGAAACCATACGCTGTATCGAGTGAAAACGCAAAACTTGATCAAATCCAAAAAAAAGGGAAAATACCCTCACACACGCAGGGAGAAGAAAATGAAAATCAAAACGCTGACAATGACAGCGATCGTCGCGTTGGGGACTTCGGCTGCATTCGCCGAAGAAGTACGCGTCTATAACTGGTCAGACTACATCGACGAAGAACTGCTAAGTAAGTTCGAAGAAGAAACCGGTCTGACGCTGATCTATGATGTGTTCGACAGCAACGAGGTTCTGGAAACCAAGATGCTGGCCGGTGGGTCGGGTTACGACGTTGTTGTTCCTTCGGGAACTTTCCTGCAGCGCCAGATCCAGGCTGGGGCGTTTCAGGAACTCGACACGTCGAAACTAGCAAACTCCGGCAACCTTTGGGACGTCATTCAGGAACGCACCGCGGGCTATGATCCAAATAATGCCTATTCGATCAACTATATGTGGGGAACCACTGGGATCGGCGTAAATGTCGACAAGGTCAAAGAAGCGCTGGGCGAGGACGTGGCGCTGAACAGCATGGATCTGGTCCTGAAGCCGGAGAATATGGAAAAGCTGGCCGAATGCGGTGTGCATTTTCTCGATGCCCCAACAGAAATCATCCCGATGGCGCTGCAGTACATTGGTGAAGATCCGGACAGTCACGACAAGGATGTTATCGCAAAGACCGAGGAAATTCTGACCGCAGTACGTCCGTATGTACAGAAGTTCCACAGCTCGGAGTACATCAATGCTCTGGCCAACGGTGATATCTGTGTAGCGGTGGGTTGGTCGGGTGACATCCTTCAGGCCCGTGATCGCGCAGCCGAGGCCGACAACGGTGTGAACATCGAATATTACCCCTTTGCCGAAGGGTCGTTGATGTGGTTCGACCAGATGGCAATACCGATTGATGCACCGAATCCTGAAGGCGCACACAAGTTCCTGAATTTCATTCTGGACGCCAATAACATGGCTGCCGCGTCGAACTATGTGTACTACGCCAACGGCAACAAAGCCTCACAAGAGTTTCTGGAAGAAGACGTGATTGGCGATCCGGCGATTTACCCGGATGAAGCCACGATGCAGAACCTCTATATCACCACTCCTTATCCGGCCAAGACCCAGCGGGTCGTGACCCGTCTTTGGACCAAAATCAAATCGGGCACCTGATCCGATTGCTCAGTGCAAGGCGGCAGGCCCGCCTTGCACATCATTTGTCCAGACCGACATACGGGGGCCGCTTTGAACTCTGACGTCTTCGCGCCGTGGGATGACCCACAGACGAAACCCTTGATCCAGTTTCAGAATGTTACCAAGCGCTTTGGTTCATTCACTGCTATCGACAACCTGTCGCTGGATATTTTCGAACGTGAATTTTTTGCTCTGCTCGGACCATCGGGCTGTGGCAAAACCACGATGATGCGAATGCTGGCCGGGTTTGAAACCCCGACTGAAGGCCACATTCTGCTAAGCGGCCAGGACATTGATCCGATCCCGCCGAACAAGCGGGCGGTCAATATGATGTTCCAGTCATACGCCCTGTTTCCGCACCTGAGCGTCTGGGAAAACATCGCCTTTGGTCTGCGTCGCGACAATATGCCAAAACGGGATCTGGAAGACCGGGTAGAAGAGATGTTGCGCCTGACCCGACTGGAACAGTTTGCGCGCCGCAAGCCGCATCAGATTTCAGGTGGTCAAAGACAACGTGTGGCACTGGCCCGGTCATTGGCAAAGGCTCCAAAACTGTTGCTGCTGGATGAGCCTCTGGGTGCCCTGGATAAAAAGCTGCGCCAGGATACGCAGTTCGAACTTATGGATATTCAGGAGAAAACCGGCACCACCTTCGTGATCGTGACGCATGATCAGGAAGAGGCGATGACTGTTGCCAGCCGCGTTGCGGTCATGGATCAAGGACAGCTCAAGCAGGTGGCAACGCCTGATCGGATCTATGAAAACCCAAATTCGGTTTATGTCGCGGACTTCATCGGCGACGTGAATATCATCGAAGGGCGCGCATCCGCGAACGGGGATGAAACCTATCAGATCGACTGGGCAGAAGGTCAGGCACCTCTGACCGCGACATCTTCTTCCGGGTTTTCGAACGGGCAAAACTGTCATCTGGCGATCCGGCCAGAGAAGGTGGCTATTTCCGCAGAACGGCCTGCGGATGCAATCAACGCGATACAGGGCAAGGTGCACGACATTGCCTATCTCGGTAATCTATCGACCTATCACGTTGAGTTGCCGAACGGCACGATCATCAAGGCGCAAACGGCAAATACCCGTCGTATCTCGCGCCGATCCTTTACCTGGGAAGACCCGGTCTGGCTGTCGTTCACGGCCACGGCTGCGGTTCTGTTGGCCAGCTGATGCGCCGCGCCTTTCTGATTGCCGTTCCTTATCTATGGCTGTTGGCGCTGTTTCTGGTGCCATTCTTCATCGTCATGAAGATTTCGCTGTCGGATACAGCACTGGCGATTCCGCCCTACACCCCAACCTTGGATTTGTCCGAGGGTTGGGCCGGTTTGAAAGACTTCTTCAGCCAGCTTGATTTCGAAAACTACGTCTGGCTGACCGAAGATGATCTCTATTGGAAGGCTTATCTTTCAAGTGTCAAAATCGCTCTGATCTCGACCATTCTGACCCTGATTGTCGGCTATCCCATTGCCTATGGAATGGCCCGGGCACCCGAAGAATGGCGTCCGACTTTGATGATGCTGGTGATCCTGCCCTTCTGGACCTCGTTCCTGATCCGCGTCTATGCGTGGATGGGTATCCTTAGCAACGAAGGGTATCTGAACCAACTGCTCTTGTGGACAGGCATCATCTCGACTCCTCTGACGATCCTGAACACCAATACTGCGGTCTATATCGGTATCGTTTACACCTATCTGCCCTTCATGATCCTGCCCATCTATTCCGCATTGGAGCGTATGGATGGATCACTGATCGAAGCGGCCGAGGATCTGGGATGCTCGCGCCTGCAAGCCTTTTGGCTGGTGACCATCCCGCTGTCGCGCCCCGGTATCATCGCTGGGTGTTTCCTCGTCATGATTCCGGTGATTGGTGAGTTCGTGATCCCGTCTTTGCTGGGCGGATCGGGTACTCTGATGATCGGCAAAGTTCTGTGGGAGGAATTCTTCTCGAACCGTGACTGGCCAGTGGCCAGCGCAGTGGCAGTGGTCCTGTTGCTCATCCTGATCATTCCGATCGTGCTGTTCCAACGGAATCAGCAGAAACAGACGGAGGCCGAGCAATGAACAGGCTGAGCTGGTTCAACGCAGTATCCCTGACGCTGGGGTTTGCCTTCCTCTATATTCCGATGGTTATCCTGATCGTCTTCAGCTTCAATGAAAGCAAGCTGGTGACGGTCTGGGCCGGGTTTTCAACGAAATGGTATGGCGAACTTGCCCAGAACGAGGCCTTTCTTGATGCGGCATGGGTTACTTTGCGTGTCGCTGTTTTCTCCTCAACTCTCGCCACTATTTTAGGGACTGCAGCTGCCTATGTTTTGGTACGTGGTGGTCGTTTCTTTGGCAGAACCCTGTTTTCAGGAATGATCTACGCACCGTTGGTGATGCCCGAAGTGATCACAGGCTTGTCGTTGTTGCTGCTATTCATTGGTATCGGGCTGGATCGGGGTATCCTGACAATTGTTCTGGCGCATACGACCTTCTCGATGTGTTTCGTTTCCGTGGTTGTGTCTTCACGTCTGGTGACTTTCGATCAATCGCTGGAAGAGGCCGCACTCGATCTGGGTTGTTCTCCGGCTCAGGCTTTCCGTCTTGTGACGCTGCCCATCATTGCCCCTGCAGTAATCTCGGGCTGGTTGCTTGCCTTTACCCTGTCATTGGATGATCTGGTGATTGCATCCTTCACCTCCGGGCCTTCGGCCACGACACTTCCGATCAAGATTTTCTCGGCGGTGCGTTTGGGGGTTAGCCCGGAAATCAATGCCTTGTCCACCATCATGATCGCTGTCGTCACAGTGGGCGTCATTACTGCGTCGCTGGTGACCAAGCGCGCGATGATGCGTCAAAGGCAGGATGAAATGGCAGCAGCGCGCGCAGAATGAGGCGGATTTTTCCAGACTACACCTACGGACCCGGTCCGCGCACGAATTGCTGGTGGGATGAAACCATCGACAGCCCGGATTGGCCGATTCAGGACGGCGATCTTAGTGTCGACGTGGCAATTGTTGGTGGCGGGTTTACGGGTATTTCTGCTGCGTTGCACCTTGCCGAGGCGGGCGCTTCGGTTGCGGTGCTTGAGGCTGAAACGCCGGGATGGGGCGCATCCGGGCGCAACGGGGGGTTTTGCTGCCTCGGCGGATCGAAACTCGATCACGCCAAAATGGTCAGGCGATATGGTTCGGGTGAAACCGAGGCTTATGAGCAGGCCGAAACAGACGCCGTATCGCTGGTTGCGAAACTATTGGCGACACATCAGGTTGACGCCGATATCCACTCCAATGGTGAAACGCAATTGGCGCATACACCACGCGCTATGGAGAAACTGCGTCGGAATGCCGATGAAACCGGTGTGCTGCATGAAGCTGCAGATCTTCCGGAACTGGGGTTTGGGGGGAATTTCTTTGGCGGTTACACCACCCCGATAGGGTTTGGTCTTAACCCGCGAAAATACCTGTTTGGAATTTCTGCCGCAGCGCAGTTGCAGGGCGCTCAACTGTTTCAGCAAAGCGCAGTGACCGAGATTAATCGGGCGGCATCAGGATTTGAACTACAGACCCGGAGTGGCAGTATCAAAGCCAGAACCGTCCTGATCTGCACCAACGGATATTCCAGCGAAGATCTGCCGCGTTGGATGGCTGGACGTTATATGCCTACGCAATCGACGGCGATGGTTACGCGTCCGCTAACCGATGCGGAACTTCAGGCGCAAGGCTGGACATCGGATCAGATGTCATATGATACACGTAACCTGCTCCATTATTTCCGCTTGATGCCGGATCGTCGTTTCCTGTTCGGAATGCGCGGTGGGTTGTTATCTTCACCCGGCGCAGAGGCTGGAATTCGTAAGAAAGCCCTCAAGGATTTCAGAACAATGTTTCCAGCCTGGGCAGAGGTAGAAGCCACACATATGTGGTCAGGAATGGTGTGCCTGACACGCGGCTTAACCCCCTATGTCGGACCGGTACCCGGACAACCTGGAATGCTCGCAGGCTTTGCATATCATGGAAATGGGGTCGCGATGGGAACCTATTGTGGCAGGGCGCTGGCCCGCTTGGCGTTGGGTCACAGTATTGAATTGCCTTCCCCTATATCACAACCACCGGGCCGATTTCCTTTGGGAACGTGGCGCCGGGCATTGATGCCCCCGGCCTATGCACTCATGGGATTGGCTGATCTCTGAATGTCTGGTGCCTAAAAAAGGGCTGCGATTTCCAGTTCATACCCTGCGTTATAGTCCACAGCACCTGTCTCCACGCGCCAGAGGCAGTACGCAGCCATACGCCATGCGTACCAGGGGCGCAGGGCCTCATATCGGGCAGCAACATCTGACTGGTTATAGCCAGATAAAAATTCTGCAGTCTCCGACGCGGACAGCGGCTGCCCACGATAAAGCAGCTGCATAGCCGGTGAGAGAAACATTGCCAGATCTTCGCAAGGATCACCCAAAGCCGGGCATTGCCAGTCAATCAGAGTGAGCCCGGTCGGCGAGACAAGGATGTTCCCAGCCACCGGATCTCCGTGGATCAGCTGTCTTTGCGTCAGAGGTTTTACGTGTTTTCGCGGGCGCAATTGCCGTAACTGCGCAACGCGCTTGGATTGACAACCAGCCAGGATACGCTCGCCATGATCAGCAAGGTCCTCACTACCATTGCACCCTTGAGGCGCATCTATATCTACCCGAAGTGAATGCAGGTTTTTGAGCAGTTTCCCGACATTTTCAGCTTGCCTGTTCCATGGCGTCCCGGGGGCGTGATCATAAAACACCCAGCGATCCGGTCCAAAGATCCCGGCCGCCCGCAAGCGGGGCACGAAACCGGTTGAATCAAGGACGTGTAGACATTGGGCCTCAAGCTCTGCATCGTTCCGGAAAAGAGGGTTTCGTAGCTCAGAGTTGTAGAGCTTCAGAACCTTGTCACCGTCGCCACCCACAACCTTCCATACCCGATTGGTGCGCCCTCCATACAGCGTTTCAAAACTGGCGTTGGCACTGACAAAACCCTCGTCAAAGAGTTGCGCGATAAGACCAGTTGGAGGTGAGGAAAGATCAGGCAGGGCTTTTTACCAGTGGCTTGAGGCGAATCGCAATTCGCCAAGACTTGACCTGTCCCACCTGTCAGATCAAGCGCCTGCCCTAACTGCGGTCACATCTCTTGCGGAAATCACGGTGCCGCCTTCTAGTTTTAGTATGATGGTGCCTTCACTTACCTGGGCTTCTACAACGCGGCTGTAGACCGACGCAGGTTTGTCAGACAGCAGCTTTCCGTCTTTGTAGCTTTCGAGAGAGGCCGAGTAGTTGCCAGACGGCAGCGGATTTCCCGATTCATCCATGCCCGCCCAGGTAAACTCTTTTTCAGTTGCCGATACGGAGATGCGGTCAATGACTGTGCCTTCGGCATCCTTGATAACAAGAACGGCCTTATCAGCAGTGTCCTCGGGATTTGCAAAGATCTCGACAGGGGTGTTGTCGAATTGAAAGGCCGAAGCTGAGCGAACATCCATGCCGACCCAGTTGGACAACTCTTCCAACTTTACGCTACCCATAGCCTGAGTAAGAGTGGCGAGCATATCATTGGTCTGAACCTGTTGTTCAACCATGGAAAACTGCGCCAGCTGCGAGGCGTATTCCGAAGAATCAAGGGGCTTGAGCGGGTCTTGATTCCGAGCCTGCGTTGTCAGCATCAGCAGAAAAGTCTCAAAATCTGAGGTCAGGCCCGAGCTTTTCGATTGCTGTGTGGTTTGTTGCTGCGAAGCAGGCTGAGCCGCTGAATTGGTTGCCGAGATCATCGTCTAAAGCCTCATATCCAGACCCCGATCCGGGATCGTTTTTTGAATGGTAGCCGTGTGTTGAAATTCGCTATCAGGCTCAGCCACATCTGGTGTTGCTTCGGAATTATCTGCCTGATTGTCATGATGTGCGTCCGAAGGCGTATCCAGATCGAATGACAAGTTAGCGTATCCCAGTTTTTGGAATTCAGCTGATAACAGCGAAATATGCCTACGCATCAGATCCAGTGTTTCGGGCCGTTCGGCAGCGATCACCAGTTGCAGTCCATCTTCACGACCGTTCAGAACAATAGAGACACGGCCCAGTTCCTCAGGGCTTAGGGCGATTTCAATACTGCCCGCTCCCGGTCGTGCCGTTACCATCGTTGCCATTTGCCCCGCGATGGCGCGCGCGATTTCGGCACGCGCTGTAGGCGGTGCTGAATTCGCGATTGTTCCGCTGTCTCTTGGATTCTGAGTTTGAACTGCTTCCTTTGAGGACGGAATTTCTCCCACTTCTTGCAGCACAAAGGGCTCGTCAGTTCGGTACTCACTGGTTTTCGCCAGCAATTGCATATGCGCAGGAGCTGATAGCATCTGCGGAGCTGAATTGTGAATTTGAACCCGCTGTGGGGTATCACTCAAAGATGCGCGTTTGCTCCAGTGTTCCGGCACTAGATCCATCTTGTTTTCATTGATTGATGAGCTGGAGTCGATCACGCTGACTGCTCGTGTGATAACCGCCTGCTCTGTAATGAGACGTGTTTGATCTGAAGAGGACAGATTTGGCTGACTGGCTTTGCTGTGCCTTTCGAATGAAACAGAAGAGACCCTTAACTCAGAGTTTGTCTGGATTCTGGCCGGATCGATGGGTTTGGCTGACTTCTGATCCGGCAGCATGTTCCCGGCTGGAATTGGATTTCGAGATTGCTGCACCTCAGTCTCATGGAAGCCAGGCTGAGATGCTTTGTCCTTGTCGGGCAGCTCTGTTGCCAACTCCGCTTTGGTAGAAGGGCTAGTTATGGTGTGAACCACAATTTCGGGCTCAGGGTCGGCGTCTGTACGAATTTCATCACCGACTATATCGCCATCAGTTTCCCGTTCAGAGAAGACAGCGGCGTCATCATCGACATCGTCTTGATTTGCGTTCTCGTCAACGATGTCCTGAAATATCAACCCGCCATTGGTTTCACGTTGCTCCGGCTGACTTTTATCGGGATTGGCATTCGGCTGTACCGATGCGGTCATTAATGTCAGAGGGTTGGGCATTTTGCTCCGGCTCCGTTTGTTTGTCCGGAAACTTGCCCGCAGGAGGTTACGTTTATTTTAACCGCTTTCCTCTTTGATCGTGAAAGTTCGAAGCAAATTTCGGAGATAATGATGGAAATCGTGCACACCCCATCCTCAGAGCCAGTCCGACCGGTTACGGAAAGGTTAAAGTCCGCAGCGACGGAGTTGGAAGCGACCTTTCTGGCAGAGATGCTCAAGTCTGCAGGGATGGGAAAATCACGCCAGCTCTTTGGAGGAGGAGCGGGTGAGGATCAGTTCACCTCGTTTCTTGTACAGCACCAGGCGCAGCAATTGGCGCGATCGGGTGGGGTTGGTTTTTCTGAAATCCTGTTCAACGCCATGATGGAGAAAGCGGATGCAAAGAAACCCTGAATCGGACCCGATCAAAGCTCTTGAAGAAGTTTTGGATCTTGAGCGCGCAGCTCTTGTTGATGGAGAGCTGGATAGTCTAGATCATATGTTTCCCGAGAAGGAAAAGCTGATCGGAGCACTCAATGACGTGCAGGTGTTCGACAGTGCTGATTTGATTCGGGTCCAAAAAAAAATCGAGCGGAATCAGACCTTGTTGAATAGCGCAGCGGACGGAATTCGCGCGGTAGCCACCCGTATGGCAGAGCTGCGCCGGGTGCGTCAGGAATTCAGCACATATGACTCATCCGGGCAGCGCAGCGGTTTCGCCGTGCGCAGTCATGCCAAGCTGGAAAAACGGGCATGATCGATGGTTTGAATCAAATGCAAGATTTACGGGCAGCGGGTCTTAGCATTCCGTTAGTGGATCGCGCTCAAAAGTGGTCCCGCACCTGAAACAGCAGGTGGCGCGAACACCGGATGGTACATCGCACAGGTCAGAACGACAAAATGCCTGCGGGTTTCCGCAGGCGCAAATGGGCGACGAATGCCCGAATGAAAAAGGATGAAAGAAAATGTCCAGCATTCTGACAAACAATGGCGCAATGGTCGCGCTGCAGACGCTCAAGTCGGTCAACAAGAACCTGGCGACAACTCAGAACGCGATCTCGACGGGTAAAGATGTTGCGACAGCCAAGGACAATTCGGCTGTTTGGGCGATCTCGAAGGTGATGGAATCCGACGTAAAAGGTTTCAATGCCATCAAAGACAGTCTGGCATTAGGTGAATCGACTGTGGCGGTTGCGCGAAACGCTTCTGAGACCGTTACTGATCTGCTGACCCAGATGAAAAGCAAGATCGTAGCGGCGCAGGAAGACAACGTAGATCGTGACAAGATCAACGCGGACGTTACAGCGCTGAAGGATCAGATCGCTTCGGTTGTTGGCGCGGCACAATTCAACGGTTTGAACTTGGTAGACGGTTCGGCTGGTTCCGCCTCAATCTTGGCTTCTCTGGACCGTGACAACACCGGCAACGTGACCGCATCGTCCATCAACGTTGCGGGCCAGAACCTGTCCACCGGTGGTTATGTCACCAAGCAGGTATTTGACGGGTCGACAGGGTCCTCCACTGGTAATGATCGGGTTGGTGCAACGATCGCAAACACCGCGACCTCGGCAACCGCATTAGTAACTGACGAATCCAGCGGTGCCTTTGCAGCTGGTGACAAAGTGGTTGTGGCTATCGATGACCGTGTTGTCTCATACACGGTTACTGCGGCGGATGCTGCCGCTACGACAACTGGTGATATTGTAGCGGTCGGGCTAAAGGCCAAGATCGAAGAGATGGGCATCACCGGGCTGACCGTCGAATATGACTCCGGCACGGCAGGTACGTTGGCGATCGCAAATAACACCGGTGCGGACATCTCGTTCTCGGCCCAGTTTGTGAATGCTGGATCCGGTGGCCTTGGTGCGATGGCGGGTATTGATGTGTCGACCGGCGCCGGAGCGACAGCTGCTTTGGCCACTGTTGAAACTTTGATCGATACTTCGATTGACGCTTCGGCAGCATTCGGTTCGGCACAGGGGCGGATCGAAACTCAGAAAGAGTTCATCTCGAACCTGTCTGACTCCTTCAAATCGGGGATCGGCGCATTGGTCGATGCCGATATGGAAGAGACGTCGGCACGTTTGCAGGCACTGCAGGTTCAGCAGCAATTGGCAACGCAGTCGCTTTCGATTGCTAATCAGGCGCCGCAATCGATCCTGTCACTGTTCCGCTAATCCTGAACACAGAATGGGGCGCAAGTCTGCGCCCCATTCCTGATTAGCCCAACGAACGCCAATTGGAAGGATCTCCAGTGACCCCTCAAACGCTTGCACAACGCGCTTACGCGCAAACAGCCGCTCCAACACGAACACCTCGCGATACGGAATATGAGGCGATTTCCAAAATCACTCATCGCCTCAAGGCGGCAGCAGCACGCAAGGCTACAGATTTTGGTGCATTCGTGCAGGCACTGCACGAAAATCGGCGTCTATGGACTCTGCTGGCGACGGGAGTTTCGGATGATGACAACGCGTTGCCTCATGATCTGAGGGCACGGATTTTCTATCTCGCGGAGTTCACCGAACAACACAGCAGTCAGGTTCTGGGAAACAATGCAGCAGTTGAACCGTTGCTGGAAATCAACATGGCCGTGTTGCGCGGGCTGCGTCAGATGAGGGCCACGGGATGAGCGGGCTTGTTCTGAAACTTGCACCCAAAGAAAGGGTGTTGATCAACGGCGTGGTTATAGAAAACGGAGATCGCCGCAGTCGCTTTTCAATAATGACGCCGCAGGCAAACGTTCTACGACTGCGCGATGCCATTCATCCGGACGAGGTGAACACGCCGGTGCGACGGGTTTGCTATGCCGCACAACTGGTTCTTTCCGGAGATATGGCGGCTGGCGATGCACGCCAGCAATTGCTGCGGCGGGTCGAGGAATTGAGCCAGGTATTCACGGATGCCGACAGTCGTCGCGTGTTGGGCGAAGCGACCGAGGCGCTGGTCGCAGAACAATACTACAAATGCCTGAAATCACTCCGCTCGTTACTGCCACGTGAAGAGCGACTGATGGCGTACCACCAATGACTTTTCAACCGGTGGTACCTGCGGGGGGAGTGGCAGGCTGGCGATTTCTGCACCGAACTTATGATACTCAACTGCAAACTTTCTCCGCCTCGCCGGTTAATGACAGGGAAACCAAGTACTTCCTTGAGAACATCAGCAATGTGAAGTCGGCTGAGGAGCTCGTCTCGGATCGGAGATTGTTGCAGGTGGCATTGGGTGCGTTTGGGTTGGAAGGTGATATCAACAATCGTTACTTTGTCCAAAAAATCCTGTCGGATGGAACGCGGTCCGATGATGCTTTGGCGAACAGGCTGTCTGACAAACGGTACCGCGAATTTGCTGATGCCTTTGGGTTGGGCCCCGGGGATGTCCGCAAGACTGGTCTGATCACAAATATGGAAGAGGTCGCCCAAAACAATCTGATATCACAGTTTGAGATTTCGGTCGGTGAAACTGATGAGACGATGCGGATGGCGCTTTATGCTCAGCACAAGTTGTCAGATCTGGCATTACAAGGCGGCAGCGAGACCAGAAAGTGGTACGATTTGATGGGTCTGCCGCCGTTGCGCAAAATGATGGAGACCGCTCTGGGTTTGCCAGCTGCGTTCTCTCAACTGGATATCGACAAACAACTTGGCGTGTTTAGGGACAAACTTTCCGATCTGACAGGATCTGCTGAATTATCACAATTCTCTGATCCGGATGCAGTCCGAAAACTGACAGACACCTTTCTTGCCCGCAGTCAGATTGCACAACTCCAGAATACGATTTCACCGGGTCAAACTGCGCTGATTTTGTTGGGTGCGTGAATTTGAGTTGGATTTAGCAGACCTGTGAATGTGAACAGCGTCGATAAATTCATGCATCTAAAACCGCATCAGCTGACGTGCGAAGGGCATAAGATGTGACGGGTCGGGAAACGTTGTGAAGTTTGACATCACCAAGTGGAACCGCATGTTTGCAAGCGGGCTCGATATCTTCAGACACGACGATTCTGTGATTGACCGATTTGCCGAATTCCCCCAACCGAGCCGCAATATTTGCGGCCTGTCCGATCACGGTGAAGTCCAGTCGCTCGCGCGAACCGACATTCCCATATGTGACGCGCCCGAAAGCAACTCCGATAGAACAATCGCAGTGATGATCATTATCCGAGGTTCGAAGTTCCGCCAATCGTTCGACAATCTCGATTGCGGTGCGCTGGGCGTTTGTTCTGGCCGTTGCGGCATCGTCGCCGGCAGGGAAGACAGCCAGGACAGCGTCGCCAATGAATTTCAGAACTTCACCACCATTTTCGTGAATTATGCCCGAGACTGTCTCGAAGAACTCATTGAGCAGTGTAATATACGCGCTGCGTCCCAATTGCTCTTCAAGACTGGTTGAATTGCGCAGGTCACAGAACATAATAGCCGCGTCTATGTCGTCACCGTCGCCGCGGCGAATATCACCCCCCAGCACACGTGCGCCGGTTCGCTTGCCAACATAGGTTTCAAGCAACGCCTGTGCATTTTCGCGTTGCATGAATACTTCATAGTATCGCGCGATAACGGACGAACACTCGAAGACAAGGCCCAGGTTTTCGGTTGTGAACCCATCGGGGTGATCGCAGGTAAGTGTCAGCACGTTCGTACGGCCATCGGAAAAGGGCAGCGGCATCGCCACATAGTCCGTGGCACCTTTGGCGCGTAAATCTTCCATGATTGGAAAGCTGTTATGCGGATTGTCGCTGTTCAGGCGCTGCCGTACCCCGCCAAGCCCGTTTGACACATGGCGCAGGGGACTGTTAGTGAAAGCGGGGTGGTCATAAATCTCGTACGTGGGAGCGAAGGTAGAAATCTCGTCCTCACCCTTTTCCCAGATGTAGTGTTTACCCGCGATCAGGGGATGTAGGGACCATGCCAGAATGCTGAGTCGCTGAATCGCGATCCCATGATCCAGCATCTTTTCAGCAAGCGCTTTGGTGAAGGCTTCCGGAGTATCAACGACCGAAGCGCCCCGCATTAACCAATCTATAAGCGGGCCACTGATGTTGCCATCATCGGGTTCTCGCAACTGGTTTTCGCCGAGATCTACGTTTGTATATGCTGCGGGCATAAAGCCGATATGACCTTGAATAGCCTTGCTTTCGGGCAAGGCGTCTTCATATGCCCAAACCGAGTTTGCAAGCTGTTCACCCGGCAACAGGATGTCGTGGTAGCTGGCAGTCCCTTTGAACGGGCAGAATGTCTGCAACTCTGTTTCGTCACTCAGATCGACGCAAACGTCTTTGCGCGGGACGTAGATCGCAGGCGGCAGACGGGTTTCATACATGACTTTGGCATCGTGGCTTTCAGCCAGCAGGGTATCATCACGATAAATGGCGATCCGACCATTCAACCGTTCAACGGATATCCCATAGCCTTTGATCTTTGGGGTGGCGTGGACGTTCATCAGTAACCTCCTGTGCCCGGGCCTCTATAGGATGGGCCCTGAGGTTGATATTTCCAAGAGGGTCGACGCAGAATTTACCAAATGAGACCGACAATGGCCGCCAACCGATTGGTCAGCATCACACCATCTGGATGACATCCTTTTCGATAGACAACATGTATCCGCGTTTGGCGATGTTCTTGACCAGCAACTCGCTGACCATTTGATTGCCCAACGCGTCACGCAGTCTCTTGATCCTTGTGGCGCCGGCGGCTTCATCACAATCGGCTGCATCCCTGCCGGAAATCATCGCCTCGATCTGAGCACCGGACAGAACTTCATCATCCAGTCGGGATTCCGCCAGTACAGACAGGGTCTCCATCGCGGCCGGTGTCAGCTTGAAATCCATGTTGTTCAGATAAACAGTGTTTTCTTCGCGGCTGATCAGCAGAGAGGTCACCTGAATCCCTGTCCGTTCTATCTGAGCCATGCGCCGGTTCAGCATGACAAGCATGACAAGAAACACCAATGCACTGATCAGCATTGCTGTGGCGAAGACCAGCAGAACAAAAATCACCATGCGATAGCTGGACAACGTATCGGCAAAGGCAGTGCCTGACTGCGCCAGTATTTCCAGCAATCGGATTTCAGCCTGCGACGTCAGATCGCTTTCTATGAACAGTCTCTCAACCCGGGCGTTAAATGCATTCGCATCCGGCAAGGTCCAGAACAGAAAAACGGCGGCTGTGACGAGGATCAAAACGATCGCCGCGATACCCGCGCCGACAAGCCTTACCCCTGAACGCCGGGCCTCAGAAACGGAGATAGAATTTTCCGGCATTGGCCTTCCTCTGATCCAATCCTTCCGATCCGAATACGGTCAGAACATTCAGCAAGGTCCAACCCGAAGCTTTCAGTCGTTGGGCGACCTCCTGCTGGGCCTGTCCTTTGTCGCAGGCCGAAACCTGCATGACGCCGTAGTGAAGGCGCAGAGGGTTATCTTGCTTGGCCTTGTAATCGGCATAACATTCCGCCGCCGCAACGGTGGCTCCAAGCGATATCAGGGTCGCGATAGTCAGAGAAGAGACGATCTGTTTCATAGGCCGCATCCTGCGCATGTGTTTGCGTGATATTCAATAACTCAAAGGGTTTTGCGGCACTGATATTCGATAACAAGCCGTCGTTATTGCTTGTCTGATGGGGGCAGGACCAGAGTTGACCCATCGAATTCGCGGCCAATCTCCGGTTCGCCCCATCATCCGAAAGGACGCGCATCATGCACAAGAAATTCATCGCTCTGATCGTTGCAACAGCTGTCACAATCACTGGTGTTTCGGCATCAAAGGCTCGGGCTGCTGACGCTCATGATATCCTGGGCGGTCTGGCCGCGATTGCGATCATCGGGGCAGGGGTCCACTACTATAATCAGGAAAAGCGCAAGCAACGGACGACGCGCCATCAGACTTATACGCCTCAGCCCTACGTGGCTCAGCCCAGCTACCCGGTGCGCCCTTTGCCACAACACGTTGCGCGGTACGACCTGCCGCAACAGTGCCTGCGCACCTATAACGCCTATTCAAACAATCAGCCGCTTTTGGCCCCGAAATGCCTCAAGAAACACTACAAACATGCCAATAGCCTGCCGCAAGAGTGCAAGGTCGGTTTCTGGAATGGCAAAAAGGTGAAGCGGGCATATGAACCCGCATGCCTGCGCCAGCAAGGTTACCGCGTCGTTTACAAGTAATTACTTTCGAGCAGGAGCGGTGCCAAAGAAGCAGCGCGCAGGAGAGGGTGGTGCAGGCCGCCCTCTCTTTTTGTCTTGCGACGGGGCGCGAAACGCGGTTTTCGATGGGTATGACAAAACCGGATTATTCAATTGAACAGGCGGCAGTGGCGCAGGGGTACCTGCGAATTGCCGGCGTGGATGAGGTTGGCCGCGGGCCCCTGGCCGGACCGGTGGTTGCAGCGGCGGTTATTCTGAACCCCAAGGATATTCCCGAGGGGCTGAACGACTCCAAGAAGCTGACGGCCAAGCGGCGTGTTGCAATGGACGCGGCTGTGCGTGACCGGGCCGAGTTTGCCATTGCCGAGGCTTCGGTTGCCGAGATTGACGAACACAACATCTTGCGTGCCTCGCATCTGGCGATGGAACGCGCAGTTGCTGCCCTGAACCCGCCGCCGGACTATTTGCTGATCGATGGAAACATGATCCCGAGGGGGCTGGCGATCCCGGCGCAGGCGGTTGTCAAAGGCGATGCGCATTCGGTGTCGATTGCGGCGGCTTCTATAATAGCTAAAAACTGGCGCGATCAACTGATGGTGGATTTGGCGCAACAGCATCCTGGCTATGGATGGGAGAAGAACGCAGGCTATCCGTCAAAACAACACAGAGAAGCACTGCAAAATCTCGGCGTGACCCCACATCATAGGCGTTCGTTCAAACCGGTACACAATATCTTGTATCAAGAGTAAATCGTAAGCTGCTGATTCAAAAAAGAAATTGACGGCGAATCGACTTTGACTCATCCTTGTCTCAACCAAATGAGCGCAAAAGCGCCGTGGAACTTGAGGCAGAGATATGACAACGACCAAGACAAAGGGCGCAACCGCGCTCCCTTTAAACATGATTCTTTCCGGGGACTGCATCGAAGTGATGAACAGTCTGCCTGCGGAATCTGTTGACCTGATTTTCGCGGATCCGCCCTATAACCTGCAGCTTAAAGGTCAGTTGCACCGTCCCGATAATTCTCAGGTCGACGCGGTCGATGATCACTGGGATCAGTTCTCGAGCTTTGGTGTCTATGACCAGTTCACTCGCGAATGGCTAAAGGCCGCGCATCGTCTGCTCAAGCCGAACGGCGCGATTTGGGTGATTGGCTCGTATCACAACATTTTCCGCGTTGGTTCGGCTCTGCAGGATGCTGGGTACTGGATTCTGAACGATGTCGTCTGGCGCAAATCGAACCCGATGCCGAATTTCCGTGGCAAACGGTTCACCAACGCGCATGAGACGATGATCTGGGCCTCCAAACGTGAGGGTGCCAAGTACACGTTCAACTACGAAGCTCTGAAGGCGCTGAACGAAGGCGTACAGATGCGCAGCGACTGGGTTTTGCCGATCTGCACCGGGCATGAACGCCTCAAGGATGAAAACGGCGACAAGGCGCACCCGACGCAAAAACCGGAGTCGCTTTTGCACCGTGTTTTGATTGGCTCGACCAATCCGGGCGATGTGATTCTTGATCCGTTCTTTGGTACGGGCACGACCGGTGCTGTTGCCAAGATGCTGGGACGCGAGTTCATCGGGATCGAGCGCGAGGAAAGCTATCGCAAGGTCGCCGAAAAGCGCATCTCGAAGGTTCGCAAGTTCGACCGCGAAGCGCTGGAAGTCAGCGCCAGCAAACGCGCCGAACCGCGCGTTCCTTTTGGCCAACTGGTTGAACGCGGCATGCTGCGCCCCGGTGAAGAACTCTATTCCATGAACCAGCGCCACAAGGCCAAGGTTCGTGCAGACGGAACGCTGGTCGGCGACAATGTCAAAGGCTCGATCCATCAGGTCGGCGCGCATCTGGAAAACGCACCGTCCTGCAACGGATGGACCTACTGGTGCTTTAAACGTGACGGCAAAACGGTTCCGATTGACGTGCTGCGTCAGCAGATCCGGGCGGAACTGCACAACTGAATTCACCCATACCGCCGGTGCCTGTGGCCTGACACAAGGCACTAAGCCTTGCCCCGCCGTATCCGGCGGGGTCTTTTGTTTTCATCTATGGGGTGTTTGGATGGGGCACCGATCCCCATATCCGGCAGTACAACGAGGGAGCATTGGGTATGTCCGATACCACCGCAAACCAATCCCGTTTCGAACGTTTCTTTGTCACGCAGCCGGACAACTTCGATCTGGACAACAAATACACCGAAGCCGCGTTGGAGCGGCACAAGCGAGAAGGGCTGGAACTGGCTGTCCGCGCCCGGTGGATCGCGATGGGTTTGACTGGCATTTTGCTGATTTATCTTAACCCGTATTGGGATGTTCTTTGGTATCATTTCATTCTGCTGCTCATTTGCGCAAATGGCTGGCTGATCCGTAGGGCTGGTCGCGTGGGACAGTCGCGAACGGAATTGCTGCTGATATTCGTGGATCTGCTGATCATGACACTGGGGATGATCATTCCTAACCCGTTCAGCGATGATGTGCGACCGCTGGCGATGCAGTACAGGTTCGACAATTTCCAGTACTTTTTCATCATTCTGGCGGCGGGAACGTTGGCTTATTCTTGGCGTACGGTCATCGCGATCGGATCCTGGACCGCAATGATGTGGACTGCTGGCTGGATCATCGCGTGGTGGGTGGCCACGCCAATTCCCGGCATCACGGAACGCGTCAACGAAGCCTTGGCTGGGTTTCCGGATGTGGCAGAGATGCTGGATCCCAACAGCTTTATGGCACCCCAGCGCATTCAGCAGGTGATTGTCTTTCTAATGGTTGCCGTGACACTTGGAGTATCGATGCGGCGGTTGAACCGATTGCTGATGACCAATGCCGGACTTGAACGCGAGAGAGCAAACCTGTCGCGCTACTTCTCGCCCAACGTGGTCGACGAACTCAGCCAGAATGACGAGCCGCTTAAGCAGGTGCGCAAAGAGAATGTAGCAGTTCTGTTCATCGATATTGTGGGTTTCACGAAATTCGCCTCAGGTCGTGATCCGTATGATGTGATCGAAGTCTTGCGCGGCTTTCATGCGCGGATGGAGACCGAGGTGTTCCGCCATCACGGGACGCTCGACAAATATCTCGGCGACGGATTGATGGCCACTTTTGGCACGCCGGTACCGACGCCCCTGGATGCCAGCAATGCGCTGGCCTGTGCCCGATCGATGGTAGAGGTGATTGATCGCTGGAACCTTGAACGTCGCCGTGCGGGCGAGCCGGAAATCCACGTGGGGATCGGGCTGCACTATGGCTCGGTCGTTCTGGGTGACATTGGCGCCAATCGGCTGGAGTTTGCCGTGATCGGGAACGCGGTGAACGTGGCGGCGAAGCTGGAGGCGATGACCCGTGAATTCGGCGCGCGCGTGGTGATGAGCGACGACTTAAGCACACAGGTCGCCCGAGAAAGCCCAACAGGGTCGGAGTTGATGGCGGGGTTTTCCCGACACGACAACAAATCTGTTCGGGGCGTCGAAAACAACATGAATGTCTGGATGATGTAATTTCAGACAAACCTGTCGGTTGATGCCGCAGTATTGATGCGGTTGAGACGTACGGGTTACGTGCGCGGCATCGGATTCTGGGCTTTGTTGTAAGGTTTCCAGTTGGTCACTTCGGGATAGTACTGACGTCTCCAGGCGCGAACGCGCGGATTCATGACCCGCCGCCAGAGCGGGGGGATCATCGCTGCCACGGTCATAACAGGATACCCGTAAGGCAGTTGTGGGGCGGCCTCTTCGGCATGATGCTGCAACAGCGGGAAGCGGCGACTTGGTTTGAAGTGATGATCAGAGTGACGCTGCAGATTGATGAGTAGCCAGTTCGACGCTTTTTGCGACGCATTCCATGAATGGCGCGGGCGGACTTGTTCATATTTCCCCTCACCCAGATATTTGCGGGTCAGGCCGTAGTGTTCAACATAATTGACCAGCTCCAGTTGCCAGATGGCAGTTCCCGCCTGTACCAGAAACAGGGCCAATCCAGCCCAGCCACCGATCAAAACAGCCAGCAACAGCATCGCACCCTGCAACGCCCAGTACCGCCAAAACGGGTTTGTGGAAGCGGTCCAGGGCAAATCCTTGCGCGCTAGTTTATTGCGCTCAGCATTGAAGGCCGAAACTAGGCTCTGCCGCAGCACACGCGGATAGAAACGGTAGAAGCCTTCATTGTAGCGCGCCGTTACGGGGTCACGCGGTGTACCGACATAGCGATGGTGGACCAGCAGATGCTCTGACCGAAAATGAGAATACAGAACCATCGCAAGCAAAATATCCCCAAGCCAGCGCTCAAGCTTACCCTTCTGATGCATCAGCTCATGGCTGTAGTTGATCCCGATCGTTCCTGAAATTACGCCCATTCCGAAAAACAGGCCAATCTTCTCGATTGTCGAAAGATGGTCGGTGTGCGTCGTGTACCAGATCAGTCCATAAAGCGTGACGAATTGCACCGGCGCCCAATACTTGGTCAGCAGGATGTACCAGCTTAACTGGTCCTCCGAAGTATCAGGATCCGCATTCTCAAGGTTGAGGCCTGTCAGCCGATCCAGAACTGCAAACGCCCACCAAGTCGACAACGGAACCAGCAGAATCCACCATCCTCCGACCAAAGCTGAGAACCAGAGGAGCGGAATCAGAAGATATGAAATCCAGAAAGGCAATGCAGACTGCCAACGAGACATGGTGTCAGATGCGATCATGTTTGGTGCTCCGAATTCCACGTGCAGATTAGTCGGCGTCTGTACATTTGCACAGCGGTCTATTGGCCGCGCCAGAGATCATAGGCCTTTCTCATTACAGTAGGCAGATCGCTGGGTCGGAATTCGTGCTTGTCGAGAATGACCAATGTGTCAGGGGCCACATTTACAGGCAGATCGGCAGACCAGATACGAAGTATCAGGTGGAAGTGGGTGAATGTGTGACGTACCTCGCCGGGCAACTCTTTCCAATCTGCCGGATAGGGAGGGGTTTCGTTCGGGTTTTCCGACCATTCGGACCCGGGCCAGCCAAGCATACCTCCCAAAAGACCTTTGTCGGGACGCCGCTCCATCAACATGGCGCCATCGTCCCGGCGAGCGATATAGACATGCCCCAACCGGGTGGGTTTGGGTTTCTTGGGAGATTTGCGCGGCAACTCTGAGTATGTCCCTGCAAGCTGTGCCTGACATGGGTCTCGCACCGGGCAGATGCCGCAAGCAGCGGACTTTGGTGTGCAGATCGTGGCACCCAGATCCATGACCGCCTGCGCGTAATCACCGGGCCGAATTTCGGGCGTCAAAGCTGCAGCTTTTTCCTTTAGAAATGGCTTTGATCCGGGCAACGGGTCGTGGATGTCGTAGAGACGCGCCATCACGCGTTCAACATTCCCATCCAGAACTGTTTCAGGTTGGTCAAAGGCAATGGCAGAGATTGCGGCAGCGGTATAAGGGCCGATTCCGGGTAGTTTTAGCAACGCGTCATAAGTACTTGGGAACTTCCCGTCGTATTCGTCGGCGACGACACGCGCGCACTTCAATAGATTTCGGGCGCGGGCGTAGTAGCCCAGCCCGGCCCACTCGCCCATCACCTGTTCATCCGGGGCGGCTGCCAGAGATTCGACAGTCGGCCAACGGGTTGTGAAACGAATGAAATAGTCCCGCACAGCAGCTACTGTTGTTTGCTGCAGCATGACTTCGGATAGCCACACCCGATAAGGATCGGGCAGGACACCCATCGCTCGATCTGCTGGGCCAATTCGCCATGGCATTTCGCGGGCATGGCAGTCGTACCACTCCAACAGGGCAGAGCTCACATCAAGTTCATTGGTGTCACGCAAGTTTTATCTAACTCCCTGTCGGGTTTCGCTGGCGCCCGGCTGCATGCCCATTACAATAGCGGCGCAGGAGTTGGAAACCAGATGCAGCGCAGACGTTCCTCGACCCGCGGTTTCAAACGTACCGCGACTTTGCTGAACGACAAGATACGGCGTGCCGGTGAAAGCCGGGGCTTTGCCGTATCAAGATTGCTGACTCATTGGGCCGAAATTGTCGGACAGGATACTGCCTCGATCGCGCGACCCGTGAATGTGGGATATGGCAAAGGCGGGTTTGGCGCGACACTGACCGTGCTGACCACCGGTCCGCAGGCTCCGATGTTGGAAATGCAAAAGGAACAGCTGCGCGACAAGGTGAATGCGGTTTATGGCTATAATGCTATCAGCCGTGTCAAAATTACGCAGACCGCTCCGACAGGATTTGCCGAGGGGCAGGCCAGTTTCGATCACAAGCCGAAACAGGTAAAACCCACAATTGCACCAGAAATTGCCGCCGAGGCAGACAAAGTGTCACGCGATATTCACGATGGTGATTTGCGCGCGGCCCTTGAACGACTGGGCCGCAACGTTTTATCCAAGCAGAAACGCTGAGAAAGGGCTGAGAATGAGCCGTATTGCAACCGTAATCTGTGCGGCCGTAGCCGTGGCCGCAGGCGGCTACTGGCTGACGCAGTCGTCCAACACCGCACCTTCGAACCTGCTGGTTGGCGCTGCCCAGGCGCAGGATGCTGATCTGGACACGTCAACCATCGTTGAAATGGTTCAAGGTGCCGAAGACGCGCCTGTCGAGATCATCGAGTATGCATCCTATACCTGCCCGCATTGTGCGAATTTCCACGCCGGGGCTTACAAGCAACTCAAGAAAGACTTCATTGATACCGGTAAGGTCAAGTTCACCTACCGCGAAGTCTATTTTGACCGTTACGGCCTGTGGGCGTCGATGGTCGCGCGGTGTGCAGGACCCGAGAAGTTTTTTGGTATTACTGATCTGATCTATGAAGGTCAGTCGGAATGGACCCGTGCTGGTGGGCCTGCTGAAATCGTTGACGAACTGCGTAAGATCGGTCGTCGGGCTGGCATCGACAATGACCAGCTTGAGGCTTGTTTGCAGGATGGTACCCGTGCGCAAACGTTGGTGGCTTGGTACCAGGAAAACGCAGAACGTGACGGGATTAATGCCACGCCTTCCTTCATCGTGAACGGCAAGAAAGTCGAGAACCAGTCCTACGACGATTTCAAGAAGCTGATCGAAGAAGAACTGGGCAGCTGATGACTGCACCGCTTGCCGGTCTCAAGGTCGTAGAACTGGCGCGAATTCTGGCTGGCCCCTGGGCTGGCCAGACTTTTGCTGATCTTGGGGCCGAGGTCATCAAGGTGGAATCCCCGGCAGGTGACGATACCCGCGCCTGGGGTCCTCCTTTTGTAACCCGAGATGATGATGTTTCGGCCTCGTATTACCATTCAGCCAATCGCGGAAAGGCATCTGTCACCGCGGATTTTACGACCGAGGAAGGCCGGGAAAAGGTTCTGGCGCTGGTCGCGGATGCCGACATCCTGATCGAGAATTTCAAAGTCGGCGGTCTAAAAAAATATGGCCTGGACTATGACAGTCTCAAAGAACTGAATCCGCGTCTGATTTATTGCTCCATCACCGGCTTTGGTCAGACCGGGCCTTATGCCCACCGTGCCGGATATGACTTTATCATTCAGGGCATGTCGGGGCTTATGTCCGTGACGGGTGAGCCTGACGGACAGCCGCAAAAGGCGGGTGTCGCGATCACTGATGTGTTTACAGGTATATATTCAGTAACGGGCGTTTTGGCCGCACTCCATCAACGGCAAAAGACCGGACTTGGTCAACACGTGGATATGGCGCTGCTGGATGTGGCGGTCGCTGTCACCGCAAATCAGGCTCTGAACTATCTGACAACCGGTGATGTACCGCAGCGAATGGGTAATGCCCACGTAAATCTGGCACCTTATCAGGTATTTGACTGTGCCGATGGTCACATCATCATCGCCACCGGAAATGATCGCCAGTATCAGCGCCTGTGCCGCGTGCTGGGGCTGGACGATATGGCTGAGGCGCCCGAGTTTTTGCGCAACAAGGATCGTCTCGCCAATCGGCGGGTCATGATCGCGCGTCTCAACGGTGCAACTGTTATGCGAGACAAGGCTGACCTGCTGGCTGCTTGCGAAGCCCACGGAATTCCAGCTGGTCCAATCAACACGTTGGACGAAGTGATGGCGGACCCGCAGGTTGTCGCACGCGGGATGAAGATCGATCTGAATGGTGTGCCCGGTGTGCGGTCACCCTTTGTCTTCTCAGAAGCGGAACTGGCCCTGACCCGACCGGCCCCTAAACTGGGCGAAGACGATTGATCATGGCGAAGGCGCTGTGTGCAACAGCATGTCCTTGACCATTTCGGTCTCGGTGATCTGAAGACGTACCGGCAGCGTAATCACCTTGCTTCGAAAGGAAGGTGGCAGGCGGACAGCATCTTTTTCCGTGGTCACCATCTGAGCGCCTAAGGCCTTCGCCTCGTTTTCCAGCCGGGTCATCAAGGCAGGGGTCAGGGGTTGATGGTCGTCCAGAGCCTCGGCCCGCAAGAGCCTTGCGCCTTGTTGGCGAAGGGTTGCAAAGAATTTTTCCGGATGGCCGATCCCGGCAAATGCCAGAACCGGCGTGTCGCTCCAATCCATTCCGGTCTGAAGCGGGCTGACTTCACCG
>NZ_SMMF01000951.1:0-61201 GCF_009711355.1 Roseibium sp. RKSG952 | reverse complement strand
CCCAACGATCAACAAACTGTTCCTGAGCTGCATTGTCACCCAGAGACAAAACCAAATCTGCGCGTTGCAACCCGATATCGACCGGTTCCCTCAATGGCCCTGCCGGTAAACATAACCCATTGCCGAATCCACGAGAGGCATCGACCACAATGATTGAGAAATCTTTGGCAACAGATGGGTTCTGAAACCCATCGTCCAGCACGATAACTGTCGCTCCGCCATCGGCGGCGGCCCGGGCCCCGGCGGCGCGATCCTTGGAAACCCACACTTCGGCAAAAGCTGCCAGCAAGAGTGGTTCGTCGCCAACCTGTGCGGCAGTGTGTTTGCCTGGATCAACACGGACAGGACCCTCGAGGGAACCGCCGTGCCCGCGGGTAACGACATGTGGCTTGTGCCAGGCATCGCGCAGTTTTTCGACCACCCAGATGACCGTTGGTGTTTTTCCGGTGCCGCCTGCGTTCAGATTGCCAATACAGACGACCGGAATACCGGGGTCGATTCCGTTCTCCGAGGCCACCCGGCGAGCTGTGGCATTTGCGTAGATTTTCCCAAGCGGCGCCAACAGCCGGGCGCGTAAATCCAACTGGTCCGGCGAGGTATTCCAGAATTCAGGCGCCCGCATTTTCGGCTCTCCGCTGATCCAGCGTCTCCTGTACCATATCGATAAGTAGATCCGCCTGAGGGGCACCCTCGGTCACCATTTGCCATCCCGCAAGCGCCATGTCGGCCGCACGATCCGGAGCCAGCAATTCAACGACAGCATCGCCGAGTTCTGTGGCAGACCTGACAGCGCGTGCAGCATTCGCCTGTCTTAGTTGATCATAGAGGGTTTGGAACTTGTTCACGTAAGGACCATGAACCACCGCTGATCCAAGTGCAGTCGCGACCAGAGGATCGCGGCCCCCTGCACCTCTCTCCAGAGAGCTGCCCATGAACGTCACGGCTGAAACGCGGTGCCACAGACCCAGATCTTCAGGGTCCGAGGTCAAAATTACCTGTGTGGTATCTTCGATCATGTCCCCATCGTCCCAGTTTGCGCATCTGAGGTCCATTGCTTCCAAACGACGATGAAGGGGTTCAGCTTCGGACATGTCGGCGACATGAAGCACAAGTGCAAGACGTGGTAACATTCGCAAGGCTTGCCGGTGCGCACTGAGCACAGAAATGAATTCTTTGTCCTGCACCCACGCGGCCAGCCAAACCGGCCTGCCGGCAAGCGCATGGTTTGTTTCGATCAATTCATCCTCGGGCCAGGGTCGCGGTGCGGGACTGATGTGTAGGGGTGGCGCCACTGAGACCTTCGACGAAGGGATGCCAAGTTTTCGAACCTGTCGTGCTGTAGCCTCGGAAGTGGAGAGAATCTTTCGAAAACAGTCGAAAGTATAGCGTGTGATGTCGGGCAGCCATTTGCCACCTCGGCCGACTTTGACGTCTACTTCAGCCTCCAGCAGGATCATCGGGATGCCGCGTTCTTCGGCGCGGGTGATCAGATTGGGCATCAGGCCACCACCAATCCAGACCCCCATGTCAGGCCGCCAGTGGTCGAGGAATCCGCGCGCGGCACCTGTTTGCTCTGCAGGCAGATTAACCAGAATACCGCTGTGATCTCCCCAATCCCTGAGATCTGCATCATGCGGTGTGGTCAGCAGCAAAGACAAACCGGGACGAACCGGAAGCAAACGCTGACAAAAGTCCTCTACTGCCCGCAATCGGTCGTGTGAGCCTATATGAATCCACAATAGCTCTCCATCGGGACGAGGCTCGGGTGGCCGTCCGTTGCTACTCGGGACACCCCATGACAGAACACGATAGGCCGCCAGGCTGAGAGAACGTGGTTTACTCATGCGTCAATGCCGGTGCCCGCAGGATCGAGTTGAGCGCACAGTAGTGGGTGCAAATCTGGACCTGCACCGACGACACCGTTCAGTCGTGGGTGTGCGTTGTTGAAGCGCAGGGGGCTGCACATACGGTCCGAGCATACTCCACCTGCCTCACGCAGGATCAGATCGCCTGCAGCGATATCCCATTCCCAGCTGGGGCGCAGGGTTAGCATCGCATCGAACCGACCTTGCGCAACCAACGCCATACGATAAGCGAGAGAGGGTCGGTAGGAGCGTTTGAACTCCGGCACCTGCCCGGACCGCCAGTGGCGGGTATCGAGATTTGGTTTTGCGGCCAGAATATCGGCTTTCTGGACGTCATTCGTCTGCGAAACCCGAACCGGTTCACCATTCAAAGTTGCCCCCTGATCGTGGGCGGCGGCGAACAGCAGATCACGCAGAGGCAGATAAATCACTGCGGCCGTGACCACGCCATTTTCAGCAACGGCCAGAGAATGTGCCCACGTGCGGGACCCTTCGGCAAAGCTGCGGGTGCCGTCGATCGGATCGATGATAAAGACTCGATCGCGTGAGAGACGGTCAGCGTTGTCTTCGGTTTCTTCGCTCAGCCACCCATATCCGGGCCTGGCTGATGGCAGGCGCTGCTCCAGCATCGCATTGACTGCGAGGTCCGCTTCGGTCACCGGGCCCGCTCCATCCGGCTTGTCCCAGCGCTGCGCCTCGCTGCCCGAGTAACGGGTGGCGATTTTTCCGGCCTCAAGTGCGGCGTCTATCAGCAGGGACAGGTCAGTTGCCGGCAAGTGTCATTCCTTCGATCAGCAACGATGGTACGACGCGCGAAAGGTATGGGCGCGCATCGTTGGCCGGGATGATCCGCATCAGCATATCCCGCAGATTGCCCGCGATGGTACATTCGTTAACGGGGTGCGTGATCTCGCCGTTTTCCACCCAGAAACCCGATGCACCACGGGAATAATCGCCCGTATTGGGGTTGATCGTTGAACCGATCATCGAGGTTACCAAAAGTCCCGTTCCCATATCCCGCAACAGGTCGGCGCGGCTCTTGTCGCCCGGCGTTAGGCTGAGGTTCCAGTTGCTGGGTGAAGGCGGCCCCGACACGCCACGTGCGGCGTTGCCTGTGGATTTCATGTCCAGCTTACGTGCACTGGATAGGTCAAGGGTCCATCCGGTCAGAACACCATTCTCAACGATGGAGCGGCGTTGAGTGGACAATCCCTCGGCGTCAAAGGGTCTGGAACCCGCAATGCGAGGGCGATGCGGGTCTTCGATCAGTGACAGATGCGCAGGTAAAACCTGCTCACCCAAACATTCCTTTAACCACGATGCACCGCGCGCGATTGCGGCACCGTTGCTGGCCGCCAAAAGGTGGCCGATCAAAGAAGATGAGATGCGTTCGTCGAACAAAACCGGAAAGCTGCCGGTTGCAGGCTTTTGGGCGCCGACAAGTTGGACTGCGCGTTCGCCCGCGGTACGCCCGATTTCTTCCGGATCACGCAGATCAGCCTGAAAGCTTCTGCTGTCGCCATCATAATCACGCTCCATCCCGGTGCCTTCGCCGGAGATGGCGACACAGGAAGTTGAGCGGCTGGTGCGTGCGTAGCCGCCTGAAAACCCGTTGGTTGCCGCCAGATGCACAACATGGGTTCCATAGGCTGCTGCCGCGTCCGATACCTGCGAAACGCCTTGAACGGCCAAAGCTGCGGCTTCGGCATTGATGGCGTCGCTCATAAGTGCGTCAGCAGACGGTTCTGGCGTGGGGTCGAACAATTCCAGCGCATCCATGTCCCAGCCTTTGGACAGCTGATCAGCATCTGCGAGCCCCGTAAACGGATCTTCGGGTGCTTCGCGCGCCATGGCCACTGCGCGCTCGGCCATCGCGGCCAATGTTTCCGGACGGCTGTCCGAACTGGATACGATCGCCTGACGTTTGCCAAGGAAGACCCGCAGCCCCAGATCTGTGCTTTCAGCCCGTTCCGCGTGTTCCAGCACGCCTGATCTGACCTCGACCGAAACTGACGAGCCGTCGATTACGATGGCGTCCGCAGATTCAGCGCCCGCTTTGCGCGCGGCATCCAGCAATTGGTGGCTTATTTCTTCGGGCGTTCTGGTCATGAGGCCTCCGTCTGACTTCATTGGACCTAGCCTTGGACGGCGCGTCCCGCAAGACCAGACACCTGGTTGGGTGCATCAAAACCCAGCGAAACGAGCGATATACCTGAGATAATGAAGGTATTCATAGGGTTCGGTTGCGGTCAATTCTTAGCGAAATTGAAGCGATCACCGTAACCCTGAGTTCCCGAAGGAAGAAAAGACCGCAGTGCGGTCTTTTCTATTCTGAGGCGCTTACTTGATGCGCTGACCGTTAGCCAAAATCTGACCGTCTTCTGTGAATTCGATGGTCGAGTTCAGCGTATCGGGTTCTTCGCCCGGTACGGCCATCATGCCCATCATCATACGCGCGCCCATCGCGTCGTTGTCAGACATCAGACCCATGCCGATCAGTTTGTCGATCAGAGCGTTTGCACCAACCAATTGCAGATTTGCAACGCCAGCCGGAACCGGAAGATCGTCAATGCTCTCGGTGTTGGAATTGTCGAAGGTGAAATCACCATCGCCCGTCAGTTTGGCGCCAACCAGCGAAACCAGCAGCTCGTTAACCTTCAGCGAGTGCAGTTCACCTGGCATCTCATCCGAAGATTCGAGCGATTCTGCGACTTCAGGATCCAAGATGTTCACCATGACCTTGGCTGTGCCGGACGTGTCGAGCGAGATTGTCGCCGGATCACGCGGCAATTCGCCTGCAGGATCGAACATGCTCCACAGCACATCTGACATGGTGAAATCGGTCAGGTTCATGGCAAAGCCGAAAGGCTGAATCTCTTCCGAAGCCTTAATAGGGAATTCGAACTTGAAGCCTGCTTTCGCCATAGCGATTTCGATCGGGAAAGGCAGTTCAGCGGTTGTTACTTCCAGTTTCGAACTGTTCTGCTCAACGTCATAAGCAAGGCGCTCAGCGTCGATGCTCGCCGCGAAACGACCCCCTTCCGAGCTGCTGGCCATCGAGAAGTCTTCGCCTTCGCTGGTTCCGGCGATGTTTGTCATCCCGGCGGCATAGTCAAAGACGCCCGAGAACGAGAAGCCTGCTTCGTAAGCGCTCTGGATGTCTGCAAAGTTGAAACCAGCGGGGATGATGTTTTCACCCTCAAAAGCTAGTTTCTCCAGCTTGCCGTTGATACGAGCCTTTTCATCTGAGTCCGGTTCATCGAACATCAGATCATAAGTCAGGTCCGCTGCGGTAAAGCTCTGATCAACATCGCGGTTTTCACCGATCAGCATCCGCGATTTGCCGGTAAAGTCATTCATCGAGACTTTCACGACAAGCGCGTCGTCGGGCATGGCTTCCCCATCAACCTCGATCTTGTCCAGCGAGATTCCAAGGCTGTCGGCCGAATAGTCATAGGTCATATCTTCGGGCGAGCCCGAGACAAGCATCTCAAGCTGGCTATGGGTATACAGAACATCAACCGAGAACGCCTCACCTTCAGCATCCCCGGAAATGGTCATTGGAAAGCTATCGGGGAAGTTGATGCTCACAGTGCCGTCGCCGTTTTCAGTCAGCTTCATTTCAGGCACGACCATGTCGAATTTCCCGTCATTTTCCGGGATATCCATGGTCATGGTGAGATTGGAAATGGTGGTTACATCGCCCGAGACACTCTCGTCTCCGCTCACGGTGTAACCCATGCTGCTCATGTAGGACTGCCAGTCCGACCAGACATCTTTTGCAGTAACTTCAGCAAATGCGCCTTGGGTAATAACGGCATAAGCCAAGGCCGCGCCGCAGCTGCGGCGAAGGAAAACAGACATAAGGGAACCCTTCTTCATCAATTTTGGGCGCATCGTCGTGCCTGAGGCGTCGGTCGTCAAGGGGGCAAGGGGTGGACCAATTCCCCCTTTGCACGGTACGACGTTACTCAATCTCAAAGCATGGGGAGCAGACGATGCAGTTGCAGGGCAAAACAGTTCTCATTACCGGCGCGAGCAGGGGTATCGGCGCAGAGGCGGGGCGCGTTTTTGCCGCAGCCGGTGCCAATGTCGCTTTGGTGGCTCGCAGCCGCGACCAGATCGAGGCGCTCGCGGCCGCGCTGGGCGATAATGCAATCGCGCTGGCCTGCGACGTCAGCAACTTTGCACAGGTCGAGCAGGCGGTTGCTGATTGTGTTGACCGGTTCGGTGGTCTGGACATCCTGATCGGCAATGCAGGGGTCATCGAGCCGATATTCCATTTATCCAACGCTGATACAGATGCATGGAGTCAGGCGATTGATATCAACCTCAAGGGTGTCTTCTACGGAATGCGTGCTGCTTTACCCATCATGAGAGCGGCAGGCGGAGGTACTGTGTTGACAGTATCTTCGGGTGCGGCATCAAACCCGGTTGAGGCATGGAGCCACTATTGTGCCTCGAAGGCCGGTGCAAAGATGCTGACCGAATGTCTGCATCTGGAAGAAGCACATCACGGGATCCGTGCAATGGGGCTTTCACCCGGAACGGTTGCCACAGAAATGCAGCGTGTGATCAAGGCTAGCGGCATCAACCCCGTCAGCCAGTTGGACTGGGAGGATCACATCCCGGCGGATTGGCCTGCCCGCGCGCTGCTGTGGATGTGTTCTGAAGATGCAGATGAGTTTCTTGGTGCGGAAATCTCGCTGAGGGTGGAAGACATTCGCAAAAGGATCGGACTGTCGTGATCGAACTCACCCAAGACGGTGGTCTGTGGACGGTCACTATCAATAACCCCGACAAGGCGAACGCCTTGACCGAGGCCATGCTGACGGAACTGGCCGAAATCGCCGAGTCGGCGACCGAAGCCAAGGCTTTGATTCTGACCGGTGCTGGCAAAGTGTTCAGCGCCGGCGCAGATCTTGATGAGGCACGTGCCGGGCTTGCGACCTCGGATGTGTGGGAGCGTTTGTCGGGTGCTATTGCAGCCCTGCCGTGCCTGACTGTTGCCGCTCTGAATGGTACATTGGCTGGCGGTGCGAATGGGATGGTACTGGCCTGCGATATTCGTATTGCCGTCCCTTCTGCCAGGTTTTTCTATCCTGTGATGAAACTGGGTTTCCTGCCGCAACCCTCTGATCCTAAACGGATGGCTGCATTGATCGGTCCATCGAGAACCAAAATGATCCTGATGGCAGGGCAGAAAATTTCAGCAGACGAGGCTTATGCCTTCGGACTGGTGGATCGCATCGTTGAACCCGACCTGCTGATGCAAACCGCACGTGACCTCGTTGCTGACAGCGTTGCCGCTGAGCCCAGGATTGCGGCAGGCATTGCGGAGCTATGTGGATGAGGCTTTCCGCATTACACCTGCGTGTTGCCGACCCGGGTCGATTGGCCGATTTCTATCGGGATGTTCTGGGGATGTCGGTATCACACGAGGGGCCAAACCTTCGCGTTGGTTATCCCGGGCAGGATGCAGATCTTTTGTTGATGCCCGGAGGCAACGGGTACAGCCACGACAGGGGGCATCGATATTGGAAGATTGGCATCACGCTGCCGAACGTGGATTTAGCAGCTTCGCATCTACGTCGGATGGGTGTGCCCGTAAGTGAGCCGAACCAGTTTCTGGATATCGGCTATATGTGCCATCTGAGCGACCCCGAAGGCTTTGTCATCGAATTGCTGCAGCATGATTTCGAAAGCAATCGTCCGGTGAAAGCTGGCGATCCGGCTTCACCGTTTTCTGAAGCCTGCATCGGTCAGATCACGCTGCGGACAGGTGATATAGCCTCCGAAGAAACTTTCTGGCGCAAACAGGGAATGCAATTGCTTTCGATACAGGAAGTTGCCCCCTACGGTTTCGATCTGCATTTCTATGCTTTCACCGATGAGAGGCCGCCAAACCCGGATCTCTGGGCCGTTGAAAACCGAGAGTGGCTTTGGAAGCGTCCCTATACAACGCTTGAACTCCAACACGTTCCTGAGGCTCGATTTGTCTCTGTGCCAGAATATCGGGGGATTGAGGTTCAGGGCCTCACCCAGCCGTTGCAGGATGTGCAGGGCGATCCGGTCTTGCCCGGCTGATCATCGCCCGCGTCGCTTGCCCGGAACTTTGGAGCGAAATCCGGGCGGACGTTTGCGAACCCAATTGAGAAATTTCTCGAGGCGAGGGTGGGCGCGCAGGGCATCGACAGTATTGAAACTGCGCGCAAGCTCGGCCTCGGTCAGAGTGGCGTGAACCTCTTTATGACAAATCTGATGTAGCAAAACTGTTGCTCCACCCTTGCCCCCTTTGAGTTTTGGGATCAGATGATGCAGGCTGCCGGTCCCGTCCGGAATGGGGCGGTCGCAAAGTGGGCAGATCGGATCGCTGTTCGTCATGATGACAGCAAATTCGCGCTGAAAACAGAGCAACGCAAGAGGGTGATGATGGCGCAGACCGTGGTGATCGGGGCAGGTCCAGCCGGGCTGATGGCCGCTGAGCAGCTTGCTGATGCTGGTCATTCGGTTCTCGTAGCCGAAGCCAAACCCTCGGTCGCGCGCAAGTTTCTGATGGCCGGGAAGTCCGGTCTGAACCTGACCAAGGATGAGCCGTTCGAGCAATTGATCCAGTCTTACGATCAGGCGCAGAACTGGCTGGGCCCGATCATTGCCGAATTCGACGCACATTCCGTTCAGGGCTGGGCCCAAGATCTGGGGCAGGAGTTGTTTACCGGTTCCACTGGACGAGTATTTCCGAAGGTCATGAAGGCGTCGCCTCTGCTTCGGGCTTGGTTGGCGCGTCTGGGGGAAAAAGGTGTTCAGATCAGAACTCGATGGCGTTGGACTGGCTGGGAGGGTTCTTCTCTGGTGTTTGAGACCTCTGACGACCGCACCGAAGTACAGGCGGATGCGACGATTCTGGCGCTGGGCGGTGCCAGTTGGTCTCGTCTGGGCTCGGATGGTGCATGGGCACCGGTTCTGGCTGACAAAAGTGTTTCGATTGCTCCGTTTGCGCCCGCTAATTCGGCACTCTCAGTAGAATGGAGCGCATATATGCAGGCCCATTTTGGTGCTGCTCTCAAGGCGGTGCGCTGGACCGCCGGAGAATTGGAAAGCCGGGGTGAGGCGACGATATCAGCAAACGGTTTGGAAGGTGGTGGCCTCTACCCTCTGACCCCTGCATTGCGGGACGGGGTGCCGCTTTGTGTTGATCTGTTGCCCGATATAACTCGGGACGAATTGAAGGCCAGATTTGCCAGGAAAAAATCAAAAACTACTCTTTCCCAATGGCTTAAGAATGGGTTGCGCCTTTCGCCGCAAAAGATTGCCCTTTTTCATGAGATGTCAAAGGGCGATCCACAAATGCAGGAAGACCCGGTCAGGATGCTGAAAAAGCTTCCAATCCGCCATGCGGGATTGCGGCCCTTGGACGAGGCTATCTCAACAGCTGGTGGCGTAAAACGATCAGTCATGGATGACGGGCTGATGCTACGCGACTTGCCGGGCGTGTTCTGTGCCGGTGAGATGCTGGATTGGGAGGCCCCGACCGGGGGGTATCTGTTGACTGCGTGTCTCGCGACCGGTCGGTGGGCTGGCAGGTCTGCTGCGGAATGGTTGCAGCAGACCGGTAACGATTAGGCGGCTTGAGCCAGCTCTCCCAACTTGAGATAGGCAGGGCGATTGCGTACCTCTTTGCCGTAGGCTTTCAACACGTCCGAATTCAGCGGGAAACCGGCGGACTTTGCCCAGCTCATGCAATGGATGCACAGGATGTCGGCAATGGTCATGGTATCACCTTGCAGGAAGGGACCTTTGAACCGATCACCCATACGCTGAAAGTTTCGGTCGAATTCCCATTTCGCTGAATCCGAGATCTGCGGTACACGTTTTTCTTCGGGCAAAGCGAACCCGTGGCGCGCAGCGACCCACAAAACTGCGTCAAATTCATCCAGAAGCGCGTGAAACAGAGAATCTTGCGTAGCACGCTCTTTGGTGCCGGCCGGGAAGGTAAATGCACCATGCTTGTCGGCCAGATAGGTCATGATCGCCGAGCTGTCCGAAAATACAGTGTTCCCGTCCACAAGAACCGGAATTTTACCCGACGGGTTCAAAGCCAGCACCTGAGGATCATGCGGTCCGACATTGATGAACTCGTAGTCCTGTCCCAGCTCCTCCAGCAACCAGATTACCCGCGATGCGCGGCTTTGGATGCGACCATAAACTTTGTACATGAGAATCTCCCGGCTGACATGTCTGCGTCCAATCTGAAGTTCAATTGGGAGGCGTCAAGTCAAACGGGAGGTCACCTCAGCGTGAACGGGCCAGCATGGCGATCCGGATCATCGCGCGTTCGACCAACGCCATAGCGGGCGCAGTTTGTCCGGCTGACCGCAGAGACAGGTCCGTATCGGTCAGAACCGTAAGTGCGGTTTGTAGCTTGGGTGCACCCCAACCCTGCGCCTGTCGCAGAATGCGGTCACGCCGTTTGCCATAAACGGGCGGGCGCAGTTTGCCGATGCCTTGTGCAGCCCCACCTGGATCAGAGGCACAGGCATAAAGTGTACGGAAATGCCGGGTTGCACCGATGCATAGGGTTACACCATTGGTCCCCTGCGCCTGCAGGCGCCGGATCAGCGGCCCGATCTCTCCGGCGCGACCTTCGGCCACTACGTTCAGCACATCGTCCAATGCCGCCTCGGTCGAGCGGGGTGCGCAAGCCTCGATATCTTCGACCGTCAATTCCGATTCGTCACCGCGCTTGTAAAGCGACAGTTTTTCAACGGTTTGGGTGAAATCTCCCGGACTTAACCCTGTCGCCAACTCGCTGAGAGCAGACATGGAATCACGTGGGGTGTTCTGCAATCCGGCTTGGTTGAGTACCCGCTCAACCTCGGCCCGCGATGGCGGATCGTCATAGATACCAACCGCATAGGCTGCAGGATTCGCCTCAAACGCCTTGCGGATTTTGGAACTTGGTTTGAGCTGCCCAGCCGTGATGATGATCTGTGCGTCACCGGCTGCCCAGTCTTCAAGCGCCGAGATGATCGCCGGTGCGGCAGCATCTGTTGTGTCTTCGACGAAAACGGCCCGGGGACCAGGGAAAAAGCCAACTGCTTTGACCGCATCCAACAAAAGTGCCGGATCACCGCGCAATTCTGCACCGGGCATTCGGGTCAGGCGCATCTCTTCTTCGGCATTCGGGCCGAGCAGAGATGCCAAGACTTGTTGACGCTTGAGTGCGACGCGCATGGCGTCCGACCCGTAGATCAACAATCCAATCTTGTCCGCGTCAGGCTTAGCGAAATAGCCTTCTGCCTCACGCGGGCTTAATTTCATGTGGCCAGACCGGGATTGGCGTAAAGCTGCGTGACAATCTGATCCGCGAGAATCGTCATCAACCGATCCTTTGCATCGCGTTCATCCGCAAGTGTAGACACGGTTGAACCTGCAGCAGAGTAGGCGACGAAATCAGTCACCGTGCCCGAAGCCAAGATTTGACCGGTTTCCGCTGATTTCAGCGAGTAATCCGCCCGACCATCAATCGTGTAGCGCGTAGTTTCGTTGGTAGGGGTGATAGCGGCACCCCGGACAACGGCCGAAACCTGCACATCCAGATTGTAGTCACTGCCCGATGTCGCACTACGTCCGAGCCGTTGCTCGAGATTCTGGACCAGCAAATAGCTGTCGACCGTATTGGGGGCAGAAACGGCGACCTTTCCGTAAAGGTTCGATCCCGCCCCACCCGGAGCATATACGGGTTGAAAACCGCACGCGGCGATTGCCAGCGGCATCAGCAACAAGGTTCTGCGATCAAACGACGACATTGACGATCCGGCCCGGCACAACGATCACTTTCTTGGGCGCCTTACCATCCAGCGCCTTTTGCACAGCTTCGGTGCTGAGCGCGATTTTTTCAACCTTATCCTTGGCCAGATCCTTGGCCACGCTGATTTCTGCGCGGCGCTTGCCGTTGATCTGGATCGGCAGGGTGACGGTGTCATCAACCAGCATTGCCTCGTCAGCGACCGGCCAAGGAGCGACGGCCACCAGACCTTCGCCGCCCTGATGTGCCCAGATATCCTCGGCCAGATGCGGGGTCATTGGCGACATCAGCTGCGCCAGTGTCTTGATCGCCTGCTTTTGAGCGGCTGCACCTGCTTTGGATTTCGCAAGCGTATTGGTGAATGCATAGAGTTTCGCGATAGCAGCGTTAAAGCCAAAGCTTTCCACACCCAGCGTCACATCGTGGATGGTCTTGTGCATCTCGCGCAGCAGTTCCTCATCCCCTTCGCCTTTCGCATCAGGGTCCATTGCGCCGATCTTGTCGCAGAGATTCCACACCCGGTTCAGGTGTTTAAAGGCTGCTTCCGCACCCGCAGCGGTCCACTCCACGTCACGCTCCGGCGGCGAATCGGACAGAACGAACCAGCGCGCGGTATCGGCACCGAAGGCCGAGATGATGCTGACGGGGTCGACCACGTTTTTCTTGGACTTCGACATTTTGGCCGAGGGGATGATCTCGACCTCGGTGCCGTCAGCCAATTTGCCGTCGGTCACGTCCTCGGGCAGGTGATAGACCGGACGACCGTTGGCATCACGGGTCTGATAAATCTCATGTGTCACCATGCCTTGCGTGAACAGGGCATTGAACGGCTCAATGGCCTTATTCGGCAGGTGTCCGGTGATGTTCATCGCCCGGGCAAAGAAACGCGAATAGAGCAGGTGCAGAATCGCATGCTCGATCCCGCCGATGTACTGGTCCACATTCATCCAGTACTCGGCCTCCGTCAGATCGGTTGGTGTTTCAGCGCGCGGAGCAGTGAAACGGGCGAAATACCAGGACGAATCGACGAAAGTGTCCATCGTGTCGGTTTCGCGCTTGGCCGGTGCGCCGCAAGACGGACACGGGGTATCACGCCAGTTGGGGTGGCGGTCTAGCGGGTTGCCGGGGATCGAGAAGTCTATCGGCTTACCGTTGCCATCGTCATACGGCAGCTCGATCGGCAGATTCTCTTTCTTTTCGGGCACGGTGCCGCATTTTTCACAGTGAACAACGGGAATCGGGCAACCCCAATAGCGCTGGCGTGACAAGCCCCAGTCGCGCAGACGGTATTTGGTGACACCTTCGCCCCAACCGGCCTTTTCTGCGAAATCGACTGTGGCGTTGATTGCCTCTTCACCTGTCGCCTCGGTCAAGCCAGCAAAGTGATTCACCCAGCGGACTTTTTCAGTTTTAGGAGGTACAAAGGCGATCCGGTCGACCGGCGTGTCGTCATCAAGTGCAAAGAATGTATCGACGACCGGCAGGCCATATTTGCGGCAGAAATCGAGGTCACGCTGGTCATGTGCAGGGCAAGCAAAGATCGCGCCGGTGCCGTAGTCCATCAGGATGAAGTTCGCGATCCAGACCGGCAGTTCCCAATTCGGGTCCAGCGGGTGTTTTACGCGGATACCGGTATCATAGCCCAGTTTCTCAGCGGTCTCGATCGCCTCCTCCGTGGTGCCACCCTTGCGGCATTCGGCAACAAATTCAGCGACTTCGGGGTTTTCGGCCTCAAGCTGCTTGGCAATCGGGTGGTCTGGTGAGATGCCGACAAAGGACGCGCCCAGCAGCGTATCGGGGCGAGTCGTATATACGGTGATCGGCTCTTCGCCATCGGTACGTTCGAACCCGAACTGAAGGCCGCGTGACTTGCCGATCCAGTTTTCCTGCATCAGGCGTACTTTGGCGGGCCAGTTGTCCAGTGTATCCAGCGCGTCGAGCAGCTCTTCGGAATAATCGGAAATCTTGAAGAACCATTGGGTCAGCTCGCGTCGCTCTACCAAGGCTCCCGAGCGCCATCCGCGGCCGTTTTCCACCTGTTCATTGGCCAGAACAGTCATATCGACCGGATCCCAGTTCACCACGGCGTTCTTGCGGTAAACCAAGCCAGCATCGAGCATATCAAGGAACAATGCCTGCTGCTGGCCGTAATATTCCGGGTCACAGGTGGCGAATTCGCGGGACCAGTCAATCGACAGGCCCAGCGGTTTCATCTGCCCGCGCATGTCGGCAATATTGCTATAGGTCCAGTCTTTGGGGTGGCCGCCAATGGCCATAGCGGCATTTTCCGCGGGCATCCCAAACGCATCCCAGCCCATCGGGTGCAGCACGTTGTGTCCTGTTGCCAGCTTGTGACGCGCGATCACATCGCCCATCGTATAGTTGCGTACGTGCCCCATATGGATTCGGCCCGACGGGTAGGGGAACATCTCAAGCACGTAATACTTCGGCTTGTCCGCCTTGTGGTTGGCGGTGAAGATTCCAGCCTTGTCCCAGGCTTCCTGCCATTTTGCTTCGATTTCGTTGGCCGAGTAGCGAGACATCGTACGGTCCTTCGTAATGAAAACGCCGGGCATGAACCCGGCGTGGTAATATTGCGATTTGATGCGGGTTACTAGAGCTTGTTGTCCGCAATACGTAGCTGGCGCGCCCGCGACAGGATGGCGTCTTCGACCGCCCGCGTTGTTGCGGCGCTTACCGGAGCACCTCCGCTCGTCTGCAGCGCGACCGACAAAGAGCGTGCTGCAAGGGCCGGATCGCTGATATGCACAGTCGCGCGATAGGATCGGCCTCCACCCGGAGGTGTGCCGTATCCAGTGACGATGACACCGGTAAACGGATCAACCTCCTGAACGGGCAGGAAATTCAGCACATCAAGCGATGCCGCCCACAAGTACCGATTCACCTGGGTGGTCTGTTCGGCGTTATTCGGGCCAAACAAATCCCAGATTGTCGAGCGATTCGGATCATCAAGTTCCGCCTCGGCTGCATTTCCGCCCCCAAGTGTCTTCGGGTTGTAAGCCGGAGGCCCGTCGTTATTACGACCGCAGGCCGAAACGGTGGCAGTCAGTATGATCAAACCCGGAATCGTCAGCAGGCGCATCGTCGGCAGGTCCTGTTTCACTTGTTGTTTATTGCTGAGAGATACTCCTAGAGAAGGAAAACTCCTGCAACAACCCCCAACTTGGCACTTATTAATTAGGGGCACTGCGGGCACGTTCATGTGCCGTCGGGGGGTCGGCGCAGCTTTTCGCACAAATGCACTGTGGCATCCTTGCACCAATCAGGGCTCAATGACGTCGGTGCATTTATAGCAAGCTTGCGCTTTGGGGGCGAAAAGAGCGAAACGATGTCCGTGCTGAGACATGTGCAGCAGGCATATGTCGAGTAGAAATTATTGAAACCGAGGGAAACAAGATGAAAAAAGTTCTCTTCGCAACGACCGCGCTGATCGCGACCGCAAGCGTTGCAGCAGCGGAAGTTAAGTTCAGCGGCTACGGCCGTTTTGGTATCGCGTACAAAGAAGACCGTACCGGTACTGTACCGAACATCGACACCACCACAACTCCGCCGACCGTTGGCACGGCGACTGTTGCAACCGACAACACCATCCTGGTCTCGCGCTTCCGTCTGAACATCGACGGCACCGCAGAAACCGACGGTGGCGTTGAGTTCTCGGCTCGTGTTCGTCTGCAGGCTGACGAAAACGCCAACACCGGTGAAGCCAACTCGGCTGGCCTGAACGGCGCACGTTTCTCGGTCATCTACGGCGGTCTGCGTGTTGACGCGGGTAACGTAGCGGGTTCGTTTGACAACCTGGCAAACTACTACGGTACTGAAATCGGTCTGGAACTGTTCGCAGGTCAGTACTCGGGCGTTGACTACAACTTCCTGGCTTACTCGTCGACCGGTTCGGGCTCGAACGCTGTATTCTTCCAGTATGCAGTTGGCGACTTCTCGTTCGGCGCATCGTACGACCAAGCGACTTTCGCAGTTAACGGTGTTCCGCAGGACGGCGACCGCTGGGACATCAGCGCAACCTATGCGTTCAACAACATCACAGCTGCTCTGGCCTACGGTCAGACCAAAGCAAGCGTGAACAGCTCCAGCACAAAAGAGTCGCTGACTGTATTCACTCTGGGTGCAGAATTCGGCAACTTCACTGGTAGCCTGTTTGTAGCGGACGATGACGTGGTCAACGCTGCTCGCAACGGTACTGCATACGGTGTTTCGGGTGCCTACACTGTTGGTTCCGCAACCACTCTGCAGTTCGTCTACGGTGACGGTTCTGCTGACGACGATAACCAGCAGTACGGCATCGGCGCCATCTACGATCTGGGCGGCGGTGTAACCCTGCGCGGTGGTGTTGGTCGCTCGAAGCGCGGTCAGGGCACAAGCGTGACCCAAGCTGACTTCGGTGCACAGTTCAACTTCTAAGTTGATCTGAACCGCAAGGTTTGAGGGCAGGTCTTAGGACCTGCCCTTTTCTTTTGCGCTGACTTGGTGTTTCTCTGCGCAAAACAAAATTGAGGACCGCGCAATGCCGCTGCAAGAAATCACCGCCCGTATCGCCAAAGCTGAAACCGCAGCTGGTCGCCCGGCGGGATCGGTGAAGCTGATAGCTGTCTCTAAGGTGCAACCGAATGAGCGCGTCGAGGCCGTCCTTGATCAGGGGCATCGTTGCTTTGGCGAAAACCGTGTTCAGGAGGCAGCAGGGAAGTGGCCAGAATTCAAAGAGCGCTATTCGGACATAGATTTACATCTGATCGGCCCATTGCAGACGAACAAAGCCCGACAGGCGATGGAGCTGTGTAACGCGATCCATTCGCTGGATCGACCGAAACTGGCAAAAACTCTCGCCCGGCTCGCGCAGGAAATGGGTTCCTGTCCGGACCTGTTCATTCAGGTCAACACAGGTGAAGAGGAGCAAAAGGCGGGTGTTCTGCCTGCTGATGCGGATGAATTCATTGCTGAATGCCGGGAACTTGATTTGCCGGTGCGCGGATTGATGTGCATCCCCCCTGTCGAGGAGGAGCCTTCTTTGCATTTCGCATTGCTTGCCAAGATCGCTCAGCGAAACGGGCTTGAAGGGTTGTCGATGGGGATGAGTGGAGACTTCGAATCTGCGATCGCGCTGGGTGCCACACATGTGCGCGTGGGATCTGCCATCTTTGGTGAGCGGATTAAGCCGGCGGAATAATCAGGCGGGTACCGGGTGATATCCGTTCCGCGATCCAGTGCAGGTGATCACGTCGAAATGCCACGCAGCCTTCTGTCGAATAGCCTGGCCGCCTCCATTGGTGGATGAAAATCGCAGATCCTTTTCCCGGAACTGCATTGGGCCAGTTCCAATCTGTGATCAGCACAAGATCATACAATGGATCGGATCGTCTTAGACGTTCGTGGCTGAACGGATATGGGGCTGTAACGAGATGATTGTAGCTGCTGTCTGAAACATCATCCGACCAGAGGTCATGTGGCCCTATGGGGCGTGCCCACGGGGCAGGGGGCGTGATCCGGTCAGGTCGATAGAGCATGCCAGCGATTCTATGAACGCCGATCGGGGTCGCGCCATCACCCTCGCGCTTTTGATCGCTCAGCCCACCTTTGCCGATTGAACAGGGAAAGAGTCTTCCTGAAAACCGTACCCCCATTGGGGTCAGAACCAGATCGCCGGGTGTCAAAGCAGATGACCCGATTTCGCCGCCTTTGTAGCCAGATATCCCCGATTGTGGGCTGTTTCACCGACTTTGAGTGGCACACGTTCGGTGACTGCAATGCCTGTGCGTTCCATCATGGAGATTTTGGCAGGGTTGTTGGTCAACAGCCGTACCGAATTGAACCCGAGTGATTTCAGAATGTCCGAACCCAGTCGGAAATCGCGTTCATCATCTTCGAAGCCCAGTCGGTGATTGGCTTCGACGGTATCGAATCCCTGATCCTGAAGGAAATAGGCTCGCATTTTGTTGGCCAGGCCAATACCTCGGCCTTCCTGATTCAGATACAGCAATACACCTGAGCCTTCGGCGCCCATTTGCGCCAACGCACCGCGCAGCTGCGGCCCGCAGTCACATTTCAGGCTGCCCATGAGGTCGCCGGTGAAACAGGCCGAATGCAGGCGAGCTAAGACGGGTTTTCCACGATCAGGTCGCCCGATTTCCACAGCATAATGCTCCTCGCCCCCATCTTCGGGCCGGAATACATGCAATCGGCCAGCCTCGGATACTTCCATAGGCAAACGCGCTGCTACAACCTCATGTAGCGCACTGCGATCTGCAAGGTGTGGTGCGGCAGACGTATGATCAATGCAGGTCAGCCCGTTTGTTGCAGCGAATGCCCGACCATCTTCGACAGGGATAACCACGGCAGCAGGCAGAAGGCGTGCGGATTTCGTCAGCGCAATGGCGATGCGATGCAGGTTGGCGTTGCCCTGCCGCTCTGTCATCAGCGGACCTTTCATAGGGGCATTGAGATCGTCGGATGGGTCGGCGACGGCCTGAACCCAGGCGATGTCTACATCTGACGGAATGATCACACGTGCCAGATCACCATCATATGCTCGCGCCTTGAGTGTTTCCGCCCGACGTCCGGTGATGGCGACAACAGGCTCACCCCCCAATCCTCTTAAATCGGCAAGGCGCTGAGCACTCAAGGTCTCGGAAGCCAGTGCGAGCACGCTGAAACCGCTGTCATCGGTCAGGACCACAGGCACGCCCATTCGCAGATCCGCACGTGCGCGCGCGAGCAGTTCGGTAATGTCAGGGATGAGACTCATCTATGATACCCTATAGCGATCAGGCATTCTCCTAGCCCTTTCTGCAGCAAATGTGAAACATTTCCGCCGCGTCGGACACGAGGCCGTGAGACGATTGCAGTAAATCTTGTTGATTGCATATTCCACGCGCAAGTGATGCAACAGGCTTAGGAGGACCCGAACATGGCTCAGCTCAAGAAAATCCTGCTGGTGGATGATGATGAAGACCTACGCGAGGCGCTCAGCGAGCAACTTGTGATGACCGAGGATTTCGATGTGTTCGAAGCTCATGACGGTCAATCCGCCATGGAACGCGCCCGCGAGGCGATTTACGACCTGGTGATTCTGGATGTGGGCCTGCCGGACACCGATGGGCGTGAACTGTGCCGCCTGATGCGCAAGCAGGGCGTGAAAAGCCCAATTCTGATGCTGACTGGTCACGACAGCGATGCAGATACGATTTTGGGTCTGGATGCCGGTGCCAACGACTATGTCTCGAAGCCTTTCAAATTCCCGGTGCTGCTGGCCCGTATTCGTGCGCAGCTGCGCCAGCACGAACAGTCTGAGGATGCAGTGTTCGTATTGGGGCCGTATACGTTCAAACCCGCGATGAAAATGCTGATCACCGAAGACGATCGCAAGATTCGCCTGACTGAGAAAGAAACCAATATCCTCAAGTTCCTGTATCGCTCGACAGATGGCGTTGTCGCACGTGACGTACTGCTGCACGAGGTCTGGGGCTATAACGCCGGTGTGACAACTCATACGCTTGAAACTCACATCTACCGACTTCGTCAGAAGATTGAGCCTGATCCGTCGAATGCACGCCTTTTGGTCACAGAATCTGGTGGCTATAGGCTGGTTTCTTAACTGGATGTGGATTGAGTTGGCTCAAAGTGATACTATCTGACCCATATTAAGGTTACTTCCATCCCGCACATGTCCGGGTAATGACATGTACCTCCCTGTTGGACTGCCGGGCCTTTGGCCCGGCTTTTTTTGTGATTTGATTGGGCGCAAAGGTCGGTATAAAGCCCAAACACACAATCCATTTATTCACCCACTATCCAACAGCCGTCCTCTCCGAACGAGAAGGTTGTGAATACACGAGGAGCAAGAAATGGGTCTGGTTTGATATGGACTTTCACTAAATCGACTGTACCGATGGGAACTGGAGCATCAAATGGCTCCAGCGCAGTTGCGCCCTCTTGAACATACCAAAAGCCTTGAGCCACAGCCGCCTCAATAACTGCTTCTTTGGACAGGCAAACTTGCTCTACCGAATTCTCATAAAACTCTCTGAATGAGGCGTTGCGATTTCGTTGGTGCTTAAACTTGATAATCTGAAAAGACTGGTAGCCAAGCAACAAAGTCAGACCGAGGAACGACAAAACAACCAGAGCTTTCTTCATTTGATTTATCTACTCAGTTGTCTGTTTGCGTACAAGGCGATACGTCCAAGGGCGACTTCGTCCGTATAGCTTCTTTTTGGTGAGCTTTTCTCATGGTACCCCATCTCACACCACGCTAACCTCTCGCCAAACGCGACAAAGGAAACCGCCGATGCCCTTTACCCTTGCCACCTGGAACATCAACTCCGTGCGTCTGCGCGAGCCTATCGTGCTGAAACTGTTGCAGGAAGAAGCTCCGGATGTGCTGTGTCTGCAAGAGTGCAAATCGCCGGTCGAAAAGATCCCGACCGAGGGGTTCGCCGAACTGGGTTACACCCACATGATTGCGCGCGGGCAAAAGGGATATAACGGTGTCGCCATCCTGTCGCGTTTGCCGATCGAGGAAGTGGGTGACAAGGATTTTGCCGGTCTGGGCCACGCACGCCACATCGCGGGACGTTTGGAAAACGGTGTGACGATCCACAATTTCTATGTCCCGGCAGGCGGTGACATTCCGGATCGCGAAAAGAATGAGAAATTCGGTCAAAAACTCGACTACCTCACGGATATGCGCGATTGGTTCCATGCTGAGAAGCCCGAGAAATCCATCCTGGTTGGCGATCTGAATATTGCTCCGCGTGAAGATGACGTTTGGTCTCACAAGCAGCTGTTGAAAGTGGTCTCGCATACGCCAATCGAGGTCGAAACGCTGGCCGAAACGCAGGATGCAGGTGGTTGGGTCGACATTACGCGTCAGGATATCCCCGAAGGACAGCTTTATAGCTGGTGGTCGTATCGCGCGCGAGACTGGGATGCTGCAGACAAGGGACGGCGCCTGGACCACGTATGGGCAACGCCCGACATTTCGAACGCGGGCCATTCAAGTCGTGTCTTACGTGACGCGCGTGGCTGGGAAAAACCCAGTGATCATGCACCCGTCTTTGCAACTTTCGACGTCTGATCAAAAACGTAATTCGCCAACTCGGCCCTTGGTTTCCGCGCGACGTGGTTGCATATAGGGCGCAAGGACGAACCGGAGAGTGAATGCTATGGACCTTCTGAACGGCGCAGCCAGCCCCGAAGCCACCGATCTGATCAAGGACGGGTCAGAGGCGACCTTTATGGCCGACGTGGTCGAAGCCTCGCAGGAGACCCCGGTAATCGTTGATTTCTGGGCGCCCTGGTGTGGCCCTTGCAAAACGCTTGGTCCATTGTTGGAAGAGGCCGTAACCGCCGCCAAGGGTGCGGTGAAAATGGTCAAGATCAACGTGGACGAGGCGCAGATGATCGCCTCGCAGATGCGTATTCAGTCCATTCCGACCGTTTATGCATTTTTCAAAGGTCAGCCGGTTGATGGTTTTCAGGGGGCTGTGCCCGGGTCCGAGATCAAAGCATTTGTTGATCGCGTGATCGAAGCTGCTGGTGGCGAAAGCCCCGGTGGTCAGTTGGATGATGCGGTGCAGGCCGCCGAAGACATGCTGAACGACGGCGCAGCGGTCGATGCCGCGCAGACCTTTGCTGCAATTCTGGGCGAAGATCCAAACCATGCGGGCGCTTATGGCGGGCTGGTGCGTGCCCATATCGCCCTTGGTGATCTGGAGCAGGCCGAAGCCATCCTGAACGGCGCACCGGCTGAGATTTCAGGTTCACCGGAGCTTGAGGCGGCACATGCCCAGCTAGAACTGGCCAAGCAAGCCGCTGATGCGGGACCGGTGGCTGAATTGACTGCGGCGGTCGAGGCTGAGCCCGACAATCATCAGGCCCGTTTCGATCTGGCACAGGCTTTGCACGCCAATGGGGATGTCGAAGAAGCAGTGGCACAATTGCTCGAGCTGTTCCGCCGGGACCGTGAATGGAACGACGGCGCGGCCAAGACGCAGTTGTTCACCGTTTTCGATGCGCTCAAGCCCAATGATCCCATTGTTCTGAATGGGCGACGCAAGCTCAGCTCGATGATATTTGCCTAATTCCCGTTCAGGACTACACTCGGGTACATGATGCATCCCGCCGACCTGCCGGATATGGTATCCGTTTTTCCATTGCCCGGGGCGCTGTTGCTGCCCCGTTCACGCTTGCCGTTGCACATCTTCGAGCCGCGCTATCTGCAGATGCTGGACGATGCGTTGAAAACGCAGGAACGGCTGATCGGTATGGTTCAGCCAAACCCTTGCCTTAGCAATGAGAACAAGCTGCATCAGATCGGCTGTGCTGGCCGTGTGACGCAATTCTCCGAAACCGAAGACGGCCGGTATCTGATCACGCTGACCGGGATTTCACGCTTTCGGATCAAGTCCGAGCTGGACAGTTTTACCCCGTATCGCCGCTGTCAGGTCTCATGGGATGGCTTTGATCGCGATCTGGGTAAGGCTGAATTGGATGACAGCTTTAACCGTGCGCGGTTCCTTGAGCTTTTGGAGCGCTTCTTTTCTTCGCGCCAGTTGTCGACCGATTGGGACACGTTGAAGGATGCTGACGACGAATTGTTGGTCAATTCGCTTTCGATGCTATTGGATTTCGACCCCGAGGATAAACAGGCCCTGCTTGAGGCACCTTGCCTGCGTACTCGGCGTGAGACACTTGTGACACTGATCGAGTTTTCGCTGCGAGGCGGATCAAATGAGGAAACACTGCAATGACCGATTCTGAATTTGCCTTTGACCGGCACATGCTTGAGGCACTGATCTGTCCGCAGACCCATACGACACTGCATTATGATGCTGACCGGCAGGAACTCGTGTCCAAGGCTGCTGGTCTAGCGTTTCCGATCCGCAATGGCATTCCGGTCATGCTGGTGGATGAGGCGCGCGAGCTCGACTAGATCGCGCGACCCTGCAGCAGTTTGGGCAGATCACCCGTCAGCCCGGCTGCTTCGCGCACAAAGCCCCGGCGCAGGCCCGGCAATGAGCCGACAATCCCCATACCAATATCACGCCCCATCCGCAGGATAGGGTTGTCGTTCGAAAACAGCTTGTTGAACACGTCCGTCGCCATTGCAAGCGCTGCGGTGTCGAAACGGCGCCACTCCTGATATCGTTCCAGAACCAGTGTCGAACCGATGTCTTCACCGCGGCGACCGGCCAGTGTGAGGACCTCGGCCAGAGCGCCAACATCGCGCAGGCCCGCGTTCAACCCCTGACCGGCAATCGGGTGCATGCCGTGGGCTGCATCCCCAACCAGAGCGAGACGATCCGAGATGAATGAATTTGCGATCGTCAAGTTCAGCGGATAGGTGAAGCGATCGCCCTGCAGCCGTATTTCGCCCAGAAAGTCCCCGAAACGGGGCCTCAGAACCTGAAGATAGTCTGCCTCGGACATGGCATTGATCTGGTGAGCTGTCTCTGTACGCTCGCTCCAGACAATTGAGCTGCGATTTCCAGTCAAAGGCAGGATCGCCAGTGGTCCCGGCGGCATGAAAAACTGGTGTGCGACGCCGTGATGCGGCAGGTCGTGTTCGATGGCGCATACGAGCGCGGTTTGGCCATAATCCCAACCGGTTCGCTTGATGCCTGCTCGTTGCGCTGTTCCGCTGCGACGCCCGTCACATCCGACAAGCAGTTCGCCCGCGAGGGTTGTCCCGTCATTCAGCGTGACCGTTGCCCCGGACACATCCGCGTCCTGAGACACAACGGTTTTGCCACTGATTTCCGTAATTCGTTCGTTTTCGGCCATTGCATCCAGAAAGGCGCGGCGCAGATGGCGATCTTCTACCATGTAACCCATGGGGCCTTCTTCTATTTCGGCATGGTCGAAATGCATGAAGAAGGGCGCAGGACCAGCACCGGCATGGCCGTCAGTCACCTTGATTTCTAACATCGGCTGGGCGTAGTCTGCGACGCGCTCCCAAACTCCGATGGCGTCCAGCAATCGCTTTGATGCGAGTGCAAGCGCATAGGCCCGCCCGTCAAAGGCAGCGTTCTTGCGCACCTTCTGAGCCAGAGCATCAATCACGGTCACTGAATGCCCGGTCTGCGCAAGTGCCAGTGCCAAGGCAGGGCCGTTCAGGCCGCCACCAACGATCAGGATATCCGAAGCCTTTGTCATGATGTGCAATATGCGCGCCCTTTCGGGATTGTCCATGTGCGGTCCTGTCGCTACCGTCCCCGAAAGCACAGAATTCGGGAGGGGTGTGATGCAGGATTGGCTGACCATGACAGCGTGTGATCTGGGCCGGGGTATTGGCATGGGGCAGATCGATCCGGTTGAGCTGACGGAGACCTATCTTGCGGCGATTGACGCGCACCCGCATCGGGACCGAATTTATGCCCGCGTAACCCACGATCGTGCCCGGGCAGAGGCGAAAGCCGCGCAGGAGCGGGCGGGGCTTGGGCTTCGCCGTTCCCTGCTGGATGGGGTTCCGATCAGTTGGAAAGACCTCTTCGACACCGCTGGTATTGGGACAGAGGCAGGTTCGGCTCTTCTGAAGGGGCGGGTACCTGATCATGACGCCGTTGTTGTGCGCAATGCCACGGCAATGGGGACGGTCTGCCTTGGCAAAACCCATATGAGCGAGCTCGCCTTTTCCGGTTTGGGCCTGAACCCGATCACCGACACACCGCCTTGTGTGGATGATGAAGATGCGGTGCCAGGCGGGTCATCTTCAGGTGCGGCGGCATCGGTTGCGTGGGGTCTGGCGGCGTGTGGGATTGGTTCGGATACAGGTGGGTCGGTCCGAATTCCCTCTGCGTGGAACAACCTGGTGGGTCTGAAAACAACCGCCGGACGTGTCAGCCTTGAGGGTACAGTGCCGCTTTGCCTGAGGTTCGATACCGTGGGGCCGCTGGCGCGCTCGGTCGAGGATGCAGCGCATATGCTGGCGCTTCTGGAAGGCAAACCAGTGGCCGATTTGCGCGGCTCAACATTGAAGGGCCGCCGTTTTGCGGATTTGCAGAACGTAGCCAAAGACGATCTGCGCGACTCCCCGCGCGAGGCCTATGAGTACGCCCTGCAGTGTTTGCGGGATGCAGGAGCCGAAATCGTCCCGCTCGAAGTGCCTGAATTGAACGAAGCGATGGCCTTGTCAGGTGTTTTGTACACGACCGAAGCCTATGGGCTGTGGCGTGATGTGATCGAGGCCAATCCAGATGCGATGTACCCGGAGATACTGGAGCGGTTCCGCATGGGGAAAGAATATTCCGGTCCGGACTATGTTGCGGCGTGGTCCAGGCTGAAGGCCTGTCGGGCTGCGTGGGATGAGGCGACTTCCGGATTCGATGCGGTTCTTGCGCCGACTGCGCCAATACTGCCACCAAACCTGGATCGGTTGATGAGCGATCATGAGTATTACGTGACCGAGAATCTTCTGGCCCTGCGCAACACGCGTATCGGGAATCTGATGGGTCTGGCGGCGTTGACTTTGCCTACCGGAACCCCGGGGTGCGGGTTGATGATGCTGGGTTATCCGGGGTCTGAAGAAGTCTTGCTGCGCCTGGGATCAGCGGCCGAAACTGCGTTGGCCTGAATGCCACAATCCCCTGATTCGGCACCTCTTTGTCTGGACGAAGCAGGGCGTGCCCTGTAATCTGCCAAAAAAACGGGGCGAAAATGATCCCGGTATTGAGGCAGTAGTTATGAATTTCCCCGAGCGGTTTTCGAACCTACCGGCTTATGCATTCCCGCGTCTGCGCGCCCTGTTGGATCACCATCAGCCGGGCGGTGAAGTCGTGCATATGACGATTGGTGAGCCCAAACACGATTTTCCCGGTTGGGTTACCGACATCATCATGGAAAATGCCGCGGATTTTCGGGGCTATCCGCCAAATGAAGGATCGCCAGAGCTGCGGGCAGCCATCATCGATTGGGTCGGGCGCAGGTATGGCGTTTCCTTAGATGCCGACGCCAACGTCATGGCGCTAAATGGTACGCGTGAAGGCCTGTATAACGCCGCCATGGCACTGTGCCCTGAGCAGAAAAATGGTCAAAGGCCTGTCATTCTTTGCCCGAACCCTTTCTATCAGGTCTACATGGTGGCTTCGATTTCGGTTGGCGCCGAGCCTTACTTTGTGCCTGCCACTGCAACTACGGGACATCTGCCGGATTACGCTGGATTGCCCGAGGATGTGCTGAATCGTACCGCTATTGCCTATATCTGCTCGCCGGCCAATCCGCAGGGCGCGGTCGCATCACGCGAGTATTGGGCTGAGCTGATCCAGCTTGCCGAGAAGTATGATTTTCGCATTTTCGCCGATGAGTGTTACTCGGAGATTTATCGGGAAGAGGCTCCTACCGGCGTGCTGACAGTTGCGCAGGAGCTTGGCGCGGATCCTGAGCGGATCACATTGTTCAACTCGCTTTCGAAACGGTCGAATCTGGCTGGTCTGCGCTCGGGCCTTATTGCTGGTGGGCCGGAAACCATCAAACGGGTGAAACAGTTGCGCGCCTATTCCGGTGCACCTCTGCCAGCGCCTCTGCAAGCTGCAGCGGCCAAGGTCTGGGCAGATGAGGTTCATGTTCAGGAAAATCGCGCGCTCTATCAGGAGAAATACGCCATCGCAGACGAGGTGTTTGCAGGGGTACAGGGCTATATGCCCCCCGAAGCTGGCTTTTTCCTGTGGCTGCCGGTCGAGAGCGGCGAAGCAACCGCATTGAAACTGTGGCAGGAGACCGGCGTTCGGGTTCTGCCGGGCGCATATCTTTCACAAGGTGATCCGGGGCAGAACCCGGGCGAAGAATTTATCAGGGTCGCAATGGTGGCCCCAAAAACAGAGTTGCAGCGCGGGCTGATTACACTCCGCGACTGCATCTATTCGTGAGGTACGAGGGCAAAATGGCATCTTTGAACGCGCGCAATCGCGACCCATTGTTGGACAGCACGACTCAGGCCGCACTTGAGCGGCGCAGTAAGGAACTGATCGGAATTGCCCTGATCCTGTTGGGTTTGGCATCTGCGGCGATGATCTGGTCCTACACGCCCGATGATCCGAACTGGATGGTGTCAACAGATGCACCGGTACAGAACTGGATGGGGCGGATTGGGGCATCGATTGCCGCGCCTTTGTTCATGATCGTGGGCTGGGGCAGTCTGGGTGTTGCGCTGGTGCTTATCGGTTGGGGTGTCCGTTTCACGGGCCATTTCAGCGAAGAGCGCGCTGTCGCCCGTTTGATTTTTGCACCAATCTGGATTGCGGTTGTATCAGTATATGCTGCGACGCTGGTGCCGGGTGCGGAGTGGCGTGCAACACACAGCTATGGCCTTGGCGGTCTATTCGGCGACACCGTAATGGGTGCTTTGCTGACGCTTTTGCCAATCTCCTCACACTTTCTGGTCAAGCTGATGTCTCTGGCCATGGCTGTAGGCATGTTGGCGCTTGGGGTATTCGTACTCGGCTTTAGCAAAGTTGATGTTCAGCGCGGGTTCCGCGCCTTCCTGCTGGGTCTCGTGATGTCATATGACATGATGATGAAACTTCTGGGCCGTGGAGCCACTGCGACTGCCCAGGCGGCCCGTGAACGTCGGGCGCAATGGGAAGAACGCAAGGCAGCGCGTGCTGAACCCGCACTGGCCACGTTTGATGATGAGCTGGCCTACGCCGACCCCATCTTTGAGGAACCGGAGATTGAGCAACCCGAACCAGTGGCCAAAACGGGGCTGTTGGCGCGGATGCCTGCTCTGATCCGTCGCCCCGAACCTATGCCAGAGCCGGAATTGGTGGATCCCGAACCGGTCCAGGGCTATGATGAAATGCCGGGCGAGGACCGTATTCGCTCAAAAATCTCGGCAGCCGTGCGCAACCGCAAAGTTGCAACAGGAGAGCTGACCCCTGAACCCGATCCCAATCTGCCGCTGACCAAAGGCCGGGGCAGAGGGCCGGACCCGTTGATCCTGAATTCGATGCAATCGGGCGAATTGCCTGTCGAGCCGCCGCTCACATCTGATGGATTGCCGCCAGAGCCACCGATGACGGCGATGGAAGCACCACAGTGGGAACAGCCTCAGATCAACGAATACGCGCCCGAACCGGACTACGCGTCTGAAGCTGGTTATGTTCAGGATGATTTGTCGGATCCGGGCTACGACGACGAGGCGGTGTTTGAGGAAGCAGTTGAGCCTGTAGCCCCCGCGGCACCAGCGATGAAAATTCCCGTTGCCGAGCCACGCAAGCCGGTTGTAGCTCAACCAGTTCGCCGGAATGTTCTGCCATCCCGCCGTGCGCAGGCCGAGGCGCAGCCTACCTTGTCCTTTGAAGAGCGTCACTCGGATTTCGAACTGCCGCCACTGGGCTTGTTGACCAATCCGACCGGCATTCAACGCCACCATCTGAGTGATGAAGCGTTGGAAGAAAACGCTCGGATGCTGGAAAATGTTCTGGATGATTACGGCGTAAAGGGCGAGATCGTCAGCGTCCGTCCTGGCCCTGTGGTCACCATGTACGAGCTGGAACCTGCGCCGGGCCTGAAAGCCAGCCGTGTGATCGGTTTGGCGGACGACATTGCCCGCTCGATGTCAGCCCTTTCGGCACGTGTTTCAACGGTGCCGGGCCGCTCGGTCATCGGTATCGAACTTCCGAACGAAAACCGCGAAATGGTTGTTCTGCGCGAGATTCTTGCAAGCCGTGACTTTGGCGATGGCAATCAGGCATTGCCGCTTGCACTGGGCAAGGACATCGGCGGTGACTCGGTCGTTGCCAACCTTGCCAAGATGCCTCACCTCCTGATCGCGGGTACGACAGGTTCGGGTAAGTCGGTTGCGATCAATACCATGATCCTGTCGCTGCTGTACAAGCTGTCGCCGGATGAATGCCGCCTGATCATGATCGACCCCAAAATGCTGGAACTTTCGGTCTATGACGGCATTCCGCATCTGCTGTCGCCGGTCGTTACCGACCCCAAAAAGGCGGTTGTTGCCTTGAAATGGGTCGTGGGCGAGATGGAAGACCGCTATCGCAAGATGTCCAAGATGGGTGTGCGTAACATTGCGGGCTATAATGGCCGTGTGAAGGATGCGCTGGCCAAGGGTGAGATGTTCAGTCGTACAGTTCAGACCGGCTTCGACGATGAAACCGGCGAACCGATGTTCGAGACCGAAGAGTTCGAGCCCAAGGCCATGCCCTATATCGTGGTCATCGTCGACGAGATGGCGGACCTGATGATGGTTGCAGGTAAAGAAATCGAAGCCTGTATCCAGCGTCTGGCACAGATGGCGCGTGCCTCAGGCATTCACCTGATCATGGCCACGCAGCGCCCGTCGGTGGATGTGATCACCGGTACGATCAAAGCGAACTTCCCCACCCGGATATCTTTCCAGGTAACCTCGAAGGTCGATAGCCGCACCATTCTTGGTGAAATGGGTGCAGAACAACTGCTGGGGCAGGGTGATATGCTCTATATGGCCGGCGGTGCTAAGATCACGCGCTGCCATGGCCCGTTTGTTTCGGATGAAGAAGTCGAAGAGGTTGTGAACCACCTCAAGCAGTTTGGTCCGCCGGACTATATTGGTGGTGTCGTTGATGGTCCTGCCGAGGACAAGGCCGATAACATCGATGCGGTTCTGGGGCTCAACACAGGTGGCAATACCAACGGTGAGGATGCACTGTATGATCAAGCGGTGGCGATTGTGATCAAGGATCGCAAATGCTCGACCTCGTACATTCAGCGGAAACTCGCCATTGGCTACAACAAAGCTGCGCGACTTGTTGAGCAAATGGAGGACGAAGGCGTTGTTTCGGCGGCAAATCACGTCGGTAAGCGCGAAATCCTCGTTCCTGAGCAGTAGGATATTTAATAACTAGGGCAAAGCGCTTATCTGGTAGCTTATGAAACAGATTGCCTTTGCCCTTGCATTTACACTGGTTGCTCCGGCGGCCTGGGCTGCTGATAAGCTGCCTCTCTCTCAGATTTCCAACTACCTGAACAATATGAAGACGGTTCAGACGACGTTCACGCAAGTGAACGACGACGGATCGCTCAGCACAGGTAAGCTGTGGCTGCAAAGACCGGGAAAGATGCGGTTCGAATACGATCCGCCCAACAGTGCTGTGGTACTTGCGCGCGCTGGTACGGTGATGATTTTTGATCCTAAGTCCAATCAGCCACCCGAGCAGTATCCGCTAAAGCGTACACCGCTATCGTTGGTTCTGGCCCGGAACGTGAACCTGAATCAGGCCAATATGGTCGTGGGGCATGATTTTGATGGCACAGCGACTGTTGTGACTGCACAGGATCCCAAAAACCCGGAATCGGGTCGCATTGAACTGATGTTCACTGGTGAGCCGATCGAACTGCGCAAATGGGTTATTCATGACAATGCAGGCAGTCAGACAACCGTTTTGCTTGGCCCGTTGAACGAGACAGGGTCTGTGGATCAGAGCCTGTTTTCCAACAGAAAAAGAAGCGGGTCAGTTGATCGCTGACCCGCAAGGGTACTAACTAGTATCTGCAGCTGGCCAACTGGGCCTGATAAAGCTGCGCGCGGGCGTCAACATCGTTGGCTACCCGCAGCAGCCACGACTTGTTGTTGTAGGTACCACGCGAGAAGCCAGTATGCCCTTCGTGATATGCCAGATACTGATTGCGCGTATCGCTGGGGTGGATACCGTTCCGCTCATAGCTTTTGTTCATGTACCAGCCGACAAAGTCAGATGCGTCACGAATCCGATCCCGCTTCGCGCGGCGTTTCCCGGTTTCGCGTTGATACTCATCCCATGTTCCGTCCAGTGCCTGACTGAACCCATAGGCACTGCTTTGACGTCCCATGGGGATCACGCCCAGTACGTATTTATGTGGGGTGCGTGCATCATGCCGATAACGGCTTTCCTGATAGATCGTGGCCATCTGAACATGCACGGGAACACCCCATTTGCGTTCGGTGCTTTTGAAGGCCTTGATGAAATCCGGACGCTCGCGCGCAATGCTGCAGGCGTCATTCAGATTGCTGGGGGGTCGTTGAGACCCGCCCCCGCAGGATGCCAAAAGAAGCACCCCGAAGAGTACGAAAAGAATTCTGCTCATGTGCCTCGTGCCTTTTTTCGGCATTCTAGCGCAAATTGACCGCTTAGGAAATCACAATCGTTACAAAACCATAGCCAGAACGACAGGTAATGCGGCCACTGAAAGCAGTGTCGAGACCATAACCATTCCGGCAACCGCGTCCGAGTTGGCATTGAACCGCTCAGCCAACAGATATGAGGTCACCGCAACCGGCGTACACATCTGTACGACAAGTACACCAAACGCGATCATTTCGAGTTCAAAGGCAACGGCGATTCCCCACCCCAAGGCAAAGCACACTGCCAGCTTAAGCATCGACAACCAGACTGCTTGACCCAGGCTGTGGGTTGTCAGGCGCGCGATCGCGACCCCAACAGTAATCAGCATCATCGGAACCGCCATCTGCCCCAGCAAATCCAGCGTATTTGTCAGGAACAAGGGTGTTTCCCATCCGCGCCACAGAAACAGGGCACCCAGCAATGTCGCCCACACCATGGGTTCACGTACAACTTTGCCAAATGCACCTTTTCCCGCGACCAGATAGATGCCGTAAGTGAATGAAAACAAAGCCGTAACGGCCAGGAAAATCACCGCATACCCAAGTCCGGCCTGACCAAATGCAAAGATGCACAATGGTAGGCCCAGATTGCCGGTATTCCCAAATATAAGCGGAGAAAGATATGTGCGTTGCTCGAGCTTCAGCACGCGAACCAGCACCCAGAAAACGACAGCCAGAATAAGATTGGCTGCAATGGTTGCGAGCGTGAACCGGGATAGATCCCCACCCGGGATTTCGGTCTGCATCAGGGCGACGAAGATCAGGCTGGGCACCGCCAATGTCATCGCAAAACGTGTAACGAACTGAAGCCGATACTCGAATCCCAGCTTAACCCACGTGAATCCAATCCCTGACAACAGGAATACTGGGGCCACGATTTCGAACACTGTCAGTATGAGGTTCACAGACTGTTTCCCTGAATTTCAGATCAATGATTGGCAATCCGGCCCGGAAAGATGTAGTAACGTGTTTGGGGGCTGAAACAATGCTGAAGACACATGCCAAGTACCGCCTGGGTCAGGTGGTTCGACACAAAAAACATCCCTTCCGAGGGGTGATTTTTGACGTGGATCCGGAATTTGCAAATACCGAAGAATGGTATCAGGCGATCCCGGAAGACAGCCGTCCGATCAAGGATCAACCGTTCTACCACCTGTTGGCCGAGAACGATCAATCCTTCTATGTGGCTTATGTTTCTGAACAAAATCTGGTTGAGGACCAATCCGGTGAACCGGTGGACCATCCGGATATCCCAGATATGTTTGGACCATTCGAAGACGGGTCGTACCCGCTGCACTTCCAGTTGAACTGATTTGACCTGTTGAAATTGACGCCTTTGGGTTTTCATCAATAGCCTAGGGCGCAACCGTCTTTTCGCGGGTCACTTGCACCTTCCAGAACTCCGTCTTCACGGATTCGTATGGCCTGAGCTCCGCCTAATGGCGTTTCCCTGACCTCAACATTGTGGCCAAATTCGGATAATTGTCCCGAAACTTGATCTGAATAGCCTCGTTCCAGTTTCAAAGCGCCATCTTCGACAAAGGCGCGTGGCGCATCCACTGCTTGTTGCAGTTCAAGGCCAAAATCGGTGAGGTTTGACAAGAAGCGCGCATGGCCAGTTGGCTGATACGCGCCGCCCATTACACCAAATGGCATCGTAACCTTGCCGTTCTGGCGCAACATGCCGGGAATGATGGTGTGCATTGGACGTTTACCGCCACCAAGCTCGTTAGGGTGCCCCGCCTCGAGTGTGAAACCGGCCCCCCGATTTTGCAGCAAAATCCCGAACTTGTCAGAAGCAATCCCCGACCCGAAGCTGTGAAAGATGGAATAGATGAGTGATACGGCCATACGGTCCCGGTCCACGACCGTGATGTAAACCGTGTCTTTGTGAACCGCCTCGGTCAATGGCGCTGCGGCTGCCATCGCTTTTTGTGGATTGATCAATGCAGCCAGTTCTGCGGCGGTTTCTGGCGCCAGAAAATGCTCCATTCGGGTGGTGTAGTTCGGATCCGCGATGAATCGGTCCCTTGCATCATAGGCAAGCTTGGTTGCTTCGGCCTCGATATGAACGCGCTCGGCGCCCCATGGATCCATCCCGGCCAAATCGAAATGCTTCAAGATATTCAGTAGAAGGATTGCAGTTGCGCCTTGACCGTTTGGTGGGTGCTCGACGAGTTCCGTGCCGCCATACTCGCCACTGACCGGTTGGGTTTCACTGCACTTTGTATCTGCGAAATCCTTGGCCGTGTGTACGCCACCTTTGGCTGTCAGGGTGGCGATCATGTCATCAGCAATTTCCCCTGAATAAAATGCATCCCGACCTTCTGTGGCAATTCGCCGTAAGACTTCTGCCTGCCCGGGTGAGCGGAAAACTTGCCCGATTTTGGGCGCTTTGCCGTTGATCAGATAGTGGTCTCGCGCCGCACCTTGCAAGGTTGAGACCCCGGTTGCCCAGTCAAACGCCACGCGCGGGGCGACGGGCACGCCAATCTCAGCGTACTGAATAGCTGGTTGCAGAATGGTATCGAGACCCAGACGTCCTTCTGTTTCTGCCAAATAACAAAATGCATCCACTGCGCCGGGTATGGTGACTGCATCAGGGCTGTTCAGCGGCACAGCAGACAGACCTTGAGCACGCAGCGATTGCGCTGTCGCGGCGGACGCGGCCCGGCCCGATCCGTTCAAAGCGCGAATGTTATTTTCACCGGGGCGGTTATAGAGCACAAAGCAATCACCGCCGAGGCCGGTCATCTGAGGTTCGCAAATACCCAGCAACACCGCGCCTGCAATTGCGGCATCCATCGCATTGCCACCTTGAGCCAGAATATCCAGAGCTACCTTAGCCGCCAGTGGATGAGATGTTGCGCACATCCCCTCAGTCGCCAGAACCTCGGATCGGCCCGGCATGTGCAAATCACGCATGATACCGCTCTCCCTTTGAACACGCCGACACTAGAACGCGCTTAAAGTTTGTCCAGTCATTTCAAGGAGAAGTTCCTCGGCGCCGTTCACTGGGTGGGGGCTGTGACACAAGGCGCCGAGGGAAGCTATCTGAGCTACATTCTGTTTTTCACATTTGTTTGCGGCGCGACAATGGTGCGAAAACGGCGTTATTGTGGCCATTCGATGCCGCTCTTACAGGTCAAATCGCAAGCACAAATGGTTGTTACCGTCATACCGTTCGTAGCGAATTTCGCTTGTAAGCTGGTGGATCAGGAACCAGCCAAATCCGCCTTCTGGCAGGTTCTGAATGCTTGATCCCAATGCCGCCGGTTTGCCGTCAGGAATGCGCAGGCCGGGCAACGGAGCACCGCTATCCGAGATCACGATTTCCAAACGTTCTTTGCAAAGGCGGCAATTCACCTGCACATTTGCCGGGGCTATTCCCGAATAGGCATGCTCGACAACGTTATTGATGGCCTCTGCAAGGGCAATCTTGACGTCATCGGTTTTGTGTTCAGGCAAACCGTTTTGGGTCAATCGCGCGCTAAGCGTCGCAATCCCAATGCTTGCCTCCGCTTCGACTGCCGGAAAGCTCAGCTCAAGGCATTTCTTGTCACACTTGCGGTTCACACCCGTCAACTCCCGCCGACTATTGTTCCACCGCCGTCGAAAGGGCGCTGTCCATGGTTGGATACAATCTGAAAACGGTGTCCATGCGCGTTAATCGAAATACCTTTTCAACAACCGGATGAAGCCCGGCCAGATCCAGAGTGCGCCCGTTGCCGAGTTGCTTCATCGAGGCGACTATCGCTCCCAGACCACTGGAATCGATGAATTCGACAGAGCTCAGGTCCAGTATGACGCGTGTGGGTCCGCCTTCGGTTTGGCATCGCATGTCCTCTTTGAATTGGATGGCCATGGCGGCATCAATCCGATCCGCGCGAACTGTAATAACCTGCGTCGTGCCGGTCGTGCTGCTGGTCAGAGCCATTGGCGCCACTCTCCAAAACTGAAAAAACCTCGTAGAAATACGCTAGACGGCATTTCTTACCATTCGGTATTCAACTCATCAAAAGAGGAGGAGTTGAGATGAAAGAGGTCGTGATCGCCGGTGCCGCCCGGACGCCGATGGGTGGGTTCCAGGGTATGTTTGATGGGGTTGCCGCTGCTGATCTGGGTGGGGCCGCTATCCGCGCAGCTCTCGACGGTGCGGGTACATCGACAGTAGACGAAGTGCTGATGGGCTGCGTTCTTCCGGCCGGACAGGGTCAGGCTCCGGCTCGGCAGGCTGGATTCGCAGCGGGACTTGGCGAAGAGGTGCCGGCCACCACGCTGAACAAGATGTGCGGATCGGGCATGAAGGCGGCAATGATGGCCTTTGACCAGATTTCGCTAGGCCATGCGGCTACGATGGTTGCTGGCGGAATGGAGAGCATGACCAACGCCCCGTATCTTCTGCCCAAAATGCGCGGCGGTGCCCGGATCGGCCATGGCCAGGTCGTAGACCATATGTTTCTGGATGGTCTGGAAGATGCCTATGAAAAAGGCCGTTTGATGGGGACGTTCGCGGAAGACTGCGCTGAAGCCTACCAATTCACACGCGAGGCGCAGGATGAGTATGCGCTTAGGTCGTTGTCGAATGCACTGGCTGCGCAGGAGAGTGGAGCTTTCGATGGTGAAATCGCCTCGGTTCTCGTCAAAAGCCGCAAAGGTGAAACTTCTCACGATGCAGATGAACAGCCCAAATCTGCCCGCCCTGAGAAAATTCCGACGCTGAAGCCAGCCTTCCGCAAGGATGGCACCGTGACAGCTGCCAATTCCTCGTCAATCTCAGATGGTGCAGCCGCACTGGTTTTGGCTTCCGCAGACGCGGCCGAGGCAAAGGGATTGACGGTGCGTGCAAGGATTGTCGGACACGCCAGCCATGCGCAAGCGCCGGGTCTTTTCACAACGGCCCCCGTTCCTGCTGCCCGGAAACTTCTTGATCGGATCGGTTGGAGTGCTGATGAGGTTGATCTTTGGGAAGTCAACGAAGCCTTCGCCGTTGTTCCGATGGCGTTCATGCATGAAATGGGTCTTCAGCGCGATAAGGTAAACGTAAACGGTGGTGCGTGTGCACTGGGCCATCCTATCGGTGCGTCCGGTGCTCGCATCATGGTGACACTGCTGAACGCGCTTGAGAAACGCGGACTCAAACGAGGTGTGGCTGCCATTTGCATCGGGGGTGGTGAAGGTACGGCCATCGCGATCGAACGTGTTTGACGCCTCGGCTATTTCCAAATACTTCCGGATCGAATGAAACCGGGTTTGGGAAAGGGAAGTCCTTTCCCAAATCTATCAAGAGCATTGCCATGACCGCCGATTACGACACGCTTGCAAAGACAATCGCTGCACTGACTGAAGGTGAAACCGATGAAGTCGCACTCATGGCGACTGTTACCTGCGAAGTGCACCATTCGGATGATCGGTTCGACTGGACGGGTTTCTATCGTGTGACTGAACCGGGTCTATTGAAGATAGGGCCTTATCAGGGCGGGCACGGCTGTCTTGTCATTCCATTCGAGCGCGGTGTTTGCGGTGCAGCTGCTCGCACAGGTGAAACGCAACTGGTGCCGGATGTGGATGCATTCCCGGGGCACATTGCCTGCGCGTCATCGACACGTTCAGAACTGGTGCTGCCGGTTCGGAATGCCGCGGGCGAAATCATAGCGGTCTTTGATATCGACAGTGATCAGCCTGATGCCTTTACCCAAGCTGACGCAGACGCGATTGGTGCGATTTTGTCGACTGTGTTTGCCTAGTCATAGACGATGATTCAAAGGTCTGAGAAAACGCTGCGCGTGGATACCGCGTGAGCGATTGAGCGGTTTCTGATACAAGCGCTGCAGGTTCAAGTATTGGAGAACACAATGCGTTTGATGATGAAATTCACGATTCCGGTTGAAAAAGGAAACGAGGCTGAGCGCGACGGTACATTGGTTAAGGCGATTGCCGGGCTGATCGAAGAGGTCAAGGCCGAGGCGTCTTACTTCGCGCTCGAAGATGGTAAGCGCATGGGTATCATCATCTTTGAAGAAACAGATCAGGCCCGGATGCCTAAGCTCAACGAACCGCTGTTTGCAGCGCTCAACGCATCAATTGAAATTCAGCCAGTACTTACAGCGGATGATTTGCAGCGTGCCTTGTAAGGCATGATTGCTCGCCTTTGATCACGATTGTAGCGATAAAGCGCCTGACGCTATTAAATAGTAAGTCGCCAACTGAATAGCAGTGATCGCGAATAACCAGACAGAAAAGCTGCGCTTGCGGGTCTTGTGCTGAAAAATCCAGCGCCCGACCAGAGCGCCGGGGCTTCCGCCCAGAGCGGCCAGCCACAACATCCTGCGTTCCGGTATCCGTCGCTTCTTGCGACGAGCACGCAGCTTGTCCCAGCCAAAAGCCAACAGTGTCAGCCCGTTGATGGCCCAAAGATACATGATCGCGATCCACATGCGCCGGACATAGCCAATGCCTATGATCGCAGCAAATGAAAAAACGCTTGGTTTTTTCACCGATTCGAGGCATCGTGAAAAACGAGGAGAAAATTTCACGAGATTCGGAGCGGTTCTTGAACGACCAAGCCCCTCATAGCGCGACACTTGGTGCCGATATCCGTGCTTTGAGAAAGGCGCGCGGACTGACACTTGCCGAGATAGCTGCCAAGCTTGATCGATCAGTCGGTTGGTTCAGTCAGGTTGAACGCGACATGTCAGAGCCCTCGATCTCTGATCTGCGGCAGATTGCTCAATGTCTGGGTGTTCCGATGTCGATGTTGTTCGCACATTCGGCTGCACCTGCTGACGAACAGGGTCATATTGTTCGCGCGGGATCACGCCGTCCCATGGGTTCGGGCGAAGAAGGGCTAATCGAAGAGCTGCTTTCACCCGATCTGACCGACGATTTCGAGATGGTGCATTCCACATTTCAGCCGCACTCCCATATGCAAACCCCGGCGAACCGCCCCACGCAGGAAGTCGGCTATTTGGTTTCTGGCCAGCTTGATCTGAAAATCGGAGATCGCGAATACACCGTTGGTCCCGGCGACAGTTTCCGGATCAAGCACGAGCCCTACCAATGGTCCAACCCCTATGACGAGCCTGCTGTTGCAGTCTGGGTCATCGCTCCACCGGTGTACTGATGAGCTTTGAGGCGTGGACCATATTTGCGGTTTTCTGGGTGGTATTCGTGACCACCCCGGGCCCGAATGCAGTCAACTGCATCTCAAACGGGATGAGCCTGCCGTTCCCCAAGGCGATGCTGGGCGTGCTGGCGATCCTGACACAGGCCAGTGCATTTCTGATCTTGTCGGCGTTAGGCATAACCGCATTGATCGCGGCCTCTCCGACAGGGTTCTTTATTGCCAAGCTGATCGGTGCCGGCTTTCTGATCTGGCTGGGTGTTCGCGGTTGGATGAACGCGACTAAACCGGCTCCTGCAACGGAACGCCCTGCGCGCCACGTCTATCTGCATGCGCTGGCCGTTGCCACAATCAACCCAAAAAGTGTTGCCGGTTACCTTGCTGCGTTTTCGCAGTTCGTGCAGCCCGATGTGCCGATCTGGCAGCAAATGACGGTCATCATGCCGACCGCTTTGTTCATCACAACGCTCAGCTACACAGGCTTCACACTACTGGGTGCCCTGATGGGCAAAGCAGCGCTGGGCGCGGTGTTCAACATCTGGGTGCGCCGGGTCATGGCGACGTGTTTCATCATCTACGGTGTGTTGCTGGGAACCAGCACCACGCCCGCAGCAAGAGGATAAGGTAATGCATACTGGTTCTTGTCTGTGCGGTTCGGTGGCTTTCACGATTGAAGGAGAGCTGTCGCCACCATCAGTTTGCCATTGCGGCCAGTGTCGCAGGCAATCGGGCCATGTCTGGGCCTCGACCTGGACTCATCAGGACAATCTGAGCTTTACGGCCAGCGATACGCTTAGCTGGTTCCGCGCCTCGGATATTGCCCGGCGCGGATTCTGCCGGAATTGCGGTTCATTCCTGTTCTGGCAGCACAATGACGAAGACACGATTTCGATTTCCATGGGAGTGCTGGATGCACCTACCGGACTGAAACTCGCCCGCCACATCTTTGTGGCTGACAAGGGTGACTACTACGACATCACGGACGACCTGCCTCAAGAGGCGCAATAACAGGAACTGAAAGACATGAGTGATTTTCCGACGAAAGCCCGCGTGGTCATCATCGGTGGCGGTGTGGTGGGGGCCTCCTCGCTCTACCATCTGGCCAAAAAGGGCTGGACTGACTGCGTTTTGCTGGAAAAGAACGAGCTGACTGCTGGCTCGACCTGGCACGCGGCTGGTAACGTGCCTACCTTCTCGACCTCTTGGGCGATCATGAACATGCAGCGCTACTCAACCGAGCTGTATGCGCGCCTTGGGGAAGAGGTCGACTATCCGATGAACTATCATCAGTCCGGCTCGATCCGTCTGGCACACAGCAAAGAGCGGATGCAGGAGTTCGAGCGCGCATGCGCCATGGGCCGCTATCAGGGCATCGAGATGGAGATGTGGACGCCGGAACAGGCCAAGGACCAATACCCGTTCCTTGAAACCCACGACCTTGAGGGCGTGCTGTTTGACCCAAGCGATGGTGACATCGACCCGGCGCAGCTGACGCAGGCGTTGGCCAAAGGCGCCCGCGACATGGGTCAGAAGATTTTGCGGTTCACCCCTGCGACCGGTGTGACGCAGAAGGAAGATGGCACATGGACCGTGCACACCGAAAAGGGTGATATCGACTGTGACTATGTCGTGAACGCGGCCGGATACTATGCGCAACGTGTAGGTGAATGGTTCAAGCCGTTCGGCGGGCGAACCGTTCCTGCGATGGTCATGAGCCACCAGTATTTGTTGACGGACGAAGTGCCTGAAATCGAAGCCTGGTCGAAGGAAAACGGTGGTAAGAAACTGCCGCTGCTGCGTGACGTGGATATCTCTTACTATCTGCGGCAGGAAAAGAACGGCTTCAACCTTGGTCCGTATGAGCCCAACTGCAAGGGCCATTGGATGACCGAGGATGATCCGATGCCCGAAGACTTCAGCTTCCAGCTGTGGAACGATGATCTGGACCGCATCGAGGATATCGTCACCGACGCGATGGAGCGCGTGCCGCTGATGGCGACATCGGGCGTTGGTCGTGTGATCAACGGACCGATCCCATACGCCCCGGACGGTCTGCCGCTGATTGGTCCGATGCCGGGTGTTCAGAACGCATTTGAGGCACACACATTCACCTTCGGTATCGCGCAAGGTGGTGGTGCCGGCAAAGTGCTGGCCGAGTGGATTGTCGATGGTTTCACCGAGTGGGACATGTGGGCCGTCGATCCGCGCCGCTACACCGACTACACCGATCAGGACTACTGCAACCAGAAAGGACTGGAAGTCTACGGCAACGAATACGCCATGCACTTCCCACACCACGAATGGCCTGCAGCGCGCGACAAGAAACTGTCGCCGGTGCATGCCAAGGTTAAGGAACTGGGTGGTGTCATGGGTGCTTACAACGGCTGGGAGCGTGCCAACTGGTTCGCGCAGCCCGGTGATGATGTAAGCGAGGAAAGCACTCACACATGGGGTCGTTCCGGCCCTTGGGAGCAACGGATCAAGGAAGAATGCGAGGCCGTGCGGGATCATTGTGGCGTTTTGGATTTGCCAGGCTTCTCGCGCTTCATGGTCAAAGGAGAGGGTGCCGCTGAGGCATTGCGCGGTCTCGCAACCGGTGGGTTGCCAAAAGTAGGCCGGATGAACCTGATCTATGTCTCGGACGACCGTGGCCGCATTCTGACCGAGATGTCCTGTATCCGTCTGGGTGATGACGAGTTCATGATGATCACAGCTGCAACTGCTCAGTGGCATGATCGGGACATCCTGATCAATGCTATGCCTGCCAGCGTCACAGTCGATGATGTGACCACAACCCGTGACACGCTGATCGTGACCGGTCCGAAATCGCGAGAGATCCTGTCGGGTCTGACCGATGCAGATCTGTCGACCGGATGGCTGACCCACCAATCGGCAACTGTTGCTGGCCAGCCTGCCTATCTGATCCGCGTTTCCTTCGCCGGAGAGTTGGGCTGGGAAGTGCACGCCCTGAACGAGCATATGCCCGCGATCTATGGGGCAATCATCGATGCAGGCGCCAAGCCCTTTGGAATGTATGCGCTCAACAGCCTGCGCATCGAAAAGGGATACCGCGCGTGGAAAGGCGATCTGTCGACTGACTTCTCGCTGCTCGAAGGTGGTCTGGGTCGGTTTGTTAAACTCGATAAACCGCAGGACTTCCCCGGCAAGGCTGCAATCCTGAACGAAAAGCAGCAGGGCGCGAAGAAGCAATTCGTAACCTTGCTGGTCGATGCCAAGGATTGCGACGCGCCGTACATGTCCTGCATCTGGCATGATGGTCAGATCGTTGGCGAAACCACCTCTGGCGCATGGGGCTATCGCATCAACGCGTCAGTCGCGCTGGGCATGGTTCGCCCTGATCTGGCGGTGCCGGGTACCGAGCTTGAGGTCGAAATCTACGGCGAAAAGTGCCGCGCTGTGGTACAGGAAGATCAGCCGCTCTGGGATGCTGAAAACGAGCGGCTCCGCGCCTGATCGCGATAAGGAGGCCTCCATGGGCACAAGGTACGCCAAACTGGGACCCGGTGAGGGTCCCAACTATGACTGGGAAAACGATCATACCTTTGTCAAAGTGTCCGGTCAGGACACCGGTGGCGCCTATACGCTCATGGAGGACAATCTCAAATCCAGCTTTGCGCTGGGTTTGCATCGGCATGATACGCATGCCGAGACCTTTTACTTTCTTGAGGGCGAGGTCGATTTCTATGTCGACGGGGATTGGCATCGCTGCACGCAAGGGACGACAATGCATGTTCCGCCCGGCGTACCGCATGCCTGTCGCGTCGCCAATAACGCTCCGGCCCGGATGCTGATGATCTTTCAGCCTTCGGGTTTCGACGGGTTTCTGGCTGAACTTGCAACAATGACTGAGGCTGATTTTGCAGACGAGGCCAAGATGGCCGAACTCAACAGTCGCTATGACATCATCCCCATGGGACCGGTTCCCGCGCATCCCGACGACACTGTCTGAAAGGGACGTCATGGCAACACCAAAGACAATGTCCGGAGTTTACCTGACCCGTCACGGCGGGCCGGAGGTGCTGGAATGGAGGGACGATATCCCTGTTCCAACGCCCGGACCCGGTCAGGTTCTGGTCAAAGTTGCTGCAGCAGGGGTCAACAACACGGATATCAATACCCGGATCGGGTGGTACTCGTCTGATGTGACGGCTGCGACGGATGCTGTTGAACAGGATGTTGAGGCAGGCGGTTGGGGCGGTGCCCTAGCTTTTCCTCGCATTCAGGGTGGTGATCTGTGTGGGATGGTTGAGGCAGTTGGACCGGGTGTTTCCTTTAATCCTGGCCAGCGAGTTACCTGTCCTATCAATTTGCCGCGCCCGCGCCCCGGAAATCCTCAGGGGTTCATTGCGTTGGGTTCTGAGATCGACGGTGCATTTGCCCAATATTGTCTGGTCGAAGCGAACGATCTCTATGATGTTTCAGCATCCCCGCTGACTGACATCGAAATTGCTGCAATCCCGTGTGCCTTTGGGACTGCTGAAAACCTGCTGACACGCGCAGGCGTAACCGCAGGACACAAAGTTCTGGTTACCGGCGCATCTGGCGGTGTGGGGTTGGCTGCTGTGCAGTTGGCGGCGTTACGCGGTGCCGCAGTCTGGGGGGTGACCAGTTCAACCAAGGCGGATTTTGTCATAGGGCAGGGTGCAACGGACACATTTGCCCGCGATGCCAACCTTCCCAAAGAGATGTTCGACGTTGTGATTGATGTCGTTGGTGGACCTGCTTGGCCCGGTCTCATACGCGCGGTGAAGCCCGGCGGGCACTATGCCGTGTCCGGCGCGATTGCCGGTCCGATTGTCGAGGCAGACCTGCGCGAAATCTACCTGCGTGACATTACCATCCACGGATGTACCCACCAGGCCTATGAGGTCTTCGGCCGTCTTGTCGGGATGATGAACGAAGGCCAGATCAAACCCCTGATCTCAAAAACCTATCCGTTGAACGAAATTGCGAAAGCGCAGGAGGATTTTCAATCCAAGGCGCTTGCGGGAAAACTTGTCCTGATCCCTTAAGGAGGCTGATCCATGGCTGACATAACTCTGCTCGACGGTTCGATCGGTCAGGAGCTGGTACAGCGCAGCGGTGACAGAGCGACACCGCTTTGGTCGACGCGTGTTATGATTGATTACCCCGATTTGGTCGGTGATGTTCATGCTGAGTACTTTCGGCGGGGTGCGACCATAGCCACGACCAACACCTATGCGGTGCATCGGTCACGCCTCGTACGCGTTGGAATGGAAGATCAGATGGATTCCCTGATCGACACGGCAGTTTCGCAAGCCGAAAAGGCGCGTGAGGGGGCTGAAGGTCGTATCGCCGGATCACTTGGTCCGTTGCTTGCCTCGTATCGCCCGGATCTGAAACCGGATCCGGACGAAGCCGCAGAAAGGTACTCGGAAATCGTTCGTAAGATGGCGGATCGTGTCGATCTGTTTCTCATCGAAACCGTGTCGTCATTGCAAGAGGCGGAAGGTGCGCTGCGAGGAACTCAGGGCTGTGGCAAGCCTGTCTGGCTGGCGTTGACCGTTATGGATGAAGACGGCACCCACCTGCGTTCAGGTGAGGCGCTAGCTGATATCATTCCGGTGATTGAACGTTTTGATGTCGAGGCCGTTCTGATCAACTGCTCCCGACCCGAGGCGATTCCGGCTGCGCTGGCCATAGTTTCGGAAGCGGGTCGCCCGTTTGGCGCTTATGCAAATGGGTTCACGCGCATCTCCGAGGGGTTTCTGAAGGACGCGCCGACTGTCGATGCGCTTGAGCAACGCAAAGATCTCGGACCGGAAGCCTATGCAGAACACGCGATGACGTGGATTGCCCAAGGCGCAACGATTGTGGGTGGATGCTGCGAAGTTGGCCCAGACCACATCGAAACACTAGCCCAAAACCTGCGCAATGCCGGGCATCGAATCGTTTGAGGAGAGGATGATGGCTGACAATAAAAGGCCGGATGAATCGCCAAACAAGACGAAGCAGAAACACTTCGATATTCTGGTGGCGCCGGGATATGTGCTGCTGGAATTGGCCTCTTTGGTCGAGGTCATACGTCTTGCTAACCGCGTTTGCCCACATCCACCTTTTACCTATACCTATCGTTCGATCAGGGGCGGGCCGATTGAAAGCAGCAGTGCTGCAATGATTTCGACCAAAAGCGTATCTGCACAGCCGGATGCGGATTATCTGTTCGTGATTGGCAATTCTGATCCGGATCAGCCGGATCTCTCGCTTGGCCGAATTGTATCGGATTACACTTATCGTGGCGCGCAGGTGTTTCTGCTGGCCGAGGCGGCCAGTCGCTACATCAAAGAGCAAGGGACAGCTGATCTGGCAACCCATTGGGAAAATGCATCATTCCTGCGGGAACGCGGTGCTCAGTTTGAAGCCAAGCTGTCAATCGCAACCGAACAGGGAGGGGTCGTCACCTGTGCAGGGATGGAGGCCACGACGGATATTGCTTTGGCCGTGATCGGGCGTCACATTTCCGGCCCGGCCAAGATGACGGTCGCCGACATTATGTTGCATGAGAATATTCGCGACTTTTCGTCAATGCAGCCATTTTCGGGTGCCAAAAACACCGCAACCGGAGACGCCAAGCTGGATCAGTGCATCAAGCTTATGCAGGCAAACATTGAAGAGCCTTTGCCGATCAACCGGATCGTTGAGGAGCTGCATCTTTCAAACAGGTCGCTTGAGCGAAAGTTCAAATCGTTTTTCGGAACAACTCCCAACGGATTCTATCGTGAAATGCGTCTGGCCAAGGCCAACAATCTGCTTCTGAACACGACCATGAGTGTTCGCGAGATCGGACTCGCCTGCGGTTTTCCCAACGGATTCTCTTCTGTCTACAAGAGTTACTTTGGCATTACGCCATTTGTTCTGCGGCGAGAAAAGCGGCAAGCCTCACATCGGTGATTATTACGGATGCTCTGACGTTTTTGATGGGTTTTCTGTCGGCAATTCGTGTCAGTCAGAATTCAGCTAAAATTCGGAGTCTTCACCATGGTTGATCTTCCTACCAAAGCCCGCGTGGTCATTGTTGGCGGCGGTGTGATCGGATGTTCTGTTGCCTATCACCTGACGAAAAAGGGCTGGACTGATGTTGTCCTGTTGGAACGCAAGCAGCTGACGTCCGGTACGACCTGGCACGCGGCGGGTCTGATCGCGCAGCTGCGGGCAACAGCGAACATGACCAAGCTGGCAAAGTACAGTCAGGAGCTCTACGGCTCGCTTGAAGAAGAGACTGGCGTCGCTACCGGCTTCAAGCGCAACGGCTCAATCACTGTGGCACTGACCGATGAGCGCAAGGAAGAGATTTACCGTCAGGCAGCTATGGCTCGCGCCTTTGGTGTCGAAGTTGAAGAGATTTCCAACGAGCGTGTGCAGGAACTGTATCCCCATCTGAACCTCGAAGGGGTCAAGGGCGCTGTTCATCTGCCGCTCGACGGTCAGGGCGATCCGGCCAATATTGCGCTGGCTCTGGCCAAAGGTGCGCGTCAGCGTGGCGGTATCGTCAAGGAACGCGTGAAGGTCACCGATATCGTCAAAGACGGGCGCAAAGTAACCGGCGTCGACTGGGTTGCCGGTGATGGCAGCGCCTCGGGTCACATCGAATGCGATATGGTTGTGAACTGTGCTGGCATGTGGGGGCATGAAGTTGGTCGTATGGCCGGTGTTAACGTACCGCTACACGCATGCGAGCATTTCTACATCGTGACCGAAAATATCGACGGACTGTCCCAGTTGCCGGTTCTGCGGGTTCCAGACGAATGCGCCTATTACAAGGAAGATGCCGGGAAAATTCTGCTGGGCGCATTCGAGCCCAACGCCAAGCCTTGGGCCATGGACGGTATCCCGGATACGTTCGAGTTTGACCAACTGCCCGAAGACTTCGATCACTTTGAACCGATCCTCGAAGCGGCCTGTAACCGGATGCCGATGCTGGCCGAAGCAGGCATTCATACCTTCTTCAACGGTCCTGAATCCTTCACGCCGGATGATGCGTATCACTTGGGTCTGGCACCTGAGATGGATAATGTCTGGATCGCGGCAGGCTTCAATTCGATCGGTATTCAATCTGCCGGTGGTGCGGGTATGGCGCTGGCCGAGTGGATGGATACCGGAGAGAAACCCTTTGATCTGGGCGATGTAGACATCAGCCGGATGCAACCGTTCCAAGGCAACAAACAATACCTGTTTGAGCGTTCGAAAGAAACGCTGGGCCTGCTTTATGCCGATCACTATCCCTATCGTCAAAAGGCCACGGCACGTGGTGTGCGCCGTACTCCGTTCCATCACCACCTGAAAGAACAGGGCGCTGTATTTGGCGAGCTTGCAGGTTGGGAACGTGCCAACTGGTTTGCGAATGAAGGGCAGGAGCGGGAGTACCAGTACAGCTGGAAGCGTCAGAACTGGTTCGAGAATTCGGCCGCTGAACATAAGGCCGTGCGCGAAAACGTTGGCATGTACGACATGTCTTCGTTCGGTAAGATCCGGGTCGAAGGCCCGGATGCCGAAGCATTCATGAACTACGTGGGTGGCGGCGACTACTCGGTGCCGAACGGCAAGATCGTTTACACCCAGTTCCTCAACCGGACAGGCGGGATCGAAGCTGACGTTACTGTAACGCGTCTGACTGAAACGTCGTATCTGGTGGTTACCCCAGCAGCGACTCGTCTGGCGGATCAGACCTGGATGCAGCGTCACGCGGGCAACTTCAACGTGGTCATCACTGATGTGACAGCGGGTGAAGGTGTTCTGGCGGTGATGGGCCCCAACGCACGCACTCTGCTCGAGAAGGTTTCACCGAACGATTTCACCAACGCGACCAATCCCTTTGGCACTGCACAGGAAATCGAGATCGGCATGGGCCTGGCGCGTGCGCACCGTGTTACGTATGTGGGTGAGCTTGGTTGGGAAATCTATGTCTCCTCCGACATGGCTGGTCACGTGTTCGAAACCCTGCACGAAGCGGGGCAGGACATGGGACTGAAACTGTGCGGCATGCACATGATGGACAGCGCTCGGATCGAAAAGGGCTTCCGCCACTTTGGCCACGACATCACCTGCGAAGATCACGTTGTTGATGCGGGTCTTGGTTTTGCGGTCAAGGTGGACAAGGGCAGCGACTTCATCGGCCGAGAGGCAGTGATCGCGCGCAAGGAAAGCGGCCCGAAAAACCGTCTGGTCCAGTTCAAGCTGACCGAAGCCGAACCACTGCTGTTCCACAACGAGCCGATCATCCGTGACGGTGAATACGTCGGCTATCTCAGCTCGGGCAATTATGGTCATACGCTGGGTGGCGCCATCGGTCTGGGTTATGTGCCTTGCGAAGGCGAAAAAGCGGCCGACGTGCTGGCATCGACCTACGAGATCGACGTTTGCGGTGTGAAAGTGAAAGCCGAGGCTTCGCTGAAGCCGATGTACGATCCAAAATCCGAACGCGTGAAGGTCTGATCCTTCACGGTGAATAGTTGAGCGGGGCGCTTAGCGCGCCCCGTTTTCGTTTGTGGTTCACAGATCGCCGTTGACCACAACTTATCAATTTTCTTGATACCCCACCTCACAGTTTTCGCAGTTCCCTTACCCGCTCGACGTGCCGTAAAGACAAACGGTATCATGCGGAGACAAACCATGACTGAACCTGTGAAACCAGAGAATGTCGACACCCCTAAGGGTTTGGCGCTGGCCATTACGGCCTACCTTCTTTGGGGGTTCCTTCCGCTCTACATGAAGGCAATTGCGCACATCTCTCCGGTCGAGGTCGTGGCGCACCGGATCATCTGGTCGATCCCCATCGCGGGGCTATTGCTGATTGCGCTGGGACGTACCCGTGATCTGAAGGCGGCTTTGCGCAATCCGAAAATGCTTGGAATGGCCTGTCTGACTGCAGCCCTGATCTCGGTCAACTGGGCGATTTATGTTTGGGCAATCGCCAGCGGCAATGCGTTGGATGCAGCGCTGGGCTACTATATTAATCCTCTGTTCAGCATCGCGCTGGGCGCGATCCTTCTGCGTGAGCCGCTGAACCGAACGCAATTGGCAGCTGTGGCACTGGCTGCGCTGGGCGTCCTTGTTCTGGTGCTTGAGGCAGGAAAACTCCCCTGGGCCGCATTGGGTCTTATGGTCAGTTGGGGTTTCTACGCTTTCTTCAAGAGGTCGCTTCCGATCGGTCCCAATCAGGGTTTTCTGCTTGAAGTGCTGATCCTGCTGATCCCGGCGCTCGCCTATGTCACATGGTTGGGTGCGCAAGGCACCGGGCATTTCGGCGCCGCAACGACTGATACACTTTTGCTGGCCGGTGCGGGCGTGGTGACTGCAGTCCCGTTGTTGATCTATGCGAATGGGGCCAAGCTGGTGCGCCTGTCGACAATGGGCATCCTGCAGTACATTGCACCAACCATGATCTTCATCACCGCGATCACACTGTTCGGAGAACACATTGACCGGGGCCGCATGATTGCGTTTCCCATGATTTGGGCTGCACTGGTAATCTATTCTATTCCGATGGTGCGGCAGATGCGGGCTCAGCCCTGATCGCGGATGATCTGCGCCACTTCCTCTGCCCAGATCGCGTAAGCCTTTGGGCTTGGATGATATCCATCCGGTGCGGCCAGTGCCGGGTCATCGGGTAAACTCAGCGAAAGATGACGGGCTTGCGTAAAAGACGCCGCAACCTGCTGCAACCCGTGATCAAGCCGACCTGCCTGTCTACCTAGTACCCAGGCCAATGGTTGTGGCAAGGCTGGAAACCGGTGCATCTGAGGAACGCCGGTCAGCACTATGCGACGGGTTCCCAGGGTTTCAGTGAGCAGCTTCAGCAACCGGGTTTGCCTGTGCATGAACTGTGCTTTGGTCACCGCACGGGTGACATCATTCACACCCAGCGCGGTTACAGCGACATCGTAACGACCTTCGATGTTTTGCAACCGTTCAATGGTGTCACGGGTGGTATGGCCGGTGGTAGCCTCCAGCCGCCACTCGACCGTGTAGTGTTTGCCCAGTTGCCGCACCAGTTGGCCGGACAAAGCCTGCTTTTGGGTTCCGGCACCGACACCTGCGGCAGAGCTGTCCCCGGCGAGCAGCAATCGCAGCCGTGGCCCTCGCCCTTCGCGCCCTTCGCGTGGGCCTGTTGGTTCCGGGAGCAATTGCGCATTGCGCCGAACGGACAGGCCCTGCGCTGCCAACAGCGGCAACAAGGGAACACGTAGGATCTGATCAGCGGCGATAGGGCCGGGCATTGTCAGGACAAAGCTTCGCGATATTCAAGGAAACGGGCATCGGTCATAACCCGGGCATTCATAGCATCCCGCAACACACCGATCGTTTTGTAGGGGCGCATCACCACCTCGAACTCCTGGATCAATCCATCCTCATTGAGTGTGACCAGATCGACGCCAATGGCATCCAGCTCTCCGACCTTGCACTGAAACTCAAGCGCCCAATCGCTACTCTGTCCCATGATCCGGCGATAGCGAAAGTCCGAGAACACCTTTCCCACATGGCCGAGCACAGCTGCCACCGGCGCACGACCGGTCCATGTTTTATAGTAGGTTGGCGGCATAAAACGTACATCTTCGGCCAGCAGCTCGTGGATCAGGTTTTCGTCTCCTTTGGCGACAACCTCCTGCATTCGCTCAATAGTCGGGTGCATGAATTCTCCTCTCCGTTAGGGCCAGATTTGCCTAAGCCAGGGGTCTGGGCAAGGACGACGTTGCGAGAGGTTGCGCGCTGCGCTAGGCAGGCGCGCATGAGCGAGACCTATAATCCCCCGACAACCCCGTTGGACGTGCTGCATGAAGATGCGCAGTTGATTGTGGTGAACAAACCCTCTGGCCTGTTGTCTGTGCCGGGGAGGGGAGAGCATCTGGCCGATTGCCTGCTAACCCGCGTTCAGGCTGCGTTTCCTCAGGCGTTGCTGGTGCATCGTTTGGATCGGGATACATCTGGTGTAATGGTTTTTGCGCAATCACCCCATGCGCAACGCCATCTGAGCCTACAGTTTGAAAAACGTCAGACCCGCAAGACCTATGTCGCGCGGGTCTGGGGCAGTGTCGAGCCCAAGACAGGGACGGTTGATTTGCCGCTGATTATCGACTGGCCAAATCGCCCTTTGCAGATGGTGTGTCACGAAACCGGAAAGCCCGCGGTGACCGACTGGCGCGTGGTAAAGCATGAGGGCGATACCACGCGCATTCGCCTGTTTCCCAAAACGGGTCGATCACATCAGTTGCGCGTCCATATGCAGGCGCTTGGGCATCCGATACTGGGGGACCCATTCTATGCTGATGGCCCGGCTCGGGATTTCGAACGGTTAATGCTGCATTCCGAAGAACTGCGATTGAAGCATCCCGAAGATGGCATGTCGATGAAGTTTAGGGCAGCAGCAGATTTCTGAGCATCGCTAGGCTGTGCTGCTCCACAACATTTTCAGATTTCCCAGCGAGAATCGTTTGGTTCGTTTTTTGGGGCTAGCGAACCGTGGCTGCCGATCAGCCATAATCTCGCGCTCAATCTCATAAGCGCGCAGCGTATGATCCTGCGCCCAGCGGCCCAGTTGCAAGGTCATCATGACGTGATTGTCCCGGCTTGGCATATCCAATCTCCTTTCTTGTGTTTGACCAAGCTTCGCCCATCACTCCTGACACCACCTTGTCAGGGGGGTGTGCTAAAGTGTCAGCAGACCGCTAGGAGTGAGACATGCGCCGTTCGACCCGTTTGTTCGAGATCATTCAGATTCTGCGCGCAGCTGATGCGCCGGTGACGGCTGAGGCCTTGGCGGACAAGCTCGAAGTGTCGGTGCGCACGGTCTATCGCGATATTGCTGCCCTGCAATCCCAGCGTACGCCGATAGAAGGCGAAGCTGGTGTGGGATATCTGATGCGGCGCGGCTATGATCTGCCGCCACTGAATTTCGACGCGGAAGAGGTTGAGGCGCTGTGGGTGGGTTTGTCGATGCTGGCCCGAACGGGTGACAGTACCCTGCAGCAGGCAGCAGACCGCGTGTGTCGCAAGATCGAGGCGCTGCGTGATCCGGCCGACTGGCTACAGGTTGCGCCTTGGGGGGCGCCGCTTGATGATCCGGAAAAGGGATGCGTGCCCGTTGTGAACTATCGCGAAGCCATCCGGGCCGAGCAGAAGATTCGCATCACCTATGTAAATGCCAAGGATGAACGTACAGAGAGGATCGTGCGGCCTGTCGCGCTGATCTACCATATCGAATGCACCATGCTGGCTGCTTGGTGCGAGATGAGGAATGGATTTCGCCATTTTCGCACCGACCGGATCTGGTCCTGCGACCTTATCGACGATCACTTTTGCGGACAGGGACAGCATCTGCGTTCCATCTGGCAGGAGCAGAACCAATGGGAGACCTATGCTGCCGCAGAGTAGACGGCAGGTATTTGCCGATCTCACTGCATTGTTGCTTGAGCCCGCTTATGACTGCCATGCTATACTGCGCCAAAGAGGCAAACCCGGCTAACGGGTAGTGGAGCAGAAGGTGATTCCATGACGATTTCCAAGTTTGTTCTGTCGGCAGGACTGTGTTCGGCTCTTGTTCTGGGCGCATGTACCGACCCGGGTACGCTGACTGTACAGAACGATCCGAACCAGAACGCAAAACAGGGTGCTCTGCTTGGCGGCCTGATCGGTGCCGGCGTCGGCGCCATTGCAAATGATTCAAACCCTGGCTTGGGTGCTCTGGCGGGTGCAGCGGTTGGGGCGGCCGGTGGTGGCCTGATCGGCAATCAACTGGACCGACAGGCGGCTGAGTTGCGTCAGCAATTGGCCAATGATGGCATCACAATCGTAAATGCGGGCGACCGGCTGATTGTGACAGTACCAAACGACATTACTTTTGATACGGACAGTTCAACCGTGCGTCCGGCGCTGCGGTCAGACTTGGTTCGGGTCGGTCAGAATCTGGTCAATTACCCCAACTCGAACGTCCAGATTATCGGCCACACGGACAGCGATGGTGAAGCCGCCTATAACCTGCGTTTGTCAGAACGACGCGCAAATGCGGTGGCGGACATTCTTCAGGCAAATGGTGTCAGCTACAGCCGCATCACAACAGTCGGGCAGGGTGAGAATAACCCGATCGCTTCGAACCTGACGGCAGAAGGCAAAGCTCAGAACCGTCGGGTTGAAATCGTAGTTGTGCCCAGCGGCAACACGTAATCCTGACGCAGGCGCTATGATCAAAGGGGGCCTGCCAGGCCCCTTTTTTGCACAGTGACTGCGCGTCAATTGGGCTGCAGTGCGGTAATGACTTGGCTAAACTACCGGAAATTTGACTGACGGAGTTCCCCATAATGTCTGAACCAATCCTTCTGGCCCTGTCCGGCTCGCTGCGCCAAAGCGCAACCAACCGCAAACTTGTGCGCGAAGCAGCACGGCTGTTTGAGCCCGGAACCTACATCGAGGCTGATCTGGACTTGCCTTTGTATGATGGTGATCTGGAAGATGGCGAGGGGATCCCGGAAAAGGTTCAGGTGCTGGCTGATCAGATTGCGCAGGCCCATGCTGTGGTCATCTCGACCCCGGAATATAACAAGGGCCCGTCTGGCGTTTTGAAGAACGCGCTGGACTGGGTGAGCCGGACGGATGGGCGGCCATGGGCGGACAAGCCAGTTGCCGTCATGTCCGCTGCCGCAGGCCGGGCAGGTGGTGAACGTGCCCAGATGATCCTGCGTGCCTATATGGTTCCGTTCCAACCCCGGATTCTGCAGGGTCCCGAGATTCATATTGCCGACAGTTCGAATGAGTTTGATGAAGAGGGCAAGCTGACAAATGAGCGATATGAGAAATCGCTTCACTCCCTGATGAAAAAGCTTCGTGCCGAAGTGAGGTTCTGACCATATCTTGCCGCTTGTTCCGCCATCCGACGAGACCTAAGCTGCCGGTATGACGAACAAAACACCGACCGAAACGCAAAGCGATGTAATGGATCCTGCCCGGGCTGCCGCCTTTCAGGTGGCGCTGGGGCAGGCAGCTTCGATCGCACACGGGTCGCCGCTTCCGCCGTTTTTCCACCAGCTCTACTTCTGGTCCCCTCAACCGCCTTCCGGATTGGGAAGGGATGGGCACCCGAAGGTTGGTGGGACCGGGTTGATCCCGGACATGGGATTGCCGCGCCGCATGTGGGCCGGCGGGCGATTGCAGTTCCAATCCCCCCTGATGGCGGGGGTCGAGGCAGAGCGTCGGTCGATGCTGGAGAGCGCAAGCTCTAAAACCGGAAGAACCGGCCCGCTGGGTTTTGTCACGCTCAAGCATGAAATCTGGCAGAAGGGTACTTTGCGTCTGACCGAGTGGCAGGACCTCGTCTATCGCGAAGATCCTGTCCCTGACGCAACGAAGCCGACCCCGCCCAAGGCCCGGGTCGATGAAACGGATAGCCGCGAAATCAGCTTCGATTCCACATTGCTGTTTCGCTATTCGGCACTGACGTTCAACGGTCACCGTATCCACTATGATCTGGACTACGCCCGCGATGTCGAAGGGTATGCCGGGCTGGTGGTTCACGGACCGCTATTGGCCCAACATCTGATGCTGCTTGCGACCGAAGTTATGGGAGCCTTGGCCGAGTTTTCATTCAGGGCATCGTCACCGCTTATGCATTTTGAAACCGCTCTGTTCTGTCGCAATGGGCAAGACCTATGGGTACGCGGCCCGGATGGTCGTCAGTGCATGCAAGCAGTGGCAATACCGCGATCAGAGTGAGGCATCGGGTCTGAAATCTTCGGGGATCGTATCGCGGTCCTCCAGAACCAGATCTGCCATCACCTCTGCGACTTTTGGGGCCATGCCAAACCCGATCTTGAAACCACCATTTGCGATGAATTGCCCCGAATAAACGGGGTGCTGACCCAGCATTGGCGCCCGGCTCTTGCTGCGCGGTCTGACACCGGCCCAGCGTTCTATAACTTCGGCGCCGTGCAACACCGGGACTGCGCGCATCGCTCGCTCGATCACGTCATCCAATGCATCGTCTGTGCCAGTAGGGTCATTATACTCGCGTTCCGATGTAGAGCCGATTGCCAGAGTTCCATCGGCGTGGGGGACGATATGGATCGCATCCGCGAATAGCTGAGGTACCTTGCCCGCATCAAACCGCAGCAAAGCCGCCTGTCCTTTAACACCGTTCCCAACGGTTTTACCAAGGGCTTCGCTAAGCTCCTGCAGCCCGGCGACTCCGGTCGCGTGAATGATGCGCCCCTTGTCCTGCGCTTCTGTCACAACTTCAACTCCCATCACCGCGAGAGCGGCGACCAGAGCAGCACATGCGCGGCGCGGATGCATACGTGCTGTCAGAGTGTCATGAATGACATAACCGGTCGGGGTTGGAGGGCACCATGCACCTTCCGCAGCCGCTTCGACCACACGCCATTCCGCTTTACCGTGCCAAAGCTCTTGCGCCGTGACATGACGTTGTTGTGCAAGTTCCAGACTGCGCTGATCCGGGATCGGTTGAATGCGGCCCAGACGAGCGTAGCCGGGCGACACACCTCCGGTCGCTTCGACCTGCTTCCAGAATGGTTCGGCCATGATCAGGCTTTCAAACTGAAACGCCTTTTTGGCATTCCAGTTTTCAGGAACATGTGGGGCCAATGCGCCGACCAACCCCCCGCTTGATCCCGCGCCGGGGCCGAAGGGGTCAACAATCTGTACCCTTGCGCCGCGACGGGCGCAGGTCCAGGCGATGGACAGGCCGAAAATTCCTGCACCGCGAACCGTCACATCGACCATTGCCAATCCCCTTTTCCTTCTTCAGTGTCGCGTCGCTTAGCTACAGGAATACCCGATGGCAAACCAGCGCGCCAAATTGACTTGGACGGAGGACCAGATTCCCGTCTCAGACCGTTTCGACGACCCCTATTACTCGCTTCAGAACGGGCTGGAGGAAACACGCCATGTCTTTCTGGCGGGGAATGATTTGCCAGCGCGTTTTGTACCCGGATTCCGGATTGCCGAGCTGGGATTTGGCACTGGCCTCAATATGCTGACGGTCTGGTCCGAGTGGGAGAGATCAGGGCAAACCACTCCTTTGTCTTTCACCAGTTTTGAAGCTTTCCCAATGGCGGTAGAAGACATGGATCGCGCGCTGCAAGCTTTTCCCGAGTTGTCGCCTTGGAGCGAGAGATTCCTGGCAGCCTGGAATGGCAAAACATGTGATCTGGATACGCTTCATCTGGAGGTCATCGAAGGTGATGCACGCCAGACATTGTCCTGCTGGACGGGCAGTGCGGATGCCTGGTTTCTTGATGGATTTTCTCCCGCGAAGAACCCCGAATTGTGGGAAGCAGATCTGATGCAGCAGGTTGCGGATCACACAGCGACGGGTGGAACGGCTGCGACCTATACCGCTGCTGGCTTCGTCCGCAGGGGACTTGAAGAGGCTGGCTTTGCTGTTACGCGATGTTCCGGATATGGCCGTAAGCGGCACATGACGCAGGCAGTCAAAGCATGACACAGCAGAACAACAGCCGCGCAGGTATCGCTCTGATGATTGCGGCAACCATCGTCTTCGCACTACAGGACGGCGTTTCGCGTCATCTGGCAGGCACCTACAATACCTATATGGTCGTGATGATCCGGTACTGGTTCTTTGCTGCCTTTGTTATAGCGCTTGCAGCGCGTGCGCCGGGTGGTCTGAAGGCAGCCACACAGACAAGCCAACCGGGTCTGCAGATTCTGCGTGGTGTGTTGCTGGCGGGTGAAATCTGTGTTGCTGTTTATGGTTTCACTGTCCTTGGCCTGATCGACAGTATGGCCGTTTTCATTTGCTACCCACTGTTGGTTGCGGCGCTTAGCGGACCGGTACTGGGCGAAAAGGTCGGTTGGCGCCGGTGGGCGGCTATCGGGGTAGGATGCATCGGTGTGCTTATCATCCTCGAACCGGGCGTTGGGGTGTTCAACCCCTGGGCAATCATACCGCTGATTTCGGCCCTGATGTTTGCAATTTATGGACTGTTGACCCGATATGTTGCCCGGCGTGACAGCTCAGCCACCAGCTTTTTCTGGACAGGTATTGTCGGTGCGGTCGCGATGACCGCGGTGGGCATGTGGTTCTGGGAACCGATGGCCCGCCCGGACTGGCTGTGGATGGCGTTGCTTTGCGTCAGTGGTGTGTTGGGTCACTGGTTGCTGATCAAATGCTACGAGATGGCCGAGGCCAGCGCAGTACAGCCCTTTGCCTATTTCCATCTGGTTTGGAGCGCCATTCTGGGCATCTCGATCTTTGGCGAAACGCTGCGACCTGCAGTCGTAATTGGCGCTGCATTGGTGGTCGCAGCCGGGTTGTTCACCCTATGGCGCGAAAGACGACAGGGTTGAGCCGATCAGTTCTTCTGTGAACGGAACGGGCAAGGCAGGTTGACCCAGTCGTGCCCGATAAACCGGCAGACTTTCGGAGACCCGCATCACATAGTTCCGGGTCTCGTTGAAGGGGATCGTTTCGATCCAATCCACCACGTCAATCTCTCCGGCGCGGGGATCGCCATAGCGCTCCATCCATGAGATGGGTCGCCTTGGTCCTGCATTATAACCTGCAGCCATCATGACAATGTTGCCGTTGAAATCCTCGGCCAACCCAGCCAGGTAGTTTGTCCCCAGTTTGGCGTTGTACTGCCAGTCAGTGGTCAGTCGACCGGTCTGATGGCCGCTGAGGATACCCAGGTCCTTTGCGACCAGTTTCGCAGTGGCTGGCATGACCTGCATCAGTCCACGGGCGCCGGCCCCGCTGATGACGACCGGATCGAATTCGCTTTCACGACGGGCAATGGCCAGCGTCATCTCTTTGGCCATTGGCAGGCCCATATCAGCCACCGGATGCACCGGGTAATAGGCTGCAGGCAGGACAACACCGGTTTTGGCGGCGCGCTTGGCGATCATGACGGCGAGGTGGGGCTCTTTCAGCTCAAGCGCGAGATCCCCAAGCTGATTGGCCTGAACCTGATCAAGTTCTTCGACCAGATGTGTCAGAAAGCGTTCGGACAGGTTTGGCTCCCCGGCTGCATGCAGAAGCAACCCGGCTTCCAACACGCTGGATTTCGTGAACTCGGCCTGTTTCCAATGGGGGGCGCGGCGCGGGTTCGCCAATTCGCTGTCGAATGGGCGACCGATCTGCTCGGCTGCAAGCAGACCATAGAATGAGGTCTGATAGTCAGCTCCGACCGCATAGGCCTCATAGGCTTTCTCGGCGTCACCTTGCGCGGCATAGGCGCGACCCAGCCAGTACCCGCCACGGCCTTTGGAGATCGGTGATGCAACAGCGTCCGAGAAATTCTGGAAATGCCGCACAGCTGTCGCCGGATCATCCAACTTGCGGAGAGCAAGGAATCCAGCCAGCCACTCCAGGTCGGCATAACCATAGCCCATTTCAGGCGTCATGTGGTGATTTGCGGCGATGGCATAGGCGCGGTTTGCGTCCCCGTTGCGCATTTCCAGCCGGGCCAGCCGGCGTCGCCCTTCGGCCCATTTATCCGGTTCGCCCAACGACTTTGGGCTGGTCGAGCGTTCCAGCATCAGATCGATTGCGCTGTCATCCAGTTCTTTCCGATCCCGCCAAACGAAACGGTCGAATGCCAAGCCCGGCGATGATGTGAGCGATTTGGGTATAGCCGAAATCTTGCTGTCTACACCTGGCGCACGTTCCTGCAGCGCAATGCGCGCTTCGGCCAGTTTGCGTTGATCGGAACTTACAAGCGGCAGCATCCGTTTGGCGCTGACCAGATGACCATCCCATAACAGACGATCCAAGCGCGCTTCGTGATGTGGTTTCAGCAACTTGCCGAAGTTTTCCAGATAGTCACCCTGCAGTCCCGACCCCATGGGCATCGTGCGCCATGCAGCCACGATATCTGCCTCAGCATCACCCTGACGCCCCTTAGCCATCAGGGCTACGGCATAGTTCAGGGCCCCTTCGGCGGATTGCGGAGGCGTGTCCGAATAGAACTTTAAGGCCCGATCCGGGTCAGCACCGGTGAAGGAGGGTTCGCTCTTGCGGCGAAGCCACGCCAGACCGGGCCAGTCAGGACGGCGGTCAAGAAACACAAGCACGTCGCCCGAACTGCCAAAACCCTCGCGCAGCCAATGCCAGACAATGATGTCGCGCGAGACAGAGCCACGCGCCCCTGCCACCCGCAGTGCTTCGTTCCAATCGCCTTTCCGCATTTGATACAGCGCGGCGCGCAAATCCGCAGCCGCATCGGCGCGGGCAGCCTGAACCTGCAACACCGAAGCCAGAATCACGGCGATCATAAGTGACAGAATGCGTGTCATCCCTTGCATTTCCCAACCAACCAAGGATACAGCCATGCAGGATAAACCTTGCGCCACCGGGATCAACTCACAAACTCAAAATCGTGACAGGCCGGGACGCAAAATCTGCAAACTGCACGCTAAGGAGCGCTCCATGTTCAAAGGCTCGATGCCAGCTCTCGTCACCCCGTTCCGCAACGGCGAGTTGGACCTGGATACGCTCAAACAATTGGTGGAATGGCAGATTCAGGAAGGTTCGACCGGACTTGTGCCTGTTGGGACAACCGGTGAAAGCCCCACGCTGAGCCACGAAGAACACGAGGTCGTGGTCGAAGAGGTTGTGAAAGCGGCGGCAGGGCGCGTGCCGGTCATCGCAGGTGCTGGATCCAACAATACCGTCGAAGCAATCCGCTTTGTGCGATTCGCCCAAAAGGTTGGTGCGGCGGCGGCTCTGGTTGTGACCCCCTACTATAACAAGCCGACCCAGAAGGGACTGATCACGCATTTCCGTGCACTGCACGACTGCGCGGATATTCCGATCATCATCTACAATATCCCGGGTCGTTCTGTCATCGACATGACACCTGCCACGATGGGCGAGCTGGCTCAGTTGCCACGTATTATTGGCGTCAAGGATGCCACCGGTGATCTGGCGCGTGTCAGCCAGCAACGTGCCAGCTGTGGCGCGGATTTCTGCCAGCTGTCTGGTGAAGACGCGACGGCGCTGGGCTTCAATGCGCATGGGGGTGTGGGTTGTATCTCGGTCACTGCCAATGTTGCGCCCAAGCTTTGCGCTGAATTCCAGCAGGCGACGCTGAATGGCGACTATGCGAAAGCGCTGGAGTATCAGGATCGTCTGATGCCTCTGCATGAGGCCATCTTTATCGAACCCGGTCTCGTGGGTGCCAAATACGCCCTCAGCAAGTTGGACCGTTGCAGTGAAGAGGTTCGTTCGCCGCTGACTACACTTGAGGACAGCACAAAATCGGCCATCGACAACGCCATGGCGCACGCCGGACTGGTGTAAATTCAACTGTCAGGGTCTGCTGGCTAAAGCAGGCCCTGTTTATCCAGCAGATCTTCCAGATGCTGAGTTTTGTCCGGATTGCGGACCATGTAGATCTCCGCAATTTCTCCATCCTCGATCTTCAGTGATGTTGCCTGTAATGAGCCTCCTGGCTCGCGGTTGATGATTGCGGGCAAACCATTCAACCAACAAAATGCCCATCGGAATGAACGTGGTGCTGACGGCTTTCGTGCCAGCCCGGCAAAGAAACGGATGACTTTGTCCCGTCCGTAGATCGGGTTCAGAGTCGCTATGATCTTTCCACCACCGTCCGAGTGAAGTTGAACATCGCGCGCCAGAAGAGCAGTCAGGTGCTTTGTATCTCCACTTTTTGCAGCACTGAAAAACGCTTTGGCCAATTCCTCACCGTGTTCACGTTCAACCCGAACCCGTGGCTTGACCTGTTCGACATGTTTGCGCGCACGGCTGACGAGTTGACGACAACTGCTCTGACTGCGTGTGAGCGTTTCTGAAAGCTCTTCATAAGAGTGCTCGAAAACGTCATGAAGAAGGAAGGCCGCGCGTTCGAGCGGTGACAAACGTTCCAATGCCATCAAAAGCGCGACCGAAACATCGCGATCCAGCCGCTCTGTCGAATCGTCAGTGATCAGAGGTTCCGGCAACCACTCACCGGGATAGGTCTCACGTATCGTTCGTGCTGCGCGCAGTTGGTCGAGACACAGGCGCGTTACGATCCGGATCAAGTAACCCGTTTTATCTCGTACCTGATCGAACTCGACCCGCTGCCAGCGTAGATAGGCATCTTGTACGATGTCTTCAGCGTCGCTGACCGATCCGAGCATGCGATATGCAACCGCGAAAAGTCGCGGTTGCATATCGACAAAGGCCTGTTGTTTAGACTGTGGACCCGTCTGTGTCACGCTGCTGTGGCCTTAGTGGTGTCGGGGTGAGGAACTGCAAATCCGATCGCCAGACGATTCCACGCATTGATGGTGGTAACCACCAAAGTCAGTGCGACCTGCTCGTGTTCCGAAAAATACTTCGCCATCGTCTTATACACATCGTCCGGAGCCCGATTGGTTTCAACGCGGGTCAGGGCTTCGGCCCATGCAAGAGCGGCGCGTTCACGTTCTGAATAAAGCGAAGACTCATGCCAGGCGTTCAGAAGGTGCAGGCGATCTTCGCTCTCACCATTGGTTCGGGCGTCATGCGTGTGCATGTGAATGCAATAGGCGCAGCCATTGATCTGTGAAACTCTGAGTTTGACGAGTTCATTCAGACTATGCTCCAACCCTGAGGCCCGCAGACGTTCCTCCATGTCGAGCATTGGTTGCAGCAGTTCAGGTGCGACGGCAAAATGATTGATCCGGGGGGACATCGAATTCTCCTGTTTTGATTTGAACAAAAACAGGACGGGCGAGCCACCGGGTTTGTGACATGGTTAGTAAAAAAAAGAGCCTCGTTACCGAGGCTCTTAGTCAGATTATCGTTTTCCGTAGTACAACCCGACCACATGTTCGGCCTGAGCAAAGAACAGCCAGCGCGAGACCACAACCCCGGTCAGATGTGACAGTACGGCAAGCAGTGCAAAGACATGCTTGATCGCGACCCCTGCGACCGGTGTCAGGATCAGCAGTAAGGGCAGGACAAACGCAAGAACGAATGAAATCACACGCAGCTTCTGAGCGTGTTTGCGGCCCACGACATGGACGAATTCACGCAGCAGATAGTTGGTTCCGGTATGCGGTGGTTCGAACGCCCGAACGGTGCCACGATCCCCAAGACCAGTTGCTGTGCCCAGATTGGTGCCGGAGCTTGCCAAGGCCTGATCACCCTTGGCCCAGTAAGCCAGCTGAATTGCACCGGCTATTGCAAGCAGCCAAGGAGCTAGTGTTTCAGCTCCTGATAACAGCGCACCGCCCGCCAGGCTAAAGGAGAGAAACATGGCTGGTGTAAGATTCATGTTCCAGCG
>NZ_SMMF01000909.1:0-51772 GCF_009711355.1 Roseibium sp. RKSG952 | reverse complement strand
CCAGGTCCGACTTCGTCAACAGGCTGTTAGGCGCGTTGACGCTCATGGTTTCAAACCGTCTGCCGTGCGGGGTCATGCTATTCGAAAACCGGCCGTCGACATTCGCCTGCCGGCCTGTAGTCTGGAAAGGTCTGACGTGGGGCCGGAGAGGTTCCGCCGCTTTTTCGCTTGTTTCAATTTCCGCTTCGGCACTCGACGTATTTGTGAGGAAGGCAAATGGACAGGCTGGCCTGTGCCCGCAAATGGCTGATCCTGATCACCGCTTCGGCGATCTTCTCGCTTTTTCTGATGGATGACACTGTTTTCGGGCCGGCATTGCCTCACATGCAAGCCGAATTTGGTGCGTCCGCGATTGCAACCCAATGGGTGATCAACTCCTATCTTCTGGTGTTTGCATGTTTTGCAGCTCTTGGCGGCAAACTGCGTGACGTCTACGGACTTCGTTTTGTGCTGTTGACAGGGGGCGGTTTTTTCCTGATCGGGAGTTTGCTTGGTGGAGTGGTGCCGGACCTCTGGATGGTCATCGTGGCACGTTGCCTTCAGGGACTGGGCGCCGGGCTGCTCTATCCCGTTGTTACCCCCACAATCGCCAGCGCTTTTCCGTTTCATCGTCAAGGTATGGCGCTGGGCATCATGTCCAGCACGGGCACAACGCTCTTGGCACTGGGTCCGCTCATCGGCGGTGCCTTGACCGAGTTCGCAAACTGGCGCTGGATTTTCTGGCTGAACGTCCCGATTTTTGCGATTGCTGCACTTTCGCTGCTGATGCTTGCAGGGAACGGAAGCAAAACGGCCCAAAAAGGTCTGCCTGATCTCAGGGAGTTCTCGCTCTTGTTGCTTGGTCTGGCGCTTCTTGTCTTTGGAGTTATGGAAGCTCCGGGAGAGGGGCCCATCCGGTGTTATGCGGTCGGCGCGATCTTGATCGGCGTGGCTGTGTTGGTGTTCTTCTTCCGGTATGAAAAGCGCAGCGAAAAGCCGCTGATCAATGTGCGTCTTCTCTCGCACCCAGTCGTGGCCGCAGGCGGCGCGACCGCCTTCACCGGCCAGTTCTGCAAGCTGACGGTGGCGATCTTCGCAGCCCTGTATTTTTATGACGTGCTTCATCTCAATCCGTTTTACAGCGGGCTTGCAACTTCCGCTGCCGTTGTGCTTGCCCCGTTCAGTGCGGCTTTTGGCGGCCGGTTTACCGACACTTACGGCTCGCGGTTGCCTGTTCTGACCGGTCTGTCCGGAGCGGGGGCGAGTCTGGCTGGTGTGGCTGTATCGGCTCATTTCGGCTGGTTCTATCCGATGTTGATTGCCCTTGTGGTGTTTAGTGCCAGCATGCCCTTGTGTTTCGTGCCCTCGATCCGGTTAATCCTCAACCGGACCGACCCGGACCGGCACGGCGAAGTGATGGGGGCCTATGCCACATTCAGGATACTCGGCGGCACGTTCGGAGTGACGGTATCCAGTCTCATGCTGTCGATTACCGGTCTGTTTCCGGCCGTGTTCCTGACAGCCGCCATTCTGGCCTTGGCAGTCTTTGTGTTTGCTTTTACCTTTGCCCGGGAGACACCGGGCAAGCGAAGCGTGGCCGCGGATGCCTGACCTGTCCTGCCAAAGTTCGGCGGCAGTGACGGCAAGTGCCGTCCTTGGTTCTCTTGGCTGCGAGGGGCGGCAAACCGTGTTGGCGCTGCAAGCGGCCGCCAGATCCGGATCGCCTGCGGGGCAATTGCCAGAAGGAACATGGAGCTGTTTGTCCGGATCAAAATTACGGCCATATCCGCACTTTTCGGATTTTTGTTCGGGTTCGATACGGGTGTGATGACGTCTGCGCTGCCATTTTTGACGACCCAGTTTTCTCTGTCCAATTTCATGGAGGGACTGGTCGTGAGTGTTGTTCCGCTCGCCGCAGTTGCCGGGACGGTCTGGGGCCTGAAAACCGCTGACACGATGGGCCGGATCAAGGTCCTCTTGATCAGTGCGATTCTGTTTGCGCTCGGTGCGTTGGGATCTGCGGCCGCGCCCGAAGCCTCGGTGCTCTTGGCGGCCCGGCTCTTGTTGGGGTTTGCAATCGGAGCCTCGACGCTTGTTGCGCCGATCTATCTGGCGGAAATCGCGCCCGCCAAATACCGCGGTGCGGTTGTCGGCACATTCCAGTTGATGATCACCATCGGAATCCTGTTTGCCTTTGTATCCGGTCTTGCGTTTTCACCCGGGCAGGACTGGCGTGCGATGTTTGCCATTGGAGTGATACCGGCCGGGCTTTGTATCGTCGGCGTCCTGCTTGTTCCTGAAACGCCGCGCTGGCTGTTGATGCAGGGGCAGATAAAAGACGCACGCCGCGTGCTCGAAAACATCACGCCAAAGGATGAGTTGGCAGAAATCGATGAGGCTATGGCCGGGTCCGAGGCCGAGAAGGAGAAAGAGACCGGGGTTGAAGGGTGGCAGGTGTTCAAGCTTGCCGGGGTGCGCTTTGCGCTATTGTTCGTGATCGCAACCTTTGTGCTGGCCCCGCTGACCGGTATCAATGCGGTGCTGACATACGCCCCCGCGATTTTCTCGAATGCGGGCTTCTCAGGCAGCAATGCGCAATTTCTGGCCACGATAGGGCTGGGGGTCATCAATGTGGCCGTGACTGTGGTGATGATGAGCCTGGTTGACCGGTTTGGGCGCCGCCCCTTGTTCATCACCGGGTTTGCCGGTGCGGCGTCCAGCTGCGTCCTTGTTGCGGCGAGCTATGCAATCGGCGAGCCGCTTCAGACCTATGGGGCACTCGTTGGATTGCTTGCGATGATTGTCTTCTTTGGAGTTGGAATCGGCCCGATGGCCTATATCTACGCCTCCGAGTTGTTTCCGCTGTCGGTCCGCGCCAAAGGGTATGGCATCGCCTCCATGGTTTTCTGGATGACGAATTTCATCTTGTTGCTGGTCTTCCCCGTTGTGTTGGCAGCGGCCGGAGGTGTAGGCAGTTTTATAATGTTCACGGGTTTTTGCCTGATCGGGCTGCTCTTTGCCGTGAAATATGCACCCGAGCCGAAGGGAACAGTTCTGGAGCGGGTTGACGACGAGATCGAGCGTGTCTTCAAGGGCAAATGAGGGGGCGGAAATGCAAATTATGCAATTCGGGGCATTTTTTGCGGATACGGTGATGTCCCAAGCTGGCTGAGCTTCTCGAACGTTTGTCGGGATAGTTGGAAATTCCCACTTGAAATCATAGGTAAAAAAGCGCATATCCCCCTTGCCCAAATTCGCACGTGCCCGAGGCCGTTCATGGGGTTCGAATGAAAGAACCTCTTAAGGGGGTGCTGTCAAGAAACAACCGCCAAGGGGCGGGGCAGCAAGTCCGTACGGCTTAAAGCAACGACGTAAGAGGGCTTTTTTGGTCTCTGCCGGGGTCTCCAACCTCCGGCGTCACTGAAGAGGCACTTGTTACATCCTTGCCCGACGTGCGGTTCGGTTTTTCCGATCCAATCAACGGCATTCCCGACGCGGGAAAGCATTGCGCAGCGATTTTCCGATGGAACGCTGCATTGCCGACCGTAGCCGCTTGCAACCCGGCCTCCGGTTTCCAACCCGGGGGGAGGCCCGGCGCGTTATGCGGCATCCTGCGACGTGAAACTGCGGTGCGCCGAGAGCCAGCAAGAAGGCGCGGCTGCAGCAAGAAAATTGGAAAGGGGAGCAACCCCATGAGTGACCGTATCCGCGAATTCCTCCGAGGCCGCGACGAAGACGGCCCCTGTGTCGTCGTCGATCTGGACATTGTCCGCGACAACTACTTTGCGTTTGCCAAGTCCTTGCCGGACACCTCTGTCTATTATGCCGTCAAGGCCAATCCGGCCCCGGAAATCCTGACACTTCTGGAAAGCCTCGGCTCTGCGTTCGACTGCGCCTCGGTCGGCGAGATTGAAATGGTTCTTGCAACCGGTGCCGACGCGTCCCGCATCTCCTACGGCAACACCATCAAGAAGGAGCGAGACATTGAAAAAGCTTATGCATACGGCGTCCGGCTCTTTGCCGTGGACTGCGTCGAGGAAGTCGACAAGATCGCCCGGGTCGCTCCCGGAAGCCGGGTCTTCTGCCGCGTCCTGTGCGACGGGGCCGGCGCCGAATGGCCCCTCTCCCGCAAGTTCGGATGTGATCCGGACATGGCACCGGACGTGCTCGAACACGCCCATCGCAACGGACTGGCCGCTTACGGCGTCTCCTTCCATGTCGGTTCGCAGCAAGCCAACCTCGAAGCCTGGGATTTCGCTCTCGCCATGGCAGCCGGGGTCTTCCAAGAGATGGCGCTTCGCGGGATAGACCTGAAAATGGTCAATATGGGCGGGGGGTTCCCGACCCGCTACCTGAAGGACATTCCGGGCGTCCCCACCTATGGCGCTGCGATTTTTCAGGCGCTGACCAAGCATTTCGGCAACCGCCTGCCGTCGACCATCATCGAGCCGGGCCGCGGCATGGTGGGCAATGCGGGCCTGATCGAGGCGGAAGTCGTCCTGATCTCGAAAAAATCGGATGCTGACGAAGTGCGCTGGGTCTATCTCGACATCGGCAAGTTCCACGGGCTGGCCGAAACGATGGATGAGGCGATCCGCTATCCGATCCGTACCCCGAAAGACGGTGACGCGACCGCGCCGTGCGTGCTGGCCGGTCCGACTTGCGACAGTGTTGACGTGCTTTACGAGAAGACCCCTTACGAACTTCCGGTCAGCCTGTCGATAGGCGACAAGGTCCTGATCGAGGCATGCGGGGCCTATACCACCACCTATTCCTCGGTCGGCTTCAACGGCTTTGCGCCGCTGGCGTCCTACGTCATCTGAGGACGGACGGTCATGATTGCCATCGCCGACGAGGCGCCGGATCACTTCGGCGCCCGTGAGGCCTTGCTTGACCTCAGCTTCGGTCCGGACCGGTTCCTGAAGACATCGCATCGTCTGCGTGAGGGCCGGGTGCCGGTCTTTGCCTTTGCGGTTCTTGACGAAACGGACCGGCTGATCGGAACGGTGCGTCTGTGGCGGGTTTGCGGCGCGGGCTCCGGCGAAAGCCTGCTGCTCGGCCCCCTCGCGGTTGATCCTTCATGCCGCGGCTTGAAGGTCGGCGGCCGGTTGATGCGGCATGCGCTCCATCAGGCGGCTGTCTGCGGCCATGGGTCTGTTATCCTTGTGGGCGACTTGCCTTACTATCAGCGCTTCGGTTTTGCAGCCGGGCTGCTCGATGGCGTCGACATGCCGGGACCCGTTGACCGGGGCCGCTTCCTCGGACTGGACCTGCAGGCCGGACATTTGTCCGGGCTTTCCGGAGAACTTGCCGGGGCTGGGCCTTTGGATCCGGTTGCCGTCCCGCAAGTGCATGGCATGGGGTCGTTGCCGAAAGCTGCCTGAAACAGGCATTGCCGAAAGAGAAGTCCCTTGCAGCCACTTGTTCTTGTGATCAGATAATGGGCGGTGAAACAACAGGACCTGCCCATGCCCTCCCGCTTTTATCCCCTTGCCCGCCCGATGCTGCAATTCGGGATGTTGCTTGATGTCGACCCGGAACGGGTCGCCCGCAGGGCCGGACTGCCCCGGGGCTTCCTGCAGGATGAAGGCAAGGGCGGCACTCAAGAGCAGGTCTATGCAACGTGGGAGGCGATGGAAGCCGAAGCTGCCCGGCCCGGTTTATTGCTCTATCTGGCAAAGGCTTTTGTGAGCAGGCCGTTTACGCCTGCGATGTTCGCGTTTTCCTGCAGTCCGGACCTGCGTACCGGATTTCGCAGACTTGCGGATTTCAAGCCGCTCATGGCGCCAATGACAATGACCGTCGAGGAAGACGGATCAGGTCTTCATGTCTCGCTCGTGTCGATCGATACGGCGGTTCCGGCACCTTTCCGCATGGTCTGGTTCGAGATCCTGTGTCTTGTTGAAAGCGCGCGCAGCTATTCGGGCGTCGAAGTGGTGCCGTGTGAAATCAGGATCCCGGAAGGGACCCGGATCGAGGACGTGGACCGGGAGTTCATGCAGTTCGAACCGGTGCCGGGCCCTTTGGCCCGGATCAGTTTCTCCTCCGAAGATGCCGGATTGCGTCTGATTACTGAAAACGCTGATGTCTGGCCGGATTTCGAGAAGACCCTGCGCCGCGAATTGGCGGCACGGGAAGGCGACCTGTCGACGGCAATCCGCGCGAAAGCAGCCCTGCACGACATGTTGCCGGGTGGCGAAGCCTCTATCGAAGCCTTGTGCAGGCGGCTTGCCCTGTCAAAGCGGACGCTGCAGCGTCTGTTGAAACAAGAGGGCGAGACCTTTCAGTCGGTTCTTGCGGCCACGCGGGCGGAACTGGCCCGGCATTATCTGGCTGAGGACAGCCTGAGCATTGAGGAAATCTCTTACCTTCTGGCCTATCGCGAACCGAATTCCTTTTACCGGGCCTTTCAAGTCTGGACGGGCATGACCCCGGCAGAAGCGCGCGCAGGCCCGATGTAATCCTGTTTTGCAATTTGGCGCGTTTTGATAGGTGGTTGGCGTGATCGGATTTTGAAATCCGTCGTCTCGAACCTGATATCTGACTTGTTGACCTTGCCACTTTCATCAAGGAACGTGTCCGGGTTGCAAGGGCGGGACCTGTTCAGACCAGTTCGCCACGAACATTCCCTGCCCGGAATTTTACGCTTTCCAGGATGGCAAACCGGTGTTTGCCCGCCCGGATCTGCTTTTGTGCCAATCAGCCCGCCTGGGCGTTCTGTTCCCCCGGAACGCGTCAGGAGAGCCCGGATGCAAACGCTTCACGCCCGGTGAACGTGCTGCCCGGATTATTCAAGGAAATGAGCCCTACCATGACTGATATCGACACATCTGCCCCTGTGATGGTAACCGGCGCTACCGGATATGTCGCGGGCTGGATCATCAAGCGTTTGCTTGATGCCGGGTGCACGGTTCATGCGCCGGTGCGCAATCCCGATCGTCTCGACAAGTTGCGGCACCTGAGCGAATTGGCAGACCGCTCGTCCGGGGAGATCCGGTTTTTCAGGGCGGATCTTCTGGAACAGGGGTCCTATGACGCGGCGATGCAGGGATGCGCGGTGGTGTTCCATACAGCGTCACCTTTCACGATGGATGTGAAAGACCCGCAGACCCAGCTGGTCGACCCGGCTGTCAACGGCACCAAGAACGTATTGGCCTCGGTAAACCGGACGGGTTCTGTCAAACGGGTGGTGCTGACATCCTCCTATGTGGCGATTTTCGGCGATAATGCCGATCTTGCATCCTTGCCGGGACAGCAGATCGACGAGACCCGCTGGAACACGTCGTCGTCGCTGGAGCACATGCCCTATTCCTATTCGAAAACGCTTGCAGAACAGGCAGCCTGGGAGATGGCTGATGCTCAGAAGCGCTGGCAACTGGTTGTGATCAATCCGGCCTTTGTCATCGGCCCGTCGCTGAATGAAAAACCGACATCCGAGAGCTTTAACCTGATCGGGCAGATGGGTGACGGGACCATGAAGATGGGAGTGCCCCATTGGGGTGTCGGTGTGGTGGATGTCCGTGATCTTGCCGATGCGCATGTCGCTGCCGGGTTTGAACCGGCCGCGAACGGCCGCAACATCATCTGCGGGCACGATACGGATTTCCTTCAGATGTCAAAGCTGCTCAAAAAGAACTTCGTGGCCTATCCGGTTCCTACCCGCGTCCTGCCGAAATGGTTTGTTTGGGCGTTCGGCCCGATGGCAGGGACCGGTATGACCCGCAAGATGATTGCGCAAAATGTCGGCCATGCTTTTAAGTGTGACAACTCCAAGGCCAAGCAGGAACTTGGGCAGACCTACCGGCCCATGGAAGTTTCACTCAAGGACATGTTCCAGCAAATGATTGACGAGGGAATGCTGAAACGGACTTAGTTTCGCAAAATACGTCGGCTCTTAACTCGTGCAGAAACATGGGGTTTGAGCTTTGGGTCCAGATCTTGTGTCTAAACGTCACGAGAGATTTGTTGGATTGGGTACGGAGCGGGAGGCAATGAAGCAACACTCTCCGTACCCCGACAATCAATCGTCGCACAAGCGCCCGGTTTCTGTTTTGCATGTATTTTGACGGGCAAGTTCGCGGTAAACGTAATTCGAGTCGTCAATGTTTCCCGTACAGATTGCTTTTGCCATCGCGCGCCCCTGAGGAGTGTTGTAATCGCCAGCGTTTTTGTACTTCTCGCAAAGGCTGGCGGGCTTCTTCGCAGGTTCTGATGAAGCAGAAGTGCTGGTGCTGGTATTTTGGGAAGTTTGGCAGCCGGCGAGCAATCCTGCCAACAACGTAAAGGCGATAATTTTGGGCGTAGTAGTCGGGTTGGTCATGTGAGCTCTTTATCATTGGTGATAATTCGAGCTGTTTCTATTTTTTTGAGAATATTTAGTCAAAAAGAATAGTGTTGATAGTGTTTTGAGCAGATGAGCATGTTGTCCAGCAGTTAGATTTTTTTCGTTTCATGATTGCTGTCCTCGGGAAGTGTGTCAAACCAACAGCCGGACCACCTCCACGGGTGTGTCCTTGCCCTTGACCTTGCGCAGACCGATGGGTTTTCGGGCGATGTCGGGACGAAGACGGTCCGCAACGTCGCTTGAAACCGTGATGATGACCTCTGCCGTATCGTCTATTTCCCGGCCCATGTGTTCCAGCCGTGAGGCGACATTCACCGTGTCGCCGATCACGGTGTAATTCACACGCTCTGGCGCGCCGATGTCTCCGACGACGAGGGGGCCCAGGTGAATTCCGATCCGGATACGCACGGGGGCCTTGCCGTCCTTGGCACGTTTGAGATTGTCCTCATGGATGGCGCGGGCCATGCCAAGAGCTGCTTGCGCTGCGTGTTCTGCCGGATTGTCGAGCATTTCCGGCGCGCCCCAGAACGCCATGATGCTGTCGCCGATATATTTGTCGATGGTGCCGCGCTCCTTGCGGATATGGGTGCCCAGCAGCGACAGGTGATGATTGACGAAGGCGGCGGTTTCACTGGCTGACATGCCTTCCGATAGGGAAGTGAAACCGGCAATGTCGGTAAACAGTACCGCGACTTCGCGTTCTTCCGGCGGGGCTTCGGTACGCCCTTCCGACAAGAGTTTCATCACAAGGGTCTTTGGCAAATAGCGGTTAAAGGCCTTCAAACCGCCCGCCATGGCGTTAAAGCCTTTCGCCAAGTCGTCCAGTTCGCGGATGCTGCTGTGCGGCAGCGGGCCAACCGCATCAATATTGAGACGCGCCACTTCCTTGGCGGCCGAAGCAGCCCGCTGCACCGGTCTTGCAATCTGCCGCGCGAGAAGTCCCGCGCCAGCAAGCGATACCAGCAGCATGCCGGCTCCGATCACGGCCGCGAAGATCAGCTCCTGCATTGGCTGGTTCAGATAGGCCGCGGGAAAGTGAACCCCGATCCGGACGGGCAAGCCGTAGAAATTCGGGTTTTCCTCCTCAAGAATGAGATAGCGTTTCTCGCCGGTCTCATCGTATCCGGAATAGATCCGCTCCCGTTTGTTGAGGCCATGGGCTTCGGTCAGCACCGGCTCAAGGTCCTCAAGCCCTGCCAGAAACGGATCGGGGACCTCCCGCACATCCAGAAGCGCCTTGTGGCTCGCTAGTTCATCGAACTTTTCATCAAGGTCCGGATGGGCAACGACGCCGTGGGTGCCCTTGCGCAACAAAAACACCGTCAACTCGTCGTCCGAGAGAAAATCCGTGATCTCTGAAATCCGGTAAAGCGACATGGCCATGATGACCGTGCCCTGATAGGCGCCATCGCGGTAAATCGGGCGTATGTAACTCAAATAAGTGTGCTTGCGGCCCGGCAGGTAGAGCGGATCGCTCCAGAAGGGTTTCCTTTGAGATTTTGCCTTGTCAAACAGAGGTTTGAGCAAGGGTTCCTCGACCGGGATTTCGACGACCTCAGCATGAAGCAAGCCTTCGGCATCGCCCCTGTCAACCTGGACCCCGTTTCCAGCCACATCCGACACGACAATAAAGGATACATGTTCCATCGGGGCGAGGACGCCAAACAGATAGGTTTCCAGCGCCATCGGTTCATCAAGCGAAATTGTGCCGAGGTTGAGGGCAAGCGTGGTGTACTCGACCGCCTCGGTGACCGTGTAGAGTTGTTCGGCGAACGCGGTCTCCAACCCCTCCATGCCGACATCGACCAGTTGCCCGCCAAGGTCGCGCACCACTTCACGGGACGTGACCGCCTGAATCAGGAAAACAACGCCAGCTGTCAGGATCACAAAGATGCCAAGCACGGTGGTCAGCGTCGGGGTGATGAAGAATTTCTTGCGGAAGGACACGGGGCCCACGGCTCCCCTTAGTTGGCGAGGCGATACGATATCGTCCTGTAGCGGAATTCATACCAACCGCCGGAATTATTGACCCTTTTGATGGGGGCAGGGCTGCTGTCGGGCGTCGTTACACCGCTTTCCCGGCCATAAAGGCCGCACTGCGCGATGCGCCGAGCCGACACGTGCCTTGCTTCCATCAAAAGGGTCAATAATTCCGGCAGTTGGTATTAGCCGCAAAAAAGCCCGCAAGGTCAAGACCTTGCGGGCTGGTACTTCTCGGGTTCAATGAAGGCTGAGGGTCAGCGCGCTGGTGCTGGCTTGTCGAATGTGTGACCGTAGTCGACGGCGACTTCGTAATCCGGGTCTTCCAGAACCGAGACCTCGACGAGGTTACCGGCCTTTGCCAGCAGCTTCTGACAGTCAGGCGACAGGTGGCGCAGGTGCAGACGCTTGCCCGCAGCCTCGTATTTCGAGGCAAGCGCGTCGATCACCTCAAGGCCCGAGTGATCGACCACACGGCTGTCAATGAAGTCGACAACGACATCGTCCGGATCATTGACCGGATCAAACAGGTCCGTGAAACCCGTGGCCGAACCGAAGAACAACGGGCCGGACAGGCGGTATACTTTCCAGCCTTCCTTGCTCGTGCCGATCCGGGCGCTGATCCGGCTCGCAGCATTCCAGGCATAGGCAAGCGCGGAAATGATCACGCCGACAACGACGGCAACGGCGAGGTCGGCATAGACGGTGACGCCGGTGACGATTACCATGACGACCGCGTCGATCATCGGGACCTTGTGCATGATCTTCAGGCTGGTCCACGCAAAGGTGCCGATCACGACCATGAACATCACGCCGACCAGGGCGGCGACCGGGATCTGTTCGATCAGCGGTGACGCGAACAGGATGAAGGACAGAAGGAACAGGGCAGCCGCGATTCCGGCGATCCGGGTACGGGCGCCCGATTTCACATTGATCATCGACTGGCCGATCATGGCACAGCCACCCATGCCGCCGAAAAAGCCGGTGACGATGTTGGCCGTGCCCTGAGCCAGACACTCCTTGGAGGCGCCACCCTTGGTGTTGGTCATGTCCGCCACCAGGTTGAGGGTCAGAAGCGATTCGATCAGGCCGATGGCGGCAAGGATCACGGCGTAGGGCAGGATGATCTCAAGCGTTTCCAGATTGAGTGGCACCATGGGAATGTGGAATTCCGGCAGGCCGCCAGCGATCGAGGCGAGGTCGCCGACCGCGCGGGTGTCGAGACCGAAGCCGAGTGCAATGGCCGAGACCACCAGAATGCCGGCAAGCGGTGCCGGAAAGGCCGTGGTGAAGCGGGGCAACAGCCAGATCACGGCCATGGTCAGTGCCACCAGCCCGAGCATCAGGTAAAGCTCCATGCCGGACATCCAGGTCAGACCGCCGGTGGGGTCTTCCACCTTGAACTGGCCGAGCTGGGCCAGAAAGATCACGATTGCCAGTCCGTTTACAAAGCCCAGCATCACCGGATGCGGCACCATGCGGATGAACTTTCCCCATTTCAGCAGACCAACGGCGATCTGGATAATGCCCATCAGCACGACGGTTGCGAACAGGTATTCGACCCCGTGCTGGGCAACGAGCGAAACCATGACAACGGCCAGGGCGCCGGTCGCGCCGGAAATCATGCCCGGACGGCCGCCGATGCAGGCGGTGATCAAGCCGATGAAAAAGGCGGCATAAAGCCCGACCAGCGGATTGACACCTGCCACAAAGGCAAAGGCCACGGCCTCGGGCACCAGTGCCAGTGCCACGGTCAGACCGGCCAGCAATTCGATCTTGATCCGGTTCGGTGTGAGTTTGGTAGAAACAGGCGCAAGGGCCTCGGCACGCGCGGTCAAGAAATACTCCAATCTTTGCGATGAGTCTTGTTCGGGGCAGCGCCGGATAACCTGTGACAAGCGCAAAGACCCTTGATAACTGAGCGCCCTTTTAATTGATTATTTGCAATGCAGCAAGGTTTCGGCGCCGGGCAGCTGCCATGCAGGTTTTTTTGGCCGTTTTTTCCTGACGGCAATGAGCCCTTCGGCCGTGGCGGGCAGGACGGCCTGAATGGCGGAAAACGCTTGGGAAACGGTCCGGTATCGGGGAAGGGGGCAGTTTGGGCGAGCAAGACGCTCGACGGCGCGCAACAGGACCGTTAAAAGGCCCGGCAAGAGCGATCGACAGAACGCCGCCCGCCGGGAGAACGCCCATGAAGACCACCAATCCGATTTTCACACGGATCGAAACGACCATTTTTGAAACCATGTCGCAGCTGGCCATGGCCAACGGCGCGGTCAATTTGGGGCAGGGTTTTCCGGATGTCGACGGTCCTCAGGACATTCTGGAAAAGGCGTCCCAGTCCCTGCTCGATGGTCCAAATCAATATCCGCCGATGCTGGGCGTGCCCGAGTTGCGGCAGGCGGTCGCCGATGCGAACAAGCGGTTCTACGGGCTGGATATCGACTGGCAGAGCGAGGTTGTCGTGACGTCGGGCGCAACGGAAGCGCTTGCGGCATGTTTGATGGGCCTGATCGAGCTGGGCGACGAGGTCATCCTGATCGAGCCGCTATATGATTCCTATTTGCCGATGGTCAAGCGCGTTGGCGGCATTGCAAAGCGGGTGCGGGTCAATCCACCCGACTGGTCACTGGATGCGGAGGCCCTGAAACGGGCGTTTTCCGAAAACACCAAGGCAATCCTGATCAACAATCCGATGAACCCGACAGCCAAGGTGTTTTCGGACGAGGAACTGGAGCTGATCGCGAACCTGTGCAAGACCCATGATGTCTATGCCATCTGCGACGAAGTGTACGAGCATCTGGTGTTTGACGGCAGGAAACACCGGCCCCTGATGAGCCTGGAGGGCATGCGGGACCGCACGGTCCGGATCGGGTCCGCGGGCAAGACGTTTTCCCTGACGGGCTGGAAGGTTGGCTACGTGACCGGTCCCGCGCACATGATTACGCCGATTTCAAAGGCACATCAGTTCGTGACCTTCACGACCCCGCCCAACCTTCAAAAGGCGGTGGCCTTTGGTCTTGCGAAAGATGATGCCTACTATTTGGGTCTCGCGTCAGATTTGGCCGCCAAACGTGACCGGATGGCGGCGGGATTGACGGCCCTCGGCTTTGGCGTTCTTCCCTGTGAGGCGACCTATTTCCTGACCTGTGATATTTCCGGGTTGAACCTTGGTGAGACGGATGTCGAGGCGTGCCACAGGCTTGTGACGGAAGCAGGTGTTGCTGCTGTCCCGGTCTCGGCATTTTACGGTTCCGACGCGCCCGAGGAGCTGATCCGGTTCTGTTTCTGCAAACGCGACGAGGTCATTCAGGACGCCCTGGACCGCCTGTCTGCCTATCTATCTTCCCCTGCGGCTTCCGCCCGCATCTGACTTCCCGGCCTGGCGCCCTTCAACTTAGAGGTAGAATACTCATGGACAATCCCGTCCTCGTGAACGTGACGCGTGGCCCGTTGGTGGAGAGCCGGCATCTCGGGGCTCTGGCAATCGTTGATGCAAGCGGCAAGACCGTATGCGCCATCGGCGATGTTTCGGCCCGAGTGTTTCCGCGCTCCGCAATCAAGCCGCTGCAGGCGCTTCCTCTGGTCGAATCGGGAGCTGCCGATGCGCTCGACTATGACGATGCGGAACTGGCACTGGCCTGTGCCTCCCATAACGGTGAAGCCGTTCACGCCAACGCCGCGCGGGTGATGTTGATCAAGGCGGGACTGGCCGAAGAGGATCTGGAATGCGGGCCGCAATGGCCGCTGCGCATGGAAGATGCTGCGGAATTGATCAAGGCTGACGAAACGCCGTGCCAGCTGCACAACAACTGTTCCGGCAAACACGCTGCTTTCCTCGGGCTTGCCAAGGTTCTGGGCGCGCCGACCAAGGGATATACCTTGCCGGAACATCCGGTTCAGCAGGAAATCAAGTCGGTGATGGAGCAGCTGACCGGCGATACGCTGACAAGCGGCGTATGCGGCACGGATGGCTGCTCGATCCCGACCTATGCCGGCCCGCTTCCTGGTTTTGCCCGTGCCTTTGCCGTTTTCGGAACCGGCGAGGGGCTCGATCCGGAACGGGCTTCGGCTGCCGAGCGTCTTTACGAGGCCTGTGTCAACGAGCCCTATATGGTAGCCGGTACGGACCGGTTTTGCACCACGGTCATGGATGCATTTCGCGGCCGGGTCTTGGTCAAGACCGGCGCCGAGGGTGTTTTTTGTGCCTCGATTCCGGAGCTTGGCTACGGTGTTGCACTGAAATGTGACGATGGCAGCACGCGGGCCGCGCAGGTCATGATGGCGACCGTGCTCGAGATGATGCTCGACCTCAATGATGCCGAGGCCAAAATGCTGGACAGTGTGGTCAATCCCGTGGTCAAAACCCGCCTCGGTGTTGCTGTAGGCGAAATCCGCCCGCATGCGGAGTTGCTGGCGGCCTTGAAGTCCAGCCTCTCCTGACGGGCTTTTTGATGACCCTGAAGCGGCAGAGAGCGTGGAATGGTGATTATTCCAAAAGCGCCGTCACGTCTCAGGGTCACGAATTGTTAATGTGTGTTCTCCGAATTGACTGATCGCCGGAGCCGGCCCGATCAGCACGTCTATTCCCATGACGTCAATCACGTTTCCCGGACCGATTGACGTCCTTTTTTGGGGGGGGCAGCTCATCCGCGGGCAAGCGCCCGCCCTGAAAAACGGGGTGATTGTTGCGATGCACAAAGAATGCCCCACATGAAAAGACATAATTCCGGTGTCCAATCGTTTTGGCCGTGAAATACTCGGCCCAATAAAGTCCGAATAATATTCAAATATAAAAATGAATTCGGGCAAAAACGAAAGCAAGCGCCCAGCGGGCGCATGGATTTGCGGCATGGCCGTACTGTCCTGAACGGGAAATTCAAGGTGGCAGCGCAGATTTACCAGTTCATGTGACCCGTCCGCGTGCGGGCGCCGGGGCTAGAACGGAAGGAGTGCTGATCATGATTGCATTGGAAGATGTTATCGCCATGAGTGGCCTGCCGGAAGAAACCATTGACGCTGTTGCGGAGCATGAACAGGTCCCTCACATCGTTGCGGCCAGCCTTGGGGCCTGCCTTTTGACTGTCGAAGACGGGGCGAAAAGGATCGAGCATATGTTTCGCGACAACATATGCGCCGCGATTGCCCGCAACGACCACGGCCATGCCAGCGAACTGATGGCCGCCATGCGCGTGTTTTTGAAAGAACACGCAGGCCGGTCGAACAAGCAGACCAACACCGGGCGTGGTTCCGGCTACCTAATGAAAGGTGACACGCCAAGGAGATAGGGATGCAGCAAGGCCAGCAGGGCGTAGGTGGCAAGGCCTGCCATGCCCCTCAGGAGGCCTTCGGTGTTGATGGCTGGCAGCCAACTCTCCCGCGTCGCCTTGGACAAGGCATCCCACATGGGCCCGAATTGTACCTTGCGCCGCCGGTCGATCATCCTCATCCCGAGGATGGAAAACACCGTGAACGTTCCGAACAGAAGGACATGTGCCAGATCGCCGTTCGGAACGATATGGGACGTAGACCAAAGCGCCAGCGCCATCAGGAGCGGATGCCGCGTGTATCTGAGAATGCCGGCCCGGGCCGGATCGAAGCGGTCGTTCTTCCGGCCGCCGAAGGAAAAAGGGTTCGGCCGGCCCACCGCGAAACTCAAGCACAGGCATGCCGGGACCATTGCGATGATCGGTATCCAGTTTTGCCAGAGCGCCCGTGGCCATAGTTCTACAAAAGGTGCCGCATTGGCGGCCAGAACCAGCCACCACAGGATTGCGAGAGACAACGCGCTGTAGGCGGCGGTGAAGCCGCGCTGACCGATGACCGCTTCCAGACGTGGCCGAAGCGGCGGCCGGATCAGCACCATGTGCGAGGCGAAAAACATCACAAACGCTGCGCCGAAATGTCCCCAAGCCAAGGCGTTCATTTGATGGCCTCACATGTTTCGATTGCAAACTTGCCAGATTATACATTCATATAATTTGCATGTTTTTGATTTTTATCAAACCCCGGAGACTGGCCGTCGCCGATGATGGGCACAAACGATGCCGCCAATCATAAGCGCCGGGCAGGTCACCCACATGATTTCAAAACCTCCTTCACAGAAGCCCTTCGCCAACCGGATTGCCACCATATTCTCCGCCGGGTTCCGATTCTATTTTCTTGCAGCCGGAGTTTTCTCCGTTCTGGCCATGCTGGCATGGTTTGTCTGGCTTGGTGTTCATGGCATGGGCGGTGTTTTTGCCGGGCAACCGATGCAAATGGCGCCGCACCTGTGGCACGCGCATGAGATGGTCTATGGGTATGCAGTGGCTGTGATGGCCGGTTTTTTCCTGACCGCTGTTCCCAACTGGACCGGCACCGAGGAGGCTGGTTCCGGGTTTGTCGCCATGAGCGGGGGCGTCTGGATCCTCGGGAGGTTCGCGATCTGGTTTTCCGGGTTTCTCGATCCGCTGCTGGTCGCGGTTGTGGACCTTGCCTTCATTCCGGTTCTGGCATCCGGGATCGCCCTCAAACTCATGCAGAAGACACAAGCCCGGAATTTTGTCTTCCTGGGACTGCTCGCAGCCCTGTTCACCGGCAATCTGATGATGCATCTGGACTGGACCGGCTGGACACAAGGCACCGCAGAAGCCGGGGTGCGGTTTGGCGTGTTCCTGAGTGCGGCCATGATCACGATCATCGGTGGCCGGGTCATTCCGATGTTCACGCGCAATGCGCTGGAACGGGCGGGCAGGGCCGGCATCCAGCTGCGCAACCTGCTCTGGCTTGACCGGACAGGCCCGCTGCTGGCGCTTGGTGCCGCCGCTGCAAGTTTCGGTTTTTTGCCAGATTGGGCAACCGGAACTCTGTGTCTTGCGGCCGGCGGCGTCAATCTCTTGCGCTTGTTGCAATGGAAGGGTGCTGCGACCCTGTTCAGCCCGATCCTCTGGGTTTTGCATGCCGCCTATTTGATGCTCTGCACAGGCTACCTGGCCTATGGGCTTGCCATTCTGTCAACGGAACTGAACGAAACCGAAGCCTTGCACCTCCTTGCAGTGGGGGCGATCGGCACCATGACCCTGGCAATGATGACACGCGCTGCACTCGGTCACAGCGGCCGGCCGCTGGTGGTGTCCGGTTCCGTAACCATCGCCTATTTCATGGTGCTCACTGCTGCGCTGATCCGGGTTTTCGGGACGGAAATCGTAGGATATTTCCCCGCCATGCTCGTCTCCGCGGGCCTTTGGGCATTCGGCTTTGGCCTGTTTGTCGCCGCATATCTACCGATCCTCTCGAGGGGCCGGGACGCATAGGCAGAAGGATCCGCCGCTATTTGGAAATATGATCTTGCAGGTCAAGGTCCGCGCGCAGCCGTCGGGTCCAGTCCCGGCTGGTCTCATCCGAGAGCCTTGCGACGGCCGGTTCAACACCCGCTGCCGCATCGGCCGGAAGTCCGAGAGCACTCAGGACAGTCCGCAATGTGGCTACGGGGTGTTTGGCCAGTTCTTCGTAGGCGATCCTGAGTGGTGCAATGCCCTGTTGTTCAAACCAGGCAGTCCAGTCGCGGTCATACGCCTGAAAGCGGTCATGAACCGCTTTGAGGACATGATTGTCGTAGATGGGGTCTTTGGGCGGTGCGAGGCGTTCCAGTTCGGTGCCATCGGGTGCGCGGTGCCACAGGCCTGTCTGCTCCGCTTTGACGAAGGACACGGCCTGGGCAATTTTGTCCTCACGGGTCAGGTGAATGAAAAGCGTGCGCCCGAACGCCGCCGCAAACCGGCCGGCATCGCTTCCGTGCCCGGGACATAGCCGCGCAAGCTGCTCGGTGAAGAAGGCAAAGCTGTGCCGCTGGAGCCGGACGCCAAACGTATCCGTAGGGCCGCGGCCTTTCGCTATCGCAGCTTGGAATATACGCGACAACAAGGCGTGTTCTGTATCGCCGCTATCGCGCTCCAACCCGAAATAAGTGCACCATTCGCAAAGCGAAGGTTCGTGAAAATAGGACCCCGGATCGCCGGAAATGCCGGTCGCTGACAGAAGCTTGCACAAAAGCGTGCTGCCGCTGCGCGGTGAGGTGCAGATCACATAGGAATCGTAGGCAGGCATGTGGCGTTGAGTCTCGGGCGGGGAGGGTATTCAAAGACGTGTTCGTTACGGCTGTTATATGTCTCGTTGATGACAGAGTGCCCTTTAAAGGTGTATTCCGGCTTGGATGAAACGGGTTCTTGACCCTATGTAAGTTCCACTTGTTACGTTAGGTTATTCAATGCGTTGCATAAATATTTAAGAATTTTACTGGAGCTTTTTATTGCTGGTGGGATGTCTGCATGTTAACCACTTTAACGTGTGGATTCGGAGTGGAGGTGACCGTGGCGCACGGATTGTTGCAAGGCGTTGAGGGAGTGTTCATTCCGGTCTCCGACCCGGAACTCTCTGCAGCATGGTATATTGAAAAGCTCGGGTGCAAGGCGATTTTCCTGGAGCCGGAGGCCGCAATTCTACGGTTGTCCGCGCAAAGTCCGACCGTGCTGGGATTGGTGAAAGCCCGGGGTGAATTGCCGGTCGCTTTCCCGGACAATGATTACGACGTCGGCAAGTTCTTTAATTTTCTGGTCGACGATTTTGACAGGGTTCGCCAAACCCTTGAAGAGAGGGATGTTCCGATGGGACCTGTCGGTGGGGAAGGAGCGTTCCGCTATTTCACTTTTTTCGATCCGGACGGGAATCCCTTGGGCGTTTGCCAGTCGGATTGAGACGTCATTTTGGCGGTGTGCCGGGTCAGTTTTGCAAGCCGTTGAACTCTGCGGAGAGGTGGCGTCGGAGCGTTTGGCGCAGCTCAAACGGCTGATTTCGCCCGCGCGGCATTAAGACAAGGGCCTTCCTCGCCTACGGCCGGGCCAGAGCGCACGACAGTTCCGCCGGAGCTGGTTCTGTATGCGGTCAGTCGGGCAGCTTCCTTCAGGAGGCTGACGGCAGCACGTTCAACTGTCCGGTAGGGCGGACGGTCTTCGGACCGGCCGCGCGGCAGGGACGGGACATGCACGAAGACCGCTGGCAGGCCGCGTCCAAGTGTATCCCATAGGGTTGCATTGCAAAGATAATTGCCGGCATCCTTCGACATCGCCACCGGGGCGCCTGTGCGGCGCACAGCCTCCAGAAGGCGCGCAGGCGAGAGCGTGGACAGGCGCGGCGCTTCGGCAGGGTGGCCGAGACAGGCGGTGGCTGAATAGGCCCCTTCTGCATCGCAGCGGACCCGGATTGCCCGGTTGACCGCACGGGTTTCGATGTTGATCTCGCGCCGTTTGCCATCAACACCGAAATGCACCACGGCGTCTGGCGCGACCCGGTCGATCAGTGTTCGGGTTACGGCTTGGCGCCCTGACCAGGTGGCTGGCAGGACCGCATATTCCAGAGAAACGCTGCCGATCGTCTTGCCCAGGATTACGGGCAGCCTGCGAATGAGGTGAGCGGTCGGGTTGACCGGTGCTCCCGGGAAGGGGCCGAAACCTGTGACGAGAAGGGTTCTGGCTGGTTTCATGCGTGTTTTGCCAATTCGAAAAGGAAACGGATAAGGGACAATATGCGCAGCAAAAACAGTGCGGTCAGTGCACACCGATCAGTTTGGCGAGTTCGTCCACGGCAACGGAGACGGGTGTTTCGCCCAGACGGACATGGGTCTCGAGTTCTTTCAAACGGCTGCTGCTGCGGTTGCTGCGTTCGAGGGCTTCCATCACCCGCTGTTGCAGAAGGTCGTACATCCAGCTGACTTGCTGGTCCTGCCGGCGCTGTTGCCATTCACCGCTGGCCGTCATCTTGGAATGATGCAGTTCGATCTGCTCCCAAAGCTTGTCGAGCCCCTGATTGGCGAGGCCTGAAATCGTGATCACCGGTGGCGACCAGGTCATGGATTTCGGGGCCATCAGATGGAGAGCAGCACGGTAGTTGGATGCCGCCTGGCGTGCGCGATCGGCCCCGTCGCCATCGGCCTTGTTGACAGCGATCATGTCGGCAACCTCAAGCACACCCTTCTTGATGCCCTGCAATTCATCGCCCGCACCCGGCAGCATCAATACCAGAAAGAAATCGACCATGTTGGCGACGGTCACTTCCGACTGGCCGATGCCGACCGTCTCCACCAGAATCACGTCGAACCCGGCCGCCTCGCACAACAGCATGGTTTCCCGGGTCTTGGCAGCAACACCGCCGAGCGTGCCAGCGGACGGGGAGGGCCGGATGAAAGCGTTCGAGTCGATGGCAAGCTGCGCCATGCGCGTCTTGTCGCCGAGGATCGAGCCGCCGGTGCGTGTCGAGGAAGGGTCGACAGTCAGCACGGCAACCTTGTGGCCGGCAGCGGTCAGGTTGGAGCCGAGCGTGTCGATGGTGGTCGACTTGCCGACGCCCGGAACGCCGGTGATCCCGACGCGCAGCGCCTTGCCTGTCCGGGGAAGAAGGGTTTTCATGAGGGTGCGCGCAATCTCCCGGTGTTCGGGCTTGCGCGATTCGGCGAGTGTGATGGCGCGGGCCAATGCGGCCCTGTTTCCGTGACGGATCCCCTCGGCGAGGTCAGCCGGGTTGTCCAGTCGGCGTCTTGGAGTTGAGGTCATATGGGAAAGCATACCAGTGGATGAGTAAGCGTCACGTCACAGAAGTTGTACAAGACTCTGTCTTTTTCGAATGCAATCGGTGTAAAGCAATGCCATTCCTTTGTCATTCTAGCAATCCGTAGGTGACCGGCCATGAATTTGAGTTCGATTCTGAAATCCCCGCTCTGGGTTCTCGAAATCGCCGGATCGGCAAAATCGCCAAAAAAGAACCCGCTTCTTGGCAATGAATGGCTGAACCGGAACGGATTGCACCGGAGCCGCGTATCGATTGCAGCCGCCATGGCCGAACGCCGCCGCAGGGCCCTTGGCAAATCGATCCCGGCCGATGCGCGTGCCCATTTCGATGAAAAGGGCTTTTTCCTGACCGAGAATTTCCTGGAAGCCGGTCAGTTCGAGGCGCTGAAGGCCGAGGTCTACGGCAAGCCGTTTCAGGCCCGCGAGATGCGCCAGGGCCAGACGGTCACGCGCATGACGCCCTTGCCGCCATCGGTTCTGGGACAAAATCCGGCGCTTGCCGCGTGTTTTCGCGATCCGCGCGCGATCGCGCAGATCCGTTACGCTTCTTCGCGCGGAGGTCAGCCACTCGGCTTTCTGCAGACCGTGATTGCAGAGCCGAAACGGGGCAAGAAAGACCCGCAGACCGATCTTCATGCGGACACCTTTCACGCCACCTCCAAGGCCTGGCTGTTCCTGCATGATGTCGGTGAGGAGGACGGTCCGTTCTGTTTCGTGCCGGGGTCGCACCGGCTGACACCCGAGCGGCTTGAATGGGAGTATCAATGCTCGCTGACGGCAAGCAGGGATCCGCGTTCGCATCACGCCAGCGGTTCGTTCCGCATCCGCCAGAAAGAGCTTGAGTCGCTTGGGCTGCCACCGGCAAGACGCATGGCGGTTAAGGCAAACACGCTGATTGTTGCCGATACATTCGGCTTTCACGGCCGCACACCGTCGGACAAGCCGACGACCCGGGTCGAAATGCACTGGCACATGCGGCGCAATCCGTTTCTGCCGTGGACCGGCCTCGACGTGAAATCCCTGCCCGGGATCAAGGAACGCGAACTCGCCTTTTTCATGAAGGTGGCCGACACAATGGAAAAGCGCTTCGGCCAGCGTCACATCTGGCGCGATGTTGGCGCTGTGGATGTGGACGGCCCTGCGCAGATTTGAGGCTGGATCGCGTGCGAAATTGTTGATTTGGGCACCCCGGTTTTTGGGTGTGCCGCGCGTCACAGGGGTGCGGAGCAAAGAGCGGCTAAGTGTTGGTCAACGGCGGGGGAGCGCTTCGCCGGCAACAAGTGACAGACACAGGAACGCACCATGTTTCGCAAGACATTCCTCAAGGGCTTCGCTCTCGCATCCTTTTCAGCCATGCTCGCTTCCGCTGGCGTATCGGCCGCGCATGCCGGCGGTTACGGCTATGGCAGCGGATACGGCAGTGGCTACGGCAAGCAGTACGGCTATCAGACATCTGCGCCGCAGCGCCCCTTCGCCAATGTGAAGGACCATGTCTGGAAAAACCACGTGTCGTGGTGTGCTGACCGTTTCTCGACCTACAATTCCCACGACAACACCTATCAGCCCTATTCAGGGCCGCGCCAGCAATGCTGGTCCCCCTACATTCGCTACTGAGTGTTGATCTTAACAAACGCTCGGGCCGGTGACGGCCCGCAGCATGTATGTGTCGTGCGTGGCTCGGGCTCAGAGAGCCTTGCACGGAAGCGGGGACTCAATCCATCTTGTGGCTTGTGGCTTGAAAAGCTTGGATCGCCAAGCCGAATGATTGATCCGTCTGACGGGGTACAGGCACAGGCTGGTGGTGTGTATCGCGGACCGGTTGGCAGGACAGGCAATGCCACGGCCTTTGGCAGCAGGTTCGGGTCCCCAAAAACCGGACTGCCGGAAGGGCACTAATTGCAAGTGCCGGCCGGTCTCAGGCCTGAGGTGTCCAGAGAATGCGCTGGATCATGGCATCGAGCAGTTCTTCGTTTGGCGGGAGCCTGTCGAACGGACCGTCATATTGCGGGATCGCGTAGACGAGCTGCACGTTTGGTGTGCCCTTGGCCTTGCAGATCGCCATGCCGCGCCACAGGTTGCGGCCGACCCGGCAATCGCCACGGCGGGTGCCGACTTCCGAAAAAGTCATGCCGATGCGCTCACCATTCGGGCCCTTGAGGTGATGGGTGACGCCGTGGACCGTACGCACCTGCCCGTTCTTGCCCTTGAACACCTGAAGCACCTGAAAGCCGTCCGTGTTGAATGCGGCAATGGCCCATTCGGTCTTGTCTTCAACGGCGGTCTGGATGCCTTCGGTGGTAAAACCGGGCAGGGCGGCTTCCACAGCCTTTCCGGAGTATTTGGTGTCCTTGGTGATGCCGCCGACATGGCTCGAGGTGATCTGGACAAGTGTCGTGTCGGACGTTCGTTCATCGCTGAAGGCCGAGTTGCCGGTTGCGTCGAATGTTGGAGAGCAGGCAGTGGCAAGAGAAGACAAGACACATGCAACCAGAACCGGCAATCTACGCATTTACGCGCTAACTCCATGACAACAGGAAAGAATTTGGTTCCGGACCACGTGCCGGACCCCAGACTTGGGGACATAGCATCCAGTCTGGCAGAATGCAAAGGCACGCTAGGTCCGATGACAATCCGGGGCAAATTGTATGCTTGCCAGCAGCCAGGGCGCGTGGTGCCAGCCAGAACCTATACCGTCAAGCTACATACAGTCCCTAAGAGCGCTCGATTGGGCATGGACGGCTGCGTCCAGGCCCTTTGCCATTACGTCTCGCCCGGCTTGATCCATTTTGGGGTCGCTGGCGGTTCGTACTTGCGGAACTTGTCGAGCATGCTTTGCGGGGTGTCAGCCACCTGAACCATGTCGCGCATCACCGGCTTCATGAAGCCTTCGCTTGTCTGCAGGTCGAAAAAACTGATCAACCCGTCATAGAAGCCAAGCACATTCAGGAAGCCGCAAGGCTTGTTGTGCAGTCCGAGCTGGCCCCAGGTCCAGACCTCGAAGATCTCTTCCATGGTGCCAGCGCCACCGGGCAATGCGACAAAGCCGTCGGAGAGCTCCGCCATCAGGGTCTTGCGCTCATGCATCGACCCGACGATATGCAGTTCGCTCAAGCCTTTATGGCCGATTTCCTTGTCCTGCAGGTGTTTGGGCAACACGCCGACCACCTTGCCGCCATGCTCCAGTGCACCATCGGCGACAATCCCCATCAGGCCGACACTTGCGCCGCCATAGACCAGCGTTAGCCCTGCTTTTGCAATGGTCTCGCCGGTTTTCCGGGCCATTTCACTGTATTCGGGAGCAGCTCCAAGGCTGGACCCGCAAAACACACATACGGATTTCATGACGTCCTCATCGGATGGAATATGACGGACGGAACAGGCCGGGGCCTGGCCGGAAGTGCGGCCAGGTCCTGTTGTCAAGGACACATCAGCCTTGTGCCAGTTCGTCCAGAACCCGCGCCCAGGAGCGGATACCCTTGTGGAAGCACTTGAGATTGTACTTCTCGTTGGGGGAATGGATCTGGTCATCGGCCAGACCGAAGCCGATCAGCAGGGAATCCATGCCCAGCATGGTCTTGAAATCGCCGACCACCGGGATGGAACCGCCCATGCCGATCAGGGCTGCTTCCACCCCCCATTCGTCCTGGAGCGCCTTCTTGCCCTGGGCGAGCGCCGGCATGTCGAAGTCGAGCCGCAGGGCGGGGTTCGCGCCATGGGAGCTGAATTCGACAGAGCAATCCTGAGGGGTCTTCGAGCGGACATAATCGCGGAACGATGCCTGGATCTTTTGCGGATCCTGATCCCCCACCAGCCGGAAGGTGAATTTGGCGTGCGCCTCGGCCGGAATGACGGTTTTGGAGCCGGCGCCCTGATAGCCGCCCCACATGCCGTTGACCTCTGCCGTCGGACGGGTCCAGATCTGTTCCAGAAGCGTGCGGTCCTTTTCCCCGCCGGGAACCGCGAGGCCGATTTCGCCGAGGAATTTCTCCGCCGTCATGCCGAGCGTATCCCACATCCGCGTGACGTCTTGCGGCATGTCAATCACACCGTCATAGAATCCGTCGAGGGTGATTGTGCCGTTCTCGTCCCGGATATCGGCAATGATCTTTGCAATCACGTGGTTGGGGTTGGTGGCCGCGCTGCCGTAGTAGCCCGAATGCAGGTCGCGGCTGGCGGCCTTGACGGTGATTTCCTCGCCAACCAGACCACGCAGCATGACCGCGATGGCCGGGGTGTCCTCGTCCCACATGTTGGTGTCGCAGACGAGCGCCAGGTCACAGCTGAGTTCGTCCTTGTTTTCGATGAGGAACGGCTCCAGCGACGGCGAGCCGGATTCTTCCTCGCCCTCGAACAGCACGGTGATGTCGAGCGGAAGGTCGCCGGCAATTTCCATATAGGCGCGGGCTGCTTCGACGAAGGTCATCAGCTGGCCCTTGTCATCGGCAGACCCGCGCGCGACGATGACCTTGCTGCCATCCTCGCGGGTGACAATGCGCGGTTCGAACGGGTCGGTATCCCACAGCTCCAGCGGATCGACCGGCTGGACATCGTAGTGGCCGTAAAACAGGACATGCGGCCCCGGCTTGCCGGTCTTGCGGTGGCCGACCACCATCGGGTGGCCATCTGTGCGGCGCACGCTCGCTGCAATGCCGACCTCTGTCAATTCCCGCGCAAGCCAGTTCGCGGCCGCTTCGCAATCCTCCTGAAAGTCCGGGTCTGCGGAAATGCTCTTGATCTTCAGGAAGTCGAACAGGCGGTTGAGACTGTCGTCGAGGTTGGAATCAATGCGTGCGAGGACCTGGTCGATGCGGCTCATCGGTCATCCTTGAGCTTGTCGTTGGAATATTGGGTGTTTGCCCCATGATTAGGCCCTAACAGGCCACAACCGCGGATCGACCGCAATTGGATTTCCGATCTTTTTCGGGATCATCCGCGGCTTTTTCATGCAGTCTGCCCGCGCGGGAGCGGTCCGGATTGTGCGGTGAGCATGACCTCCACCCGCGTCGGGCCGATGACGTCCTCCAGACGGGCGGTCAGGGTGTCCCGGAATGTGTCGACATCCGTTGCCAGAACAGGCTTGAGCGGGTCGATGTAAATGGCGGCGAAATGCATGCGGCCAGCCTGCAGCACGGCCGAGCGCTGATATTTGTAGCCGCGTTCGGCCGAAAGGGCGCGTGCGGCCCGGCCAACGGCTGCCACCGTCTTGCTTGGGGCGCTGACGGCTGCCAGATCGGCCAGGGTGGTCCGGAACGCCTTGAGCGGTGACCAGATGATGATCGACACCAGCACGATCACCAGAACCGCGTCTCCGATCGGTGTATAGGGGGCGAGCGGCGTGCCCTTGAGATGCGGCAGGGACAGCAGAACCAGACCGGTGCCGAGGCTGAGCGCGCCGTCGATCAGCGCCGTTCGTGTTTCGGCTTTCAGGATCGCACTGCGATTTTCTGACCGGCGCAAAGCAATCCGGTAGTTGACCGCAAGGGCCGCGCAGACCGCCACCAGAAGGACGGCATAGATCTCGATCGGGCCGAAGGCCAGTTCCGGCACCGCGCCGCCGGTGAAAAAGGTCACGATTTTCGTGCCCGCCAGGATCAGGGCAAAGATCAGAATGCCGATCAGGATCAGGCTTCGGAACGTAACATAAAGTACCTCGTCAAAGTCGTGCCCCCAGGGGCGTTTACGGGTCGCCGGTCCGCCCACCCTCGCGCCGATTCGGGTGGCGGCCAGGGCTGCACCCACATTGACGAGCGAATAGAGCGCATCGACCAGCAACGCATCGGAGCGCGACAGGAAAGCGGCGGTGCCACCGGTGATCGCCAAGAACGCATTGCCCCAAAAACCGGTTTTCAAGGCCCGCCGTTCGAGCTTGACCAGATCGTCTTTGGAGAGCGTCACGCAGATCTCCTAGTAGCCGCGTTTCAGGGAACCGAGCAGGCCGCGGACCAGAGCCCTGCCCAGTGAGGCGCCTGCGCTGCGCGCGGCGGCTTTCAGGGCCGCTTGCAGTGCGGAGCCCCGGCTGCGCCGGCGGCGGGTCCGGTTGGCAATGCTGTCACGGCGCGGACGGTCGTCACGTCCGAAATCCGGCACCTCAAACCCGGACCGGCCCCGCCGGGGCTCGCCCTCCAGCTCTGCTTTCCGCCATTCCTTGGTTCTGCGTTTTTCTTCTTCGCGAAGGGCTTCCCCTGCACGGTGTTGAAGGATTTCATAGGCCGAATACCTGTCTTTTGCCCGTTCATAAACACCAAAGAGCGGGCTGGACTGGATCAGGCTGCGCCGCTCGCCCTCGGTCACGGGGCCCATGCGCGAAGAGGGCGGGCGGATCAAGGTCTGCCGGACGATGGAGGGAACGCCATTGCCCTCGAGGGTGGAAACAAGGGCTTCGCCTGTGCCCAAGCTCGCGAGCGCTGGTTCGGTGTCGAGAGCCGGATTGGGGCGAAACGTGTCCGCAGCAGCGCGAACCGCCCGCTGACCCTTGGGTGTGGAAGCCCGCAGTGCGTGCTGAATGCGGTTGCCGAGATGTGCAAGGACGGTCTCGGGGATGTCTTGCGGGTTTTGCGTGACGAAATAGACGCCAACCCCTTTCGAGCGGATCAGGCGGACCATCTGCTCCACCTTGTCTATCAGGGCACTTGGTGCATCATCGAAGAGCAGATGCGCCTCATCGAAGAAAAACACCAGCTTCGGCTTCTTGAGGTCGCCGACCTCGGGCAGCTCCTCAAACAGTTCAGACAGCAGCCACAATAAAAAGACTGCATAGACGCGGGGCGCGCTTATCAACCGTTCCGCCGCCAGAATGTTGACGACGCCATTGCCGCCCGGGCTTATCCGGAGAAAGTCGCGGATATCAAGTGCCGGTTCGCCGAAGAAATCCCTGGCGCCATGGCGTTCAAGCACCAGAAGCCGGCGCTGAATGGCGCCAACTGATGCGCTGGAGACCTGGCCGTAGTGCCTTGAAAGCGTGCTTGCCCGTTCGTCGACATGGGCAAGAAGTGTGCGCAGGTCCTTGAGGTCAAGCAGCAACATGCCCTCGTCGTCGGCAAGTTCGAAGGCGATGTTGAGCACACCCTCCTGGGTTTCGTTCAAGTCAAGCAATCGGCTTAGCAACAGCGGGCCCATATCGGAAACCGTGGTCCGGACGGGGTGGCCCTTTTTGCCGAACAGGTCCCAGAAGGCCACCGGTGCTTCTGCGTGATCATAGTGTCCGGCCAGCCCCGTGTTGGCGGCGCGCCGCTCAAGGCGCTCGCTTGGAACACCTGACATGCCGAGACCCGCAAGGTCGCCCTTGATGTCTGCGCAGAACACGGGCACCCCGGCTCTGGAAAAGCCTTCGGCCAGAACCTGCAGGGTAACGGTCTTGCCGGTGCCGGTCGCGCCCGCAATCAGCCCGTGCCTGTTGGCAAACCTGAGAGACAGGAATTCCCGGCGTTCGCTCGCCCCGATCAAAACCCCGCAGTCGTCCGCCACCTTGCCCGCTTTCGTTCGAATCATTCCGATCAGCCGCGCGTGCGCGGCTCCCCAAAAAAGTCTAACCTCAGACTTTCTTCCCGTCGACGTTTGGTTGCCTTCCCGTGTATAGCCTTTGCAGTGTTGCGGGCCTACCGGACTTTTGGCCCAACGGCAGACTGGGAGATGATTGATGGAAGAGCTTATCAGCCGAATTCAAGCTGCGGCCGGTCTCGAGGCCGACAAGGCGAAAGAGGCGATTGCCATTATTTTGAAGTTTTTGAATTCCGCCGGTGACAAGGAGCATATGCAGCAGATCTTCGATGCCCTGCCCGGGTCCAGCGAGCTGGTTGCGGAACGCGAAGCGCAAGGCAAGAAGGGCGGCCTTTTGGGTGGGATTGCCAACATGATGGGCGGATCCATGGGGGCAATGGCAGCCCTGAACGAACTGACATCTGCCGGTCTCGACATGAAGCAGGTCCAGATTGTTGCCAAGGAACTGATCACGGCTGCCAAGGAAAAGGTCGGAGACGAGACGGTCAATGCCGTCGTCAAGAAAATCCCGGGCCTCAGCCAGCTGGCCTGACGGCAGACCGGTCTGCAAGGCCAGGTTTTCCTGCTGGTCCCTTTGAAAATGAAGCGCGGCGGAATGAGCCGCGTTTCCGGTATTTGATCCAACGGCGGCTTTGCATGAAATGCAATCAGTACCTTTTTTGAACCGCATGTTGCCAAAGCCGTAAGGAAAGCGCTCAAGCGAAATGATGCCCAATGGGCATTCGCCATTATTGAGCGATACTGCGTTTCGAAATTCCCGTCGTCGGTCTACAAGAACAACCTGTTTCAATCGGAAGGGTTGCAATACCGGAGAGGTGCTGGCAACGGCCTCTGCGAGGCCATGATGTGTGGCACCGGAAACAATACGATAAACTCCGGAAACCGTAACGTCAGTTTCGGACAAGGCAGGCCCCATAGCGTTCGTCGGGTGAGATGATCTCACAACCTCCCGCGGATTTCTCAGGTGCGGGGAGGTCTCCACGCATGTTCAAGCGGGCACTTAAAATGACACTCAATCCGGCTTATCGGGACAACCGATTACATCCCAAGGGGCGCGCCAGGCCCCGCCTCGGCAAGATCACCGACCTGTTCGAAGGATATCTGACCGACTGCACCCTGTTCGATGTCTGTGAAGGCGGCGTCGGGCTGCTGGCCCCTGAAACCGTCGATCTTCCTGACGACGTCCTGATTTATGATGATCTGGAGCGAACCATCGGCATTGCCCATATCCGTTGGCGCAATGGGCGCCAGATCGGTGTGCGTTTCCGTGAAAAGCCGGTGCCGATCCGGCTGTTCAACACGCCCGGTCTGCGCGCGCTCCAGTCCGGTGGACGGAACCGGGGCACCCAAGGCGCGATGACCAGCCATTAAGCCCATTCAGGTAACAGTTCTCGCAGCGTCACGAACCGAGTTCATGATCTGGTGCGCAATCGCAGCACGGCGGCATTCCATGACAGAAAACTGTGCTGCGGTTTTTCGGCCCGGCGGAGCCAATAGTACTTGGAGCACCCCGGCTATTTGGTCTGACAGGTGTCGTTGGTCATCCATGTCAGGATTTTGCAGTCGTGCTCCATATAGCGGAGATGAAATGCCCGGCCCGCAGTCAGGTCCGGTGTCAGGCCGGTGGTCAGCCGCAGGCCGAGTTGTCCACCTTGGGGCGGGGCAACCATTTGCGCACATTCGAAACCAAAAAACCGGAGAACTTGAGGATAAAGCGCCTTGAAAAGCGTTTCCTTCGCGGAAAAAAGCAGGGTCAACAGGTGATTGGCCTCAGGTTCTGACAGGTTCCCGAGAAGGGCCATTTCAGGCGGCGTCAAGATCGACTCCGCGATTTCCTTGCGGGTCTGGTCGCCAACGATTGTCTCGACATCGACACCCGCATAGCCCCCTGCGCCACGCAAGGCAATCACGGCGCAAACTCCGCTGGTGTGGCTGATGGCGCCGCGGCACCCGGCTGGCCAGATTGGCGAACGGTCGGCACTGCGGCCAATCGCGGTCTCGCTCAGCCCAAGCTGGCGCAGCATCAGTTTCCCCAGCACCCGGGTTGCGAGAAATTCTGCCCGCCGCGAGACAACTGCCCGTTTTAGGCTTTCGTCAAAAGGAATACCAAACCGGGCGAAGGATTGCGGGTCTACGTGATCCTGATGAAAGCGGGCCATGACAAGCAGTCCGTCCTGAAGCCCGGCATTGATCATCATTCCCTGCTCCAATACCTCGGAATAGGGCTCGGGTATCGGGAAGGCCCGCAAGTCAGCAGTCACTTTCAAAGTCTCCGGCATTTCGGCATGCATTTCATATCAACCGGGTACCACTTGCGCCACAGCCCGTGATTTCCGGGCTGAGAACGAAGCCTCATTGCTCAGTCCGGTCTGCAAAATCCAATATTGAATACAGTCGTTTTGCAAGACACCACTGACTGCAAGAAAAATGCGATTACCCCCGTCCGGACTTAATAATCTCCGTGAAGGAGAAACGGAAGCTCTATTACCGCCACAGTTGACACAATTGGTTCGGTTGCTTGTTTGTAATGCAATATCCTCTTGTGCCTCAGGCACTACCGACCATGTCAAAAAGGTCGAACCCACTTTGGTTTCCGACAGGCACCGAACCAAATAGTGCCCTTCCTATTCAAAAGAGCCAAAACCATGACCGAGACTCTCACCCGGAATGAAGATGCGGTCCGGCGGACGAGCAATAAACACGGCGTTACCATTCAGGAACTCAACAGGGTCAGCCGTGACTTTATCAAGGCCAGCGCTCAGGCCACATTGCCGGTGATGGACATGGGCTGCGCCTATGGTGTCGCGACGCTGCCGGTACTTGAAAAACGCAAACATGTCATCGCCTGCGATCTCAACCCGGAACACCTTGATGTGCTGCGGGAAAAAACCCCTCCCGAGTTTCAGCCCTACCTGACCACCCAGCCGGGAAAGTTTCCGCAGGATTTCGACTTTCCGCCCAATAGTCTCGAAGCGATCCTTTGTTCCTACGTGCTGCATTTCCTGACAGGAGAAGACCTGGTGATTGCCCTTGCCAAGCTCCGGAACTGGCTGGTGCCGGGTGGCCGGTTGTTTGCGAATGTGGTGTCACCGATGTTCTACTCCTTTGCAGGCTTCGCAGCCGAGTATGACCGCCGGAAGGCCACCGAAACATGGCCCGGCATCATGGACAAGGAGACGATCCGCAAGCACATAGCCCCCGGCTACCTTGAGTGGATTGGTGAGGACGCCATGTTCGACTTCTGCCACGCCTTCGACAAGGAGTTTTTTGCAAGGACCTTGGAAGATGCGGGCTTCACGGTAGAAGAAGCATTTTACTACAATATCTTTGCAGGGGAGGCAAACCGCCATATCTTCGGACCGGACGGTTACCCTGGCTGCGTCGGTGCTATCGCCCGCGCGTAACGCAAGCTGGACGTTCCGCGGGGAGATCTCTGCCTGATTGACTGCGTGAACGAAGGAAAGATGCCAAAAGCACCGATCAATGCCGCAGCCAAACCGGTCCTCTATTGGTCGAGGACCGGCTATTTGTCGTCGCCTTACTCTGCCGCCTGAGCCGGGCCGTATCCCAATGTGGCGTTGAGCTTGGCGATCAGGTCGACGGCCGCTTCGGCGATCACGGTGCCCGGCGGGAAGATTGCAGCCGCCCCGTCCTTGTAGAGCGCATCATAATCCTGCGGCGGGATCACGCCGCCCACGACGATCATGATATCGCCGCGCCCTTCCGCCTCGAGAGCGGCCTTCAGCGCCGGAACAAGTGTCAGATGACCGGCTGCAAGGGAGGAGACGCCGACCACATGCACGTCGTTTTCGACCGCTTGCCTGGCCGCTTCTTCAGGCGTCTGGAACAGAGGACCGATATCGACGTCAAACCCGAGATCGGCAAAAGCGGAAGCGATCACCTTCTGACCGCGGTCATGGCCATCCTGGCCCATCTTGGCGACCAGGATCCGCGGACGGCGGCCATCGTTGAGTTCAAATTCCTCAACGAGTTTCTGTACCTTTTCCATGGTGCCGGCCATGGCGCCCGCCTCCCGCTTGTAGACACCCGAGATCGACTTGATTTCCGCCTTGTGGCGGCCGAAGACCTTTTCCATGGCCATCGATATCTCGCCAACCGTTGCCTTGGCACGCCCTGCCTTGACCGACAGGTCCAGAAGGTTGCCGTCACCGGTCTCCGCGCAATGTGTCAGGGCGTCGAGAGCAGCCTGTGTTTCGGCCTCGTTCCGTTCGGCACGCAGCCGGTTGAGCTTCTCGATCTGGCGTGCCCGCACTTCGGCATTGTCCACCTTGAGGACGTCGATCGCTTCTTCATGGTCCGGCTTGAACTTGTTGACGCCGACCACCGTCTGCGCCCGGCTGTCGATCCGTGCCTGCGTCTTGGCCGCAGCCTCCTCGATCCGCAGCTTCGGAATACCCTTTTCGATCGCCTTGGCCATGCCGCCATGGCTTTCCACCTCGCGGATGTGGCCCATCGCCTTTTCCGCCAGATCCGCCGTCAGCCGCTCGACATAGAACGAGCCGCCCCACGGGTCGATCACGCTGTCATTGCCGCTTTCCTGTTGCAGGAACAGCTGGGTGTTGCGGGCAATGCGCGCCGAAAAGTCGGTCGGAAGCGCCAGCGCCTCGTCAAGCGCATTGGTGTGCAGCGACTGGGTGTGGCCTTGTGTGGCCGCCATCGCCTCCACACAGGTGCGGATGACATTGTTGAACACATCCTGAGCGGTCAGGGACCAGCCGGATGTCTGCGAATGGGTGCGCAAGGACAGGGACTTCGGATTTTTCGGGTCGAATTTTTCCTTCATCAAGGTTGCCCAGATCAGCCGCGCCGCCCGCAGCTTGGCAACTTCCATGAAGAAATTCATCCCGATCGCCCAGAAAAAGGACAGGCGCGGTGCGAACCGGTCGATATCCATGCCAGCGTTTACACCCGCGCGGGCATATTCGATGCCGTCAGCGATCGTGTAGGCCAACTCCAGATCCGCTGTCGCTCCGGCCTCCTGCATGTGATAGCCGGAAATCGAGATCGAGTTGAAGCGCGGCATGTTCTCGGACGTATACTTGAAGATGTCCGAGATGATGTGCATCGATTGCTTGGGCGGATAGATATAGGTGTTGCGGACCATGAACTCCTTCAGAATGTCATTCTGAATGGTGCCCGAGAGGTCCTTCTGGGCCACGCCCTGTTCTTCGGCGGCGACGATGTAAAGTGCCATCACGGGCAGCACTGCGCCGTTCATGGTCATCGACACGCTCATCTTGTCGAGCGGTATGCCGGAAAACAGTGTGCGCATGTCATAGATGGAATCGATTGCGACCCCCGCCATACCGACATCACCTGCCACCCGGGGGTGGTCGCTGTCATAGCCGCGGTGCGTCGCAAGGTCGAAGGCGACCGACAGGCCTTTCTGGCCTGCGGCCAGATTGCGGCGGTAGAAGGCGTTGGATTCTTCCGCCGTCGAGAAACCTGCATATTGGCGCACCGTCCAGGGCCGCTGCACATACATGGTCGGATAGGGGCCCCGCAGAAACGGCGGCAGACCCGGCCAGGTGTTGAGGAAATCGAGATCCTCAATGTCCCCGGCGTGCACAACGCCCGGAACCGCGATGTCTTCAGGCGTCACCCATGGTGCTTCCGAGGCCGGGGACGCCGGTGCCAGTACGTCTTTCAGGGCAATGGTCGAAAAATCGGGAATCCGGCTCATTTCTGTTCCTCCGAATCCGAACCTTGGGCAACAGGGCCATCAGACGGGATCAGTCCCAAGCGATGATGGGCCCGCTGCAGCAGATCGAGAATGTCGGCACCGGCATAGATGAATTCATCAATGCCAGCGGCTTCAAAACGCTGTTTCAAGTCCTTGGGACGGCCCGCCATATAAATATAGCATGCTCCGGCCTGTTTTAGGGCGCGCGCGGCCTCTTCTGCCTGTGCCTCATATATGGCGTCGGACGACACCAGACAAACCTCTGACGTACCAGACGCCCTGAAGCTTTCGATTAGTGCCTCAAGGCTGTCGGCTGCGCCACCGCCCAGCCCGGCAAGACCGCCGGCTGCAAAGGTATTGGCCGTCCATGTGGCGCGGGCGGTAAACTGTGCCAGAGGTCCGAGGCAGGCGAGGAATACCCCCGGTTTCGTGCCTGTATTGAGAAGGAAGGCATCTGCGGCATCCCGCAGGGCCTCGAATTCCTCGGCATCATGGTGGAGGGTCAAAACGGGGACAGTTGCTTGCGGCGGAGTGTCCGCCAGATCGGTGATACGGGCCCCCTTTGTCACGGCGTCATAAAGTGCCGTAAAACGTGCGCCGTCAGAGGGATCCGGAAGTTCCGGCTTGTTCCGCTCGGGCGCTGTACTCGTGTCCGGCACCGGCAGGACGGACACCGGCTTTTCCTCAAGGTTCGGAAACTCGCTGATCCCGGTCAGCGGGCGTTTCCGGTGCGCAATGGCCTTGCGCCGCTCTTGAACCGTTGCATTTATCCGGCTCTGGATCTCGCCTTTTTCGATTGCAGCCTCCAGCCCGCCTGCGGCCTCGATATCCTGCAACAGCTCCCATGCGGCTCCGGCAAATGCTTCGGTGCGGGCTTCCATTGCGCCGGACCCGGCTGCCGGGTCCGCAACCCGGTAGAGATTGCTTTCCTCCAGCAGGATGCTTTGGGTGTTGCGGGCAAGGCGCCGGGCAAACGCGTCCGGCAGGCCGAGCGCCTGCGTGTGCGGCAGGACCGCGACACTGTCGGCCCCGCCGACACCGGCTGCAAAGCTTGCGACCGTATTGCGCAGCAGATTGACCCAAGGGTCGCGGCGGCTCAGCATTCGGGACGAGGTCTGCATGTGCAGCTGCATCGGCGCTTGCGGCAATCCGCAAGCGTCCAGAACGCCGGCCCAGAGACGGCGCGCGGCCCGCGCCTTGGCGATGGTCGAGATCTGGTCCTGATCCGCGACCAGTGTAAAGGAAATCCGGTCCGCCCAGTTCTCCGGTAGCGTGCCGCTGTCCTCGAAACCGCGCAGGTATGCAATTGCCGCCGACATCACAATCGCCAGTTCCTGAACGGGGCTTGCACCGGCATCGTGCCAGACACGGCCATCTGCCTCGATGAGACGGGCAATTGACCCGATCCGCTCAAGGGCGGCCAAAGCGTCGTTGACCCGGGCCCTTTGAACATCAAGCGGTGTTCCTTTGCCCAGAACCATCAGGCTGAACGGATCAAAGCCCGCAGATAGGTTGAGGCCTTGCGGGTCGGCCGCCTTCTTGTCCAGATAGGCGTTGAGCACAGCAAGCATGCCGAGACTGTTGTGTCCCGCCGACAAGCGCAACCCGACGAGATCGGTGTGGACCCCTTCCAGTAAGGTCTCCATGTCCCCAAGGGTCTCGATCCGGATCCCGGCACCATATGCAAGCGCAGACCCGTGCGAGACCAGTTCCAGTCCCGAAGCTCCGCCTTCAAGTTCGGCAAGGATTTGGCGGTTTGCGTCTGCAGGGTCAACCAGATCCACGCGTTGTATCACGGACCAGGGAACGCCGGCCTCCCGTCCCTGACGGGGCGTGGTGTCACGCCGTCCCGTATAAAGCGGCTCGATGCCGATCCCGTCTTCGGTGACAGATTTCAACCGGTCCGGACTTGCCCCTTTCAGTGCGGCCTCGACGGCCTTGTGCCAATCGGCTTCGGTGGCATCTAAAAACGTGTCCGGCACGGAAAGGCTGGTGGAATGTGTCATGGTCGTCTCCCGTGGACGTTTTTTAGTCCGTCAAAACGTCAAATGGCAACTCAGCCCTTTGATTAAGACCGGGAGCCGGTTTCTGAATGGTCGTTTGCGCAATGATGTCACTCATCCGCATCGCGAATTTGCAGCGTGACGCGACAGGTTCTGAAAAATCGATTTTTAATCGGAAACTTTATGTGAGGGACATTAATATTACCTATACGTAAATACAAAAGTATAATATTAAATTTAGGATCACGGTATTTTCCCTATTGGTATACTCTCCATTTATATTGTAACTTATGCAAACTGCCTCTTGGGAATTTTTCGGTTCTTAGAGTGTAGCTGACGTGCGGAACGCTACGTCAAAATATGGGGGGAGTAAAAAACAGAGTAAAAACTCCCATCGGCAATGCGGTATTAAAAATACGCAAAAATGCGAGAGCCGCAAAGCAAAGAAACAGTCCCTGATTGTATAATATTGGATGTGCACAATGCTTGATCAAACTGAACTGAAGAACAAATTGCGAGCCATCTCCGAGGCGAATGCCGCGCATCATGTGCTCGATATTCTGGAATCAAGCCTGAGGCGTATGGGTGCCACTCATATCTTGGTGACCGGACTTCCCATGCCCAATCGGCCAATAGACAGTCTCGTCCACCGGTTCCGTTGGCCCGACCAGCGCAATGACGGGATCGAAAGCACATCGCTGTCTGCAAATGACACGGCCTTGATGCTTGGACTTGCATCGAATCGCGCGACCGTCTGGACGATCAGCGCGGGGGATATGGAACATTCCGATCTTCTTGCTGCTGCCGGCGAGGGAAACAAGATCATTGTCATTCCGGTGACTGAGCTTTATCCGTTCCAGGCCTTTATCTTTGCAAGCGGTCCCTCGCTCCAGGCGACGAAGTGGGAACTTGCAAGCCTTGAAGTTCTGGGAGCAGCTGCCTTTTCGCGGCTCCGCGACCTTGGTGTCGTGTCCGGTCAGCGTCCGGGAGCCCTGTCGACCCGCGAGCGCAAGGTTCTGGAGTTGACGGCTTTCGGGAAGACTGCCGGGGAAATCGCCGATCTGCTCGAAATCTCGCAACGCACCGTTCATGCGCATCTTCAAAATGCCAGTGTAAAGCTGAATGCATCCAACAAGACGCACACAGTGGTCGAGGCCCTGCGTTACGGCCAGATTTCCGTCTAAACGGGCGTTCATCAGCTTCTTGTCTGAAGTCAATTTGCGCCGGCGGTACCGCCGGCGTTCGTTTTAGTGGTAGTTAGTTGGTCAGTCAGAATTGAGGGTGCGGTGGAGCGATAACTGTTGGGGCAACGATCAGGCCAGTGCGGCAGTCAAGGGCGCATCATTTGAAACGCCGAAAATTCGCAGCATGGTTTCCGTATTCGGGGCAACCTGGACCATGTCGCGCAACTCGGGCCTCATGAAGCCTTCACGCATCTGATGATCGAGAAAGCCCAAGAGATCGTTGTAGAACCCGAGGACATTGACAAATCCGCAGGGCTTTTCATGGACGCCAATCTGGTTCCATGTCCACACTTCGAAAATCTCTTCCAGAGTTCCCGCACCTCCGGGAAGCGCGATGAAGCCGTCGGAAAACTCGGCCATCAGGGCTTTGCGCTCGTGCATCGTGTCTACCACATGCAGTTCACTCAGACCCGGCAACGAGGGTTCGGCGTCCTGAAGCGATCTGGGTTGCACTCCAATGACTTTCCCACCGGCTGCAAGTGCGCCGCCTGCGACTTCTCCCATCAGACCGACACTGGCTCCGCCATAAACAAGGGTTAGCCCGGCACGGGCGATCGCCGCGCCCGCTTCGCGGGCGAAGGTGCCGTATTTGATCACTGCTTTCGGGCTTGAACCGCAGAACACGCAAACCGACTTCATGCCATCCTCCTGATACAGTGCCGGTTGCCTGAAGGGGCCCTGGCAATGAAGCGGCGACCGCTGCCGTGATTGTCGGCCGTGGGCTGGCTCCGCTGAAACGATTTCTAAATGCAATCAACATGAGACATCTCGCAAACAATACTCTTGTAAGTAACATTTGCGTTTTAGTGGTTTGATGCTTTTCGTAATATGATTATACGAAATGACCTTACGTCAATATGTGTCGTTTATCACGTTAATGCTATTTCAGGTTTTCAAGGGGCGCAAAGGAACCACGCGTCTCCGAATCAAGAAATGATATTTGGCTGATAAATCAAGTTGTTCAGCCGTGTGATCATTCGGGTTGCTTCTGAGGGGCACCTTCAGGTTCACCGGCGCCAGCTTCTGAGGCCGTTCAACCCGTTGGCTTCTGTTCCGAAAAGGAACGGTATCAATAAAAATAATTATTGGCAGTTTCGGATGGGGGGCACATGCTGGCGAGGGCGTCTCGCGGCACGGTTTCGCCGAGCCGGTGACCGATAAATCGGAAACGGGCCACAGCTTGCCGTTCCCGGGGACTTGCAAGCCGCTGGCCCGGCCCTTGAAGCATTTTCAGGGCAATGCCTCGCAGGGATTTCCAAGGTTCTGCTGCCCGAACCGTCGGGATGCGGGGCCGGACAACTGGGTATGTGCACAGTCAGGGAGAACTCGATCTGCAATCAACCAAGCCCGGGCAGGCCGGTCAGGTCTTTGAGGACAGCGGCCGGGGCAAGGTCCGGATATTCATCGGGCATCCCGGCGCGGTTCATCCACACGGTCCGGAAGCCGAAAGCGGTGGCACCTGCAATGTCCCAGCGATTGGATGACTGGAAGGACACCGCATCCGGGTAGATCCGGAAATGTGTGGTGACCATGTCATAGACCTTCGGGTCGGTCTTGAAGGTCTTTAGCATGTCGACCGAGAAGATCTCGTCAAACAGATCCGACAGGCCCGCGGCTTCGGCCGCGGCCTCCAGCATGGTCGGTGATCCGTTTGAAAGGATGGCAAGGCGCGCGCCGTTTTGCTTGAGGCGGGTCAGGACTTCCGGAACCTCCTGGTAACAGTCAAGCGTCCAGTAAGCGTTGAGAAGATCCGATTTGAGCGACTTGTCAGCGCTGGGAACGAGTGCAAAGGCCGTATCAAGCGATTCCTGCGTCAAGTCCCAGAAATCCCGGTAGCGGCCCATCAGCGCGCGTACCCAGGAATACTCAAGTTGCTTCTGGCGCCAGACGTCAGACAGTCTCTGCGCGTCCGGTCCGACCTTGTCCGCGTATTTGCGCACCGCTGCATGAACATCGAACAATGTTCCATAAGCATCAAAAACATAAGCGGTGTGCCGCATCCAGTTCCTCCACAATTGATTATTATTGGTATGACGGCAGAAAACAGCCTTGGCCCTTCAGCGTCAAGACATTGCACTGCACAATCGCTACCCTTGCAACAGTTTGTGCGGGCTGACTGGTCTCAGGCTGTTTCCGGGGCGCTCAGGGAGATGTTGCCCTCCTTGTCGATCGGCCAGAACGGATTGTAGGCAATTTCCAGAAGATGCCCGCCGGGAATTTCCACGTAAGAGGAATAGCCGCCCCAAAACGCTTTTTCAGGGCGCTTGACGACGACGGCCCCCGCATCGACCGCTCGTTGAAAAGTGAACTGGACCTCTTCCTCGCTGCGCGCGTTCCAGGCAAGGGTGACGGAGCCGAGTGCCTGTGCGGGAACGGGTCTGCCAAGTTCCCGGGCGAGCGCGTCCCGTTTGTAAAGCGCAAGAATGCTGCCACCGGCCTGATAAAACACGATGTCTTCTCCGGGGAGCTCTCCGGGCTCCCAGCCTAGTCCGGCCTCCAGAAAGTGCCGGGTGGCGGGCAGATCGTCGACCGCAAGGGTCACCATGGACAGGCGCTGTTCCATCATTTGCTCTCCTGGCAAAACATAGTGGAGCGCTGAACATATCGCGAACATTTCCGGTTGAAAAGACCGGTTGCATCCGATGCGATCTTGCACCGTCTTTCAAGCATGCCGGAAAAAAGCTTGTTTCCGTCTGCCCGGACATTGGGAAAATAATCACCTCGCGGAAGGCGGAAAGCAGTGAATTGCATGCAGTTTTTGCGCGAAACCTGACAGATTATTGACCATAAGGCCGGATAGGCGTTTGGTGACGCAGTATCTCACGGCCAGACAAAAAATCAGCCGCCAGCAGGCGGTTCAAACGGGATGAAACGCAATGGGCGAGTTGAGCGAAACCTGGACATGGATCGACGGGGCGTGGCATGCGGGGAATCCGCCGCTGATGGGGCCGCGTACCCATGCGGCGTGGCTCGGGTCAAGCGTTTTCGATGGCGCCCGGGTCTTTGAAGGGGTCGCTCCGGATCTGCTGCTTCATTGCCAGCGGACGAATGATTCAGCCGGTGCGCTCGGGCTGATGCCGACCATGCAGGCACAGGAGATGGCCGAACTGTCCTGGGAAGGTGCGGCGAAATTCTCATCTGACAAGCAGATTTACGTGAAGCCGATGTACTGGTCGGAAGGCGATGGTCCGGGGGTGATCACGCCGGACCCGGCCACAACCCGCTTCTGCCTGTGCCTGTTCGATGCTCCGATGGCGCCGAAAGATGCTGCATCAGCCATCACACTGTCGCCATTCCGCCGCCCGACCATGGAATGCATGCCGGTCAACGCCAAGGCGGGGTGCCTTTATCCCAACAACGCGCGGGCCATGATGGAAGCCAGGGGGCGCGGCTTTGACAATGCGGTCGTGCTGGACCTGCTTGGCAATGTCGCGGAACTCACATCGGCCAACCTGTTCATGGCGAAGAACGGCGATGTGCATACGCCGGCGCCGAATGGCACATTCCTGAACGGGATTACCCGCCAGCGGGTGATCAAGCTTCTGCGCGATGCCGGGACACCGGTCTATGAGCGCACCATGGCCTATCAGGAATTCCTAGACGCGGACGAGATCTTTTCGACCGGCAACTACAACAAGGTTTCCGCAGTCAAGCGCATCGAAGACCGGGATCTCCAGCCCGGACCGGTCACGGCAAAGGCGCGCGATTTGTACTGGGACTTTGCGTATGCGTGAGAGTTGCAGGGGTCTTGTTCAATCTTGCGGATCTGACCGGAAAACCAGGGCGGCTGCGGCCAAAAGTGCGGCGGCTGCGATCAGTGAGGCGAATGTGTAGGAACCCGACGCTTGGCGCAAGGCGCCGGCAACAGAGGGGCCTGCCATTTGTCCCAACCCGAAGCTCGCGGTCATCAGCGCCAGCATGCGAGTCGGATCATTTTCCGTAATCAGCCGGACCCGGGTCAGACCGAGCGCGGTCAATCCCATGAAGGTCCCGCCAAGGAGGGCGGCCCCGATTGCAATGGCGGCGGGACCGAGGCCGGAAACAGTCAGCGCGACGCCTAAGGCTTCCAGCAGGCAGGCGACGGAAAAGGCCGCGGCTGATCCGCAAGCTTCCGTGACCCGGTTCCACAAGAATATCGATGGTGCAGCGGCAAGACCAACGATCAGCCAGACAAGTTGTCCGGTACCGGACATATGCGGGTTATCTGCGGCAATCACCGAAATAAAGGTTGCCGTAATCACATAGCCGAAACCGAACAATCCGTAGGCGATGACCAGCCGGATCAGGGCAGGGGACCAGGCGAGGTGCGGGGCGGGTTCGTTTGAGGCGTGCGGGGTCGTCTTTGGGGAACGGACGCCGGGAACGCATAACCAGGCAAGGCCCATCAGGACAAGGCTTGCCGCCCCGCTTGCAAACCAGAGCTGTTGCCAGGAGGCGGACTGCGAATGGAGCGTGCCAATTAGAGTTGCGGAAAAGGCAATCCCGGTCCCGACACCGGCAAAGTGCAAGGCCGACAGTCTAGGGCGGCCGATCTGTTGCAGCCGATCCAGCACAAGGGCGGAGGAAAATACCAGTACCAGCGCACTGGCGGCACCACCTGCGAAACGCAGGACCACGAATGCGGCAACACTGCCGAACAGGCCGATGGCTGCGGTGGTCAACGTGCTGAGCGCCAGGCCGGTCAGGAACCAGAGACGCGGAGCGCCTTTCAGCCAACCGGTCGCGCCAGCAAGTGCGCCAACGAGGTAGCCAAGAAAATTGGCAGAAGCGATCGCGCCTGCTGCCGCCGGTGACAGGGGAACGCCGGAGATCATGTCGGGCAAAATCGGAGTATATACAAAACGACCGATGCCCATGGCAGAGGCCAACGCAAGAAAGCCACCGAGCGCCAGAACAATAGGGTGATGATTGGGAGGCTGTTCGGACAAGCGAAACACACCGGTTGGCAGAGGCCTGATCCTAAGGTGAACCGGTGCCGGACGGCAAGTGACCGGTTGCAAACGGAAAAATCCCGCAGTGAAGACACTGCGGGTTTTTCAAAAATTCTGGGTCAATCAGTTGGCGGTTCGGGCCGGTTGAAGGACGGGCGCCTTAAGCTGGGCGCGGGCCGGTTTCGCCTGCCGCAAGCTTGCCTTTTTCATGGCCTGGACCTTGTAAGCGGGGATAGTCGAAATGGCCGCCGAATGGGTCTGATCGCACAGATTGAGGCTTTCTTCGTAACAGTTGTTCGGGTAGCCGGTGGTGTGCTCGTTACAATAATTGATAAAATTGTTGTAGCACTCGCCAAGGCTGGAGCCGGTGCTCGGTCCTGCAAATGCGCTGACGGATGCTGCTGCAGAGAGCAGGCCGGCAGAGGTGATCGACAAGGCAAGTGTTTTCAAAGAAGTCATTCTCAAAGTCTCCCATTCGGTTGCTGTGGTTCATCCTTCCACGCACAAAGGGATAAACGAGAAGTCAGATTGAAAACGTGTTTCAGATCACAGGTTGTATTTTCGATGGGAAAATAACACGCTTTTGCCGGCTTGCGCAGCGTTCGGAACTGTTGCGTCCCGAGAAGTTTGCGTGTGCAGTAGTTAAGAATTGTTCTAAACTTGAGATTTATTATCAGGTTTTCATGTGCTGCAATGCAGTTCCGTGTTAAGAGGTATGAGTTTCCAAGTTGCGTTCTTTCCCGGCATCGGCATTGTTACCTGATGCCAACAGCTTCAGGTGATGCACCTGTCATCTGATCTCCTGAATCCGAAGCCAGTCGGCTTGAGGACGATCCCCCGGAGTGCGTGTGATGGATAGCAGTCCCCATGAGCCTGGGCAAAGCAAGCCGGCGTTTATGTCCAGGCGCAGCCGCCTGTCCATCTGGTTGGCGGTCATGGGACCCGGCCTTGTCGTCATGCTGGCCGACACCGATGCAGGCAGTCTCATTACAGCCGCCCAGAGTGGTGCCCAATGGGGGTACCAGTTGCTGCTCGCGCAATTCATCCTGATCCCGATCCTGATCATGGCACAGGAGCTGACCGTCCGGCTCGGAATTGTTACCCAGCGCGGGCATGGCGAGCTTATTCGCCAGCGTTTCGGAAAGCTTTGGGCGGCAATCGCGGTCGTGACCCTTGTGATCGCCTGTGCCGGTGCCATCGTGAGCGAGATGTCGGGGATTGCGGGCGTCGGGCACATCTGGGGCATTCCAAGCAGCGTCAGCGTTGCAGCGGTGGTGATCTTTCTGGGCGCTGTCGTGGTGACGGGCAGCTACCGGCGGGTCGAGCTGATCGCGTTGTCCATCGGCCTGTTCGAGCTTGTGTTTCTCATCGTCATGGTATGGGCAAAACCGGATGTCCGGGACGTTGCCCAGGGACTGGTCAAGGTCCCGCTTGGCAATCCGGAATATCTTTATTTGCTGGCAGCCAACATTGGCGCGGTGATCATGCCCTGGATGATTTTCTATCAGCAGTCCGCCGTGGTCGACAAGGGATTGACGGTCAAGCATCTCAAGCACAGCCGTTGGGATACGGTGATCGGTGCTATCATCACGCAGGTTGTCATGGCCTCCGTCCTGATCGCGGTGGCGGCGACCATCGGCAAGTCCGATCCCGGCGAGCAACTGGAAACGGTCGAACAGATCTCTCACGCCCTGACACCGTTCCTTGGCGAGTTTGTCGGGCAGGTGCTGTTTTCACTCGGCATGGTCGGGGCGGCACTGGTCGCGGCGATCGTGGTTTCCTGTACAGCCGCATGGGGACTGGGCGAGCTGACCGGCTACAAGCGCTCGCTGTCCAGCAGCCCGCGCGAAGCGCCATGGTTCTATCTGGTTTACGCAGCCGTCCTGGTGGTTGGGGCAGTGATCACCCTGTCCGGGGTCAATCTGATTGACCTGAATGTGGGGGTTCAGGTGATGAACGCGCTGCTGCTTCCGATTGTGCTCGGTTTCCTCTTCGCACTCAGTATCAAGACCCTGCCGGAAGAATACCGGCTGAAGGGCATATGGATGTGGGCGGTCGGGGTTGTCGTGGTGCTGACCGCCGGTTTCGGCGTTTATGCCGGGGTTTTCGGCGCTTTCGGAATAGGGACCTGATGCCTTGCCGGGATCAGGATACGATTTGCCCGAACATGCGCAGTTGTTGGCGTGGCGCGCTATTTCCCGCCTTTGCCCTGTCAGCCGGTTGGGCATTGATTTGCCAAGGCTTTCCGCATTTTTGGGCGCTGTTTCAGGACATATGAAAAAGTCCTTATAAATTTTTTCGTTTTCGGGTCCGAAGTCATTGCCCAACCGGGACTTGGTGCCTAAATTGCCGCACGACGCAGGGTGTAATTGCTTGAATCGTTCAAAATAAACCACTCTGCCGGTCTGTAGACCCTTAAGGAGTTTTACCATGTCCTTCGAATTGCCCGAACTTCCCTATGCTTATGATGCCCTGGCACCGTACATGTCCGCCGAAACGCTCGAGTTTCACCACGACAAGCACCATCAGGCCTATGTGACCAAGGGCAACGAACTGCTTGCAGGCAGCGGTCTGGAAGGCAAGTCTCTGGAAGAGATCGTCAAGGAAAGCTACGGCACCAATCAGGCGCTGTTCAACAATGCCGGCCAGCACTACAACCACATCCATTTCTGGAAGTGGATGAAGAAGGACGGCGGCGGTTCGTCCCTGCCGGGTGTGCTTGCCTCCAGGATCGACAGTGACCTGGGCGGGTTCGACAAGTTCCGCGCCGATTTCATTGCCGCCGGTATCGGCCAGTTCGGTTCGGGCTGGGCCTGGCTTGCACTGAAGGACGGCAAACTGGAAATCATGAAGACCCCGAACGGCGAGAACCCGCTGGTTCACGGTGCCACCCCGATCCTCGGCTGTGACGTTTGGGAGCATTCCTACTACATCGACTATCGCAATGCGCGTCCGAAGTATCTGGAAGCCTTTGTCGACAACATGATCAACTGGGATTATGTGCTGGAGCTATTCGAAGCTGCCTCCTGATCTTGTTGCATCCGAATGAAAATACGGGACCCCGGTTCATTTGAGCCGGGGTTTTGTTTGTCAGAATTGTTTCGTCACTAACGGATACGAAATAACATTGTTTTTTCGAAATTGGACCTGACTTAACCCGCAATTCCGTTCGATCAGCGCCACTCCGCAGCGAGATGAGGAGATGAACGGATGTGGATACGCAAAGTGGCTTGCAGCTTGGCAATCGGACTGGGCATTGCCGGACCGGCAAACGCCCTTGATGATCCCGTCGAAACACGTCAGGAAGCGATGCAATCGGCGTTTGCAGCTGCCGGGTTGGGCAATGCTATCGTGTCCGGGGACATCGAGTACAGTGCTGAAGACGGCAAGATGGTGCTTCGGGATCTAGTCAATGCAGCCCGTGCTGTCGGGGAGCTGTTCCCTGAGGGGTCTCATTGTGGCGACACTGGCGCATCTGCGGACATCTGGAAGAATCGGGACGATTTTGACACCAAGCTTGCCGACTTTGTTGCTGCGGCCGAACAGGGATGCAAGGCCTCCGGTGAAACGGGGCCGCTGGATCTCGAAGCCTTCAAGGCGGCCTATGAGCCGGTCCTGTCAACCTGCCGACCCTGCCACGAAAAATACCGGTTGGAGCGCCCTTGAAGCCATAGCCTGTGGCGCCGGGGATCGCGGTTGCGGGTTGGAGCGTGTTCCGGTCACTTGGATTTTTTTGAACGCGGCGCATTTGGTGTCTGGCGAGGCGGTTTGGGAGCAGTGGAGTTGAACCAAAAGTGCAGACCGTCGGCACCAGAGGCCAAAAGCGCCCGCCAGGATGAGCCGGCATGCTCAGGGACGCGGGTCTTCGGCGATAAAAACAGCAATTCGGTGGCGTTTTACCGTTCATGCGGTCAACCAGGTCACGTTTCGCGAACGCGCTCAACCGGTTGAACCGTTTTTTACCAAAAGATGGTGTGAAATGGCCGGGGCACGCTCTGGCGTTGGCGATTCATGTCTGTCCTCCGCTTGGCTCTTTTTGACATTGTTCGCAAAGCGCGTCTTGTGCCTTTCACGCGCGCATGATTTCCTAAGTCCGGCAATTTGAGCCTGAATTGGCAATCAATTGTATGCCATTGGGAGATGGCGGTTCAGGAGAGGAGACGGACGCATGCGGAAAATGCCATTGGTTCTTGGTGCCGGTCTGGCGCTTTCGGTGACACTGGCCGGCTATGCGGCAACGGCTGCCGATGATCCGATCAAGACACGTCAGGCAATCATGAGCTCGGTCGGTGCGGCGGCAGGTCTTGGGGGCGGCATGATGAAGGGGAATGTCGATTACAGTCCGGCTGCGGCCAAGGCGGCGATTGCGGCAATGTATGCAGCCTCCCTGTCTTTCGGCAGCTTCTTTCCGGAAGGGTCGGAGACTGGTGAAAACACCGAGGCGGCGCCAGCGATCTGGTCGGACCCAGAGGGCTTTCAAAGCCAGATCGTCAAGTTTCAGGGCGCGGCTGCCGAAGCCATGAATGCATCTGGCCGCAACGGGCCGGACGGTGTTCAAGCCTTCAAGGCGGCCTTTGCGCCGGTGTTGAGCACTTGCAAGTCCTGCCATGAAGGATACCGGACCAAGAAATAGACTGCCGGATCAAGTGGGGCCACAACCTGCCCCCCCGGGTAAGCGAATGATTGGTCAAGCAGCCTTGCGCCGTTCGATGGTCTGAACGGTCGGTGCCGGGCCCTGCAGGGAGCGAGACTTGAAAACGGCATTTTACGGTCTTTTGGCGATTGTAATCGTCTTCGCCGGTGCGCTTTACATGTTTACCGCAGGGGCAAAGGTGCCCGAGGTGGATATTGCCGAACTGGCCCCCGGCAACGTCGAGGCCGGTGAGCACTGGTTTTGGGCGGGTGGCTGCGCTTCCTGTCATGCTGACAAGGATGCCAAGGGAGATGACAAGCTCAAGCTTGGCGGCGGATTGAAGCTGGAATCGCCCTTCGGCACTTTTGTTGCCCCGAATATCTCGCAGTCGGATGACGGGATCGGCGGATGGTCCCTGAACGACTTTGCCAGCGCGATGGTGCATGGCACGGCGCCCGGCGGCGGAAACTACTATCCTTCGTTTCCATATACCTCCTACACACGCATGAAGCTGCAGGATGTCGCGGATCTGTTTGCCTTCATGAAGACCCTGCCGGAGGTCTCGGGCAATTCGGAGCCGCATGATCTTGCCTTTCCCTTCAATATCCGGCGGGGAGTGGGGGTGTGGAAGGTCCTGTTCATGGACGCAAATCCCGTGATCGCCGGACCGGTCGGGCTGGATGTGGACACGGCCCTTTGGCATCGCGGGCGCTATCTTGTTGAAGGGGCCGGGCATTGCGGTGAATGCCATACGCCGCGGAATTTCCTCGGTGCGCCGCTTTTGTGGCAATGGCTCGCAGGCGCCCCTTCCTTCGAAGGCGGCGGCAAGGTGCCCGATATCACGCCTGCGGGACTTGAGGGCTGGTCGGTTCAGGACATTGCCTACTATTTCGAGACCGGATTCACCCCGGATTATGACTCCGTTGGCGGGTCGATGGTCGCGGTCCAAGAGAATCTGGCAAAACTGGCGCCTGAGGATCGGGAGGCCATTGCAGTCTACCTGAAGGCGATCCCCTCGGTTCCGGAATGAGGTCGCGCGATCCGTCCGGACCGGGGCCAGCCTTGGGGCTACCCTCGATCAGGCCGGGTCATTGCCAAATGGAATCCGAAACCCGTGTTTTCCGGGGTCCGGCAAGCCCTCGTGTGATCAAGGGTCGAAGACCCCGGAAGGCAAGCGATTTTTGCGGCTCTCCAGTTCCTCTATAGTCCGTCAGTGCGTGCTTGTGGTGCGCGCGCAAGGCTCTCTGCAATTCCCATCGACAGCCGTTTGACCACGGGCATCAGCAGGCAGGACGTCAGGGCTGCAGCGGGCCACGCAAGTACAAAAGTGTCCAGCCAGCGGGCGGTAAAGCCGGGAGTGAAGCCGGTATGGATCCAGGAAATCCAGAGCGACATTACAAATGACATTCCAAGGGACATCAAAGCTGTTGATGTGATCGCGAGGACGAGGGTTTGTTTCATGAAAGCCTCCCGTCCGGGGCTGCTGTAACAATCCTCTGGAGCCGCTCTACCCTCGCGACGCGGGTGAGGTTTTGCGCCTTGTATCGGATTGTGTGGGGCAGGGTGAAGTGGTTGGCCAGGGCGGCCTCGCCTGTCCATTCTTCCCAAAGGACAAATCGGTTCGGGTCTTCCAGGTCTTCGCGCACTTCGAACAGCAAACAGCCGGGTTCGGACTGGGTGGTGATTTGGGCGAGGTCTTGTAGTTTACGCATGGTGTCGGTCCTGTCTGCGCCTGCTTCCAATTCAAGGCTGGCGTATATCCATAGGTTATTCATGACCCGTTTCCTGTGTTGTGTTGCAGGACACAGCTGTAATAGTTTCGTTTTTGTGCTAAAAGATCAATTATCGCAGATTTAAATTTCAAAAATGAAATCATGTATGACGACACCGCTCTCTTTGTTCATATCGTGCGCCAACAGGGACTGGCTGCGGCAGCGGCACAGCTGAAGCTTGCCGCGCCGACCGTGACCCGGCGCTTGCGCCGCCTTGAAGAAGCGCTCGGCTGCCGGCTTATCCATCGATCTGCCCGAACATTCCAGCTCACCAATGAGGGCGAAAGCTATTATGCCGCCTTCGCAGAGCTGGTTGATCAGTTCGATAGTGCCTCCCGGCAAATGAGCCGGGACCGGTCCCAGATGAGCGGCAAGCTGGTGGTGTCGGCCCCGACCAACATATCGGTCGGGATCCTGCAGCCCATGTGGTCGGCGTTTGTGGTGCAGTACCCGGACGTCCGTCTGGACCTCCGGCTCAGCACTGATCTGGAGGACATGGAAAGGTTGCAGATCGACATGGCGTTGAGAATTGGCCCGCAGCCGGATTCGCAATTGTCCCAAAAGCGTCTCGGTCACATCGCAACGGTGGTTGTGGCCGCACCGTCCTATCTGGAAGCTGCGGGCAATCCAGCGGTGCCAGAGGAACTTTACAATCACCGGATCATCAGCGTGCGCCCTTTACCGATCTGGCGGCTGGAGAAAGATGAGGAAGCGGCCACGTTCCGGCCGGAGTCGTTCCTCTCGGTGGATGATATCGCCCTTGCCAGCCAGTTCGCGGCGGATGGCCTTGGGCTGGCCTTGTTGCCGGTCAGCGAGATTGTGCGGGATCTGGAGAGCGGGCGTCTGGTGCGGGTCTTGCCCCGCTGGCAGGGGCCCCGGCGCGAGATCTATGCAATCTGGCCCAGTGGCAGGCTGTTGAGTGCGCGTGCGTCAGCCTTGCGTGATTTCATGCAACATCATATCGCCGGTTTGCCCGTGTTAAGGGGAGCTGTGCCCGAGAGCGGGGAGCTGTGCTAAAGCCAGCTGTGGCGGGCGGAGTCGTAAGGCCGGCAGCCGATATAGCCGGGCCGGGTGATATATTGCCGCATGACCGCCAGAAAGGCCTGACATTCCTGCTGGGTTTTGAAACAGCCAGCCTGGGAGACGCTCCAGCTGTCGCTGAACAGCTGCCGCTGCCCGCCCGCGATGCCCTTCCAGCCGGTGCCCTCAAAGCTGCGGCAATCATAGGGAGTGTTGTAGGTGGTCGGCACATTGCGCGAGGCGTTGGGCGTCGGGGCAAACAGAACCGTATCGGCCAGCTGCTCCGCGCTGCCCCCTGCCTGACATCCGGCAAGCAAGGCCGACAGTAGTCCGCACATTGCAATGTTCCTGCCGTTCCTGACGCGCATGCCGGTCCCCCCGGTTTGAGATCATCTATGTGTATTGCATACCGAGCTTACACGCATCCTGCGGACGCCAAAACCGGCATAAGGCAGTTTTCCAGGTGCTGTCGATTGGCGTTTTTTGCGCCGAAGAGAAAAACGAAATACGAAAACCAAGACCCCTTCCCGGTGTGGGCCGGGAAGGGGGGGTGGGCAACACGAGGGGAGATCAGAACAGTTCGATTTCGGGCAGCTTGAAGTCGAACGGGTTGTCGATCCCGCCGCCCATGCTCTCGTAGAGGTCGTACCAGCCGTCATCCTTCAGCTGAAGCATCAGGGCTTCCATGTGGTTGTCGAAGGCGTTGAGAGCCTCCATAGCATCCCCCATGTCACGCTGGAAATTTGTCAACTCTTGTATAATGTCGGCGCTCAGGTCGAAGCTGAAAAAGTCGAGATCCGACCAAAAGCCCTCTATCTCCATCAGGGCTTCGCCTTCCATCACCCGGCCGTCCAGCATCTCGATGGTGTAAGTGACTTCCGCCCCGACCGTGGACATGTAGAGCCCGAGTTCCTGATCCCATTCGATGGCAATTTCCACGGCGAATTCCATTTCGAACGTGTCGATGCCGTAAGACTGTGCCGATCCCTCAAGAGCGGTTTCCATGCCCCATTCATAGGCGCTCAGCCCCTGGGTCATGCTACCGTCATTGTTGAAAATGAAGCGTTCGGCCTGCACGCTCTCGTGAAAAGCGGTGGCCGACTCGACCAGAACTGTTCCCATCCCCTGATGATCGATGGTTCCGCTGACCTCGTATTCCCGGCCGTTCTGCCATTCTATGGCGATATCCTGCCCGTTCAGCTGGGAGTACTGTACTTCGCTGACGCGGGTTTCTGAAAGCCCCTCCAGATAGATGAACGCCTCATCCGATCGCAAGGTGACATCGAAAACGCCGAGATCGTGCTCGAGCTGATGCGGCGTCCCACCCAGTTCCCAGTCGATATAGTCGGGCATGTTTGGAATGAGCTCGAATTCCGGTAAGTCGTCCTTGCCGTCCAGCACGAACGGATCAAGGTTCTGGAACGGCAGATCGAGCGGGTCTGACTGCCCGGGCGGCGCGGCCTCCATGACTGCAAGCGGATTCAAAAGGAATGTCTCGTCTTCCACAAGGGGTGGCGTTTTTTGTTTCTCAAGTCTAGCTAGATCTAGCATAAATATATCATGCAAATTTTTGAATTCAAAATGTGATTTTTCTTGTAAATATTGCAGCATTATTCGCCTCCGATATTCATAACTGAGTACATGATTGATCGTTTCTGCATTTATAAAATGATATAATTGGAAATGAATGGCAATTTAACGTTTTGTAATTTTTTTACATTATTGAAAAAGGTAATGGCAATTTGGTTTGATTGCCAATTCTATGAATTTTTAGGTTATACTTCCGAAGGGTGTGGTTTTTACGGGGGGTGATCCAGATGTAGCTGGGGTTTCGTCTGCGGGGCGCAATCAGGCCTTGCGGAAATATGGCAATGACGTCAGATGCTTGATGGGTAAAATCCACCAGCGTCAAAGCCTTTGTATATTGCCTGCCTTCGCAGCTCTTACCAAGCGCGCGAATTATTACTCGTTTGAGTGGATATGATGTGTTCACGGAAGGCCCTCCCTAACGATCTCCGCATAGAAGGGTTTGCTGCCTAGGTGTGGTTTCCAATCAGGTTGTTC
>NZ_SMMF01000835.1:0-14520 GCF_009711355.1 Roseibium sp. RKSG952 | reverse complement strand
TCCTCTGCGCACGCAGAGATATTCCGATCCGCTCGCTCTCAGGTGCAGCCCGATCGCCGTCTCCTCTGCGCACGCAGAGATACTCCCGAGCCATGTACTTGGCGATCGACACCGCAGTTGTTCTCCTCTGCGCGCGCAGAGATATCCCTCCATCGTCAGCTGAATCTGTCGGTTTCTCGAGGTCTTCTCTGCGCACGCAGAGATCTGTGTTATTATTCGTTGAGTGAAATTTTACAAAGGTTTAGTTCTGTCTTGGTACGCGCGACCGGAACACCATTCGGGATCGCGCCTCTTTCGAAACCAAGCGGAATATTCGTCCAATCCCGACGGTATTGGTACCTGGACATGTCGCCCTTTCCGCCTCCGGACTTGATTGTCATCAGGATCGGCTTCAGGCCAGACGGGCAATCGCTCGGCATGGCGGCCTTCAGCGCGTTGGATATCGCCAGCGCACCGATTCTTGGACAAACAGCCGAGAATTCGCAATCCAAGCAGGCGGCGTTCGTTTTGAATTGCCGAATTACCTGTCTTGAGAATGCGGTAGCGGAGCGTTCTGCGCTCTTCCGCGCTGAAGATGGATTGTCCGGAACCATGGTGTTGGGACGTACGCGTACGCGGTCTGAACATGGGATATCTCCTACTCCAGCCTGAGCGTGCTGGATCCAACCGTCGGACGTTAGAAAAATCGTTCTGGAGGCCTCGTGTTGGATGATGGATGCCAATGGCGCAACTCCTGTTTCCTTTAGCTCGTCTGCGCCTTTGATGACTGAGCTCAATACCTGTCCAACGTTCATCTCGACACCCGTCTCTGGTGTCCAGAGTTCGAGGAATCTGCATATCCACTCCGTGATGGCTTCCCATGACATTGCGAAAATTGCTGCCGAAGGGGGTGTCGGCGTGAGGTTAAGTGTAAAGCGTCTGAAGGACGAACTGGTCAGAAAATCGATCAGGGCTTCCGGTGTGACCGCTGTCACGGTGTCCGGGCCGACGTTGATGTGGAGATCGACATCGCCGAAGGCGTCCCGGACGTATTGAATGTTGGCGGCGTATGTCTCTTGGAATTTTGCAACGGCGGTTTTCTTCGGGTCGATGACAAGGTCAAAGAATATCGGCTGTCCGATCTTGAGCGCCGTCTCGCGCACCGCGTCGACGGCCCGCGCGACGCGTTCGTGCTTTCCGATCACGCTGGCGGTCATGAAGCCTATCGAACGGCCGTGCCCTACCTCATGGATCCAGTGGACCACCTCCGTCAGTTTCTCCGGCCCGGCGATCAGATGATCCCCCTGTCCCAAGTTGATTGAGACCTCCTTGGGGTCTGAGGTCTTCAGGTGTTCCTCGAGGTACCCGTGAATGAACGGACCAACCTTGTCGAATTGCTCCTTGGTCCAAAGAGACCCGCTCGTGCGTTCCCTCGCGGACAAAAAACAACCCTGGCACGATCCGCCACAGCGGGTCGTGGTTTCAAGGATGAATTTGACATCCGTGCGGTCCCTCATGTCACACTTCCACTTTCCAGTCGTTGTCCATCGCGTCCGTGATGAACGCCAACTTGATGGGGTTCTTGAAATAGTACGTTCCCGGCTCCGGATGTCCGAAATAGGAGGTCTCGCCAGCATGGTCGATCACGGTGAGGGACCAGATCGGGTATTGAGCCATCGGAATGGTGACCTCCTTCCCGTTGACGATGGGAAACAGATCATTCTCGAACTGGGTTTCTTCGATGCCGCGCATCCAGACGATTTCGGTCGAGCGATTTCCTGCGTCGTCCATGATCCTGAATTTGGCTTCGCGACCAACCAGGTTGTCGTCCGGGAGGAGAACGGACACCGACGCGAAACCGTCCCGTTCCCCGTTCACGCCAATCTCGAGGTCACATTTCGTGAATTCAAGACCGACCGGAGTGACTGCCTTGATCCTTCCGTCGTGAGACCGGACCGCAAGTCCGCGCTGCGGTTCTTTCCCTTTTTCGAATTGCAGTTTGGAGACTATCTCGAATTTCCGTCCGTTGCCGACGAACAGGTTATCCGGACCGAGGTGCCAAGTGTCTTGGTAAATGAAAACACCCTTTGGTCCCTTCATCGAAAAGGTGACATCGCCCCTATTTCCCACGGCATCGATCGTAACGTGAGGCTCCCTTCCGATGCCGTAGTATGCCATCAGCTCCTGGCGTTCCTTGAACTCCTCGATCTCGTGCCGGATCCACTCTTCCCGAGAGCGACCTTCATGAATTCCGAAATCGGAAGAAAGGTGCTCATGGCCATCGCTCTCTCTGGCGATGAATTTCGCGAGAGTGTTCTTGATGCCGTCCTTCAGGTTCATGCCGCAGTCCTTTTGGCGTCTTCGATTTCCATCCTGCTCGCGATTCGGTCGATGAGCGCTTTCGCGACATGCGGACATCCGTGCTCTTCGGGACTTCCGGCTCCTGTTATCCGGGCGACTTTCGTCGCGACGTGAAACCCGGTTCCGGCGCAGATCGCGGTGCGGTCGCATTCCACGCATGCACCCTTTGCGTGTTCTCGAATGACCGATTGAACGAAGCCCTTGGTTGCTTTCCGGATCGTGTCCGAGAGAGCCCCGTCGTTGATGTGTCCAAGCGGGTTGAAGCCGTGTCGCTCGGCATGGGTGATATCTCCTATCGCCTCCAGTTTCGGCAAAACGAAGCCGAGATGGTCTATCTCGATGGACTTAGCGACCGTCTCGGGAAGGATCTCACGCGCAGCGGTCATGAGGTTCGGGGAACCGTCGCTCCGGCACATGACGGAGTTCACCGTCCGTTCGATGACGGGTCTGAAGCTGGTGCCGATCCAGGGGCGTTCGACGGCCAGCGCGTCGAAGCGAACCAGCCAATCGAAAATGACCGGGATGTCGGAGAGCGTGCTTTTGGAATTCTCGATCGTCGGAGCCCAATTGACGGTGACTTCGTCGAAACCGTTGATCTCAGCGAATTCAATCAGCTCGTCGGGCGACATTGCCGTCACCGCTTCGGCGGACAGGTTGGTCGCGAGGTCTACCTTCCCGAAAAGCTCCTTGGCGACGAGTACCATCTCTCGAAACATCGGCCCGAATTTCGTGGCCTGCATGAGCCTCCCGTCCAGAACCACGAGCGGCAGGAATGGAACCTCACCGGAAATGCGCGCCCGAGTTTCCTTGAGCATGGCGATGACGTTGGCGGGCTTCCCGACGAGCGACGTTGTGAAGAAGACGGCACTGTGTTCGATGTCGGCCGGGTTTCCGGCGGTTACGATGCGGCTTCCGCTCTGATGGATCTTCACCAGATAGTCGACGCCCATGAGGATGTGGTCCGCGATGCCGTAGGTGACGTTGACGCGCCGGAGCGGCTTGCACTCGTGGGCGTATTGGACAAGCGCCTCCTCCGTGCGTGCGAACGTGAATTCACTCATGTCCGGGTGTGTGGATTTGCGCTCCACAGCTGAAAGGACGCAGCCCGCACACAGACCTCGGCAGGCGTAGACATCGTCGATCTGGATCTGGAGTTCATCCGCCTTCTTCATATCAACACCCCACGCTGCCGCCGACGTAGCTCTCGTATTTCGGCCTGAGACCCTCGGCATGCCGGCTGCGCATGTGGTCGATGAAGCCTTTAAAGCCCGGGCAGTCCTGGTCCTTTCCCGGTTCCCAGTGCCGCGCCAGAACACCGCAACCGGATCGGCAGAAGTCGTACGCGTCGCAGCCGATGCAGGCGCGGTTCGGACGAGCTGCCTTGATGACATCTCGGCGGAAGCTCTGGGTGTTTGCGACTTCGGAGACCGATGTTTGGATCACGTTTCCAGACCACTTGGCATCGGTAGCACCCCCCGCCTCGAGGCAGGTGGCTGCGTTTCCGTTCCAGTCGATATCCATGGAACCCGCGATAATCGGACAGACGATGTCGTCGAGCGGCGTGTTCGTGTGAATGGCGGCGAGCATGCTTTCCGCCGGGTTCACGAAGAGTTCCGGGTCCTCCCGGTGCCTCAGGTACCATTCGGCCGCGTCGATGAGAAATGCCGATGTCTCGTGAAATTCCGGAAAGATCACGCCTTTATTTTCGAGGCCGTCGCCGGATGGGATGAAGAAACCGAAATGGATGTTCTTGATGCCTTCCTGCCCGTGGAGGTACTCGAGGATCTTCTCGGCCCCCATGTTCACGACCGGTTTCGTGACGGATGTCGTGACCCCGAACTTGATCCCGGCTTCGCGCAGCTTCTGCATGCTGTCGCGCCACATCTGCTCGAGCTTCGGCTTCGGGAAGCGCGACACCGGTTCCCAAGAGGTATTGACGCGGTCGAACAGGCTGGCGATTCGTACGATCTCCGGGTGCATCAGATTTGAGACCAGACAGAGTTCGTACGAGTAGTTCTCGCTCTTGAGGATTTCACGCACCTTGGGAATGACGTTCTCGAAGAACACGGGACCAAGCATCGTCGGTTCGCCGCCGATCAGATGTATCTCCGCATGATCGTAACCGATCTCGCCCATGTGCTTTGCAATTCCGGTTGCGATCTTGATGACGGAATCTTCCTCCATCTTCCCGGACATCTTCTTGGTGAGCGAATGGATGTAGCAGTGCGTGCACCGCAGATTGCAGTCCCGCGTCACATTGATCTGGTAGAGGTAAGTCTTCGACATTCCGGTCTCCGCAATCCGTCGGGACTTATTCTCGGGCATGTCTCTCTCCTTTTCAAGGATTCAATGACGCCCACGCGGGGGAATCGATCATCTAATCGGTTGACACGCCTCGAATCCTTTAGGAGCCTTTCGTATTCACTCTTCGAAAGGACTGGCGAGTGGCGATTTCTCGATCCGGAATAATGCATCTTCTGTGCCTCGGTCGAACGCGGAGACATGCGGCATTCTTCCTCTTCGTTTGTGCCGCGTGCGTCTCGGTGTTTTCGCTCGGCAACGCGCTGGGCGAACGTATCGCCGCAGGGGCCTCCGGGGATCCGCACGCCATCGCCGAAGGCTACGTCTGGGCCGCGCAGACCGTCGTAAACGGTATGATATTTCTCGCGCTCTACGCTCTGCCGTTCGGCCGCATGTCCTACGGCGCCGTGCTTCCCTCTCTTGCGCTGGGCGAAGCCGCGTATTCCTCGTCCTGGTTCATAGGGGGCGTTCATCTCTGGTTGCTCAAACATCCGGTCTACAAGGAGATTTTCGGTCACGAGATAACCGGGTTCGTGAACCCTCAGTACGGGATGATGGCGGTTTTTCTCGGCATCCTGGCCCTTCTCGTGATCAGTATCGGGTTCGCGCGGTTTCTGCCGGGATACCGTTTCTCCCGAGTCGCCGCCGCGCTGGTCATGGTTTCCATCGCCCTCACGGGCTGGTTCTTTCATGACCAAACGGTCAAGTCGCTCGATATCGCTGATCAGGGCGAACGCAAGGTTCTTGTCTCCGCATTGTCGGTCGATGAATTCCTCAATGCTTGCAGGTCTTCTCAGGTCCTTTGTTATGAGGATCCCGATATTGATTCCGAGATAACCGGAATGGAACCAGTCGACGAGCAGCTGGTTGGCCCCCTGCTCTATTTTGCAGGCAAGAAATTCGAACGCTCCGTTCACACTCTTTCCGGAATGGGAAGTAGTCGTGACGCGAGGGCGCGTTTCTTCGTGGCCGCCATCGTGGCGGAGGGGGGCAGCACGCGCGTCGGCGTTTCCGTTCATCGTCCCGCCGAACGGCTCGATTTCGAGAGGCGTCGTCTCTCTCTTCAAATGCTAGCCGCTCATCTGACATGGCTTTTCGGAGGTGTTTTCATCTCCAATCTACACAAGCCCAGAGGGGCCCGAAGGTTCTTTGGGCCGATTGGGAGTACGACCTGAAGTCGAAGCCGACATCGAAGCGGCTGGACACCATCGTCTTGATCTATTGTTGACGTTTCGAATCCCTGCCATCAAAATCTCAGTCATGGTCGCACCAAGTATCGAATCCGGTTATTTCGTCTTCACCTTGATGCCTAGCCTCTTTTGCCACCTCAGGTGCCCTCATTGCTACTTGAGTCTGGAGGAGAGGCAGGATCGCACGATCATGTCCCCTGATTTTCTTGAGGAGGCATGCAGGAAAATCGACGCCTACTGGGACAGCAGAAACATCAGAAAGCGCACTGTCGTCTGTTACTGGTACGGAGGCGAACCGACATCGATGGGCATCGATGTCTTTAAGGACATGGCCGACCGCATCAATTCCGTTTTCGACCCCGCCAAGGGTTACGAGGTCAAGCACACAGTTTTGACATCTCTCGTGTCGGTTCGAGACGACTGGTTCCCTGTGTTCGATCAATACGGACTCGGGGAATTCCAGACCTCATATGACGGCGACATGCGCGGCGGGTCCTACATGCGCAAGTGGGAGCGTCGGGTGAGAGCCGCCGTCGACTACGGTCTCTCCGTCTCGACAATTTCCGTGGTGAACCGTGAGCTTCTGGAGCAAGGCCCGGCGTGGACCCTTGATTATTTAGCCGACCTCGGCGTGAAGGAGACGAGCTGGCTGCCGTTCATGTGGAACGACCAGAATTCGAATGGCAGTTATGACGACTACGCCCCGACGATGTCCTCGTGGTCTGAATTTATGACCGGGTTGACGGAAAGATGGCTCGAACGCCGCAGGTCGGATCTTGCGACCCCCGAGATCGGTCAGATGCGATTTATCCTTTCCCAAGCGGAACGCGGCGGTCTCGCGAACATCGCGGGGCAGACCCTCTTTCTCATGCCGAATGGTGATTTCGTCCTTCCCGACTATCGGGAGGGGTGGAAGGAATTTATGCGCCCGTTCGGGAATATTCTCGATCAGGATTTCGCGGATATTCTCGCCTCCCCAGCCCGTCGGAAATATCTGCGGCGACAGGCGTTGCGGAACGGTAATGAGGATTGCCTCTCCTGTCCGCATCAGGACAAGTGCGTCATGGAATTCTGGAAGGACAACCGAGAAGGCGATGATTGCTTCGGCGGCCGTCGTTACATCGATTGGCTTCTGGATAAATCGCCCGATGTTGCATCCGTTTCCGGCTCCCGCTCTTCCTGCACTCTCTATTGACGCTGTTGCTACCGGCGTTTCGCCGGCGGTTTGTTTAATGCCGTCCCGGGCCTCATTCATGGCAGGTACCTGTTCAAGGGACTTCCGCATGAGAGCGTCTTGGTTTGTTCATTCCGCGTCTCAAGGAGGTTTTTCCGTACAGGCTGAATGAAGTCCAAGCATCAAAGCGAGTAGCTGGAAGGAAACGGCATGGCTCTTAGGCGTAATAACACAAAGCGGAGCGGCGGCGGCGGACGGCAGAATGCCGTTGTGGAGCTTGCTTCCATCCACACCGAAAACGGCAGCGATCCGAACTACGAAAAGGACTACGCGATCGGCTACCTTCTGCACGACGCATTCGGCAAGACTGCCGAATACGACGACCAGGGTAACCCGGTCACGGAAATCCGCTTTCAGATGAAGAAGCCGGACCATTTCGACCCGAAGAAGCCGCCCGCGAGCATTGCGAAGCTGGGCCAGAACAAGGGACTATGGAAGAAAGTCGAGGTAGGAAGCCATCTCATCATCGAGAACGCCTATCTCGAAAGCCGTTCGGACACCGTCATGGCGAAGTGGTTGATCTCGGGCAGCCGTGACCCGTACTCCGGTGCCGAAGTCTGCCGTGTCAACGACAGTGCCAAACGTCGGCCGAGCGGCAAGGCGTTTCTGACGACCGTCTATCCGGAAACGTACTACGACCGTGACAACGGCAGCCGCGTTCACGCTCAATACCGCGTCGCTCTCGACCAGGAGAACGCCAAGCGAGTTTCCAGCTTGGACGACTTCAAGGCGAAGGTCACTCAGATGTTCCACGACATGAGCAACGAAGGCGTTGCGTCGCGGTTCCCGGAGAACGGTCGCGAGTTCTACCAGAACAACGGCGACGGTCGCGGCACCCCGCACGTATACCTGCGCGGCATAGAGATGGACGATGCGTCTGGTTTCTACTCCGACTCTGCTCGGGTCAGTCTTATCTGGGATCGCGAGAAGAAAAGCTTCCAGTCTGTCGAGGAAAGCATCGACGCGTTCCTGAAAGATAAGAACAATGCGGCCATAGTGGAGTCTCTCAGCGACACGCACGAAGAGAACACCTACCTGGAAGTTATTCCAGCGCAGGTCTACAAGACGGGCGAGTCCAGCCTGCCGTCCATGAAGAAGAGCGGCGGTGACGAATCCGTTCGATTCCCGTGTCCGGTTCTGGACGAGTTCGGCAAAGAGACCCGCTACGAAGACGGCAACCTACGCGTTGTACGTGGCTTCGCTCCGGGCTTCATCACTCTCGGTCGCGTCAACGGCGACCCCGAGGCACCTTGGTTCGCCAAGTCCACGTTCCGCACGGAAATATATGGTCCGATCTCTCCACTGGAAGAGGTTATAACTCCGGAACTCCCGGGCCATTTCCGCGATCTGCTCGAGAAGCGCGCCGCTGCTCGTAGCGAGATTATGAAAAACAAGAACAAGAACAAGCCTGCTCCAACCAGGGACGAGCCGGCCATAGACGAGCCGGCTATAGACGAGACCGATCCGGGCGAAGGCCTTGAATTCGGTGCCGAGATGGCTCCGAAGGGAATGTAAGTCCCACTGGGACTCGGTTGTTGAACGGCGCCTTCGGGCGCCGTTCTTTTTTTGCGTGTCTTTCCGCGATGCGATCTATCATTATTGAAATCTAGGATTCAGAGGGAGTTTTGGCATCATGGGCGGAGCAGATTTTCGTTGGCTGGACACGGGCGAAGAGGGATTCGTCCTTCAAATCCACGATTCCGACGAAGGTCGCTCGATCGCCATCGTCCCGGAACTCTCGGTTCCCCCGGTTCGCGTCGAGGCGTTCTCCCGGGCCGGATTTCATCCTTCGGATGACGGTATTTTCCTGAGACCGGGAGGAACAATTCGGTACGGCGACGTGCGCGAGCTGTTTCCCAACGTGTCTGTGAGGGTTATGCGGCGCGACGACGTATTCGTTTCGGTTCCTGTCAAGGATGCCGCCGACCGTTCGGTCCCACCGACCGTCGAAGCCGAAACTCCCCAAGTGGCCGTTTCGGCCGCCTCCGAGACGTTCTTCGAGGATATACGAAAGCCGAACGAATTTCAGGTGCCTTACAAAACCGGTAGCCGCCTCGGGAAACCGATCGCCATGATTCCGGTCAACATGGCTGCGGCCACGCAAAAAGCGCTCGAGGACGTGGCCTCCGAGCACGGTGCCGTCGATGCTTTCGTCGCCGATGCCCTTGGTTTCGACATGCTTACCCTTGAAAAAGCGCTTTCGCCGGAGCAGATTGATGCCGTTGCGCTCGGCTGGGCAGCCTTCCTGAAGGGCCGCGAATTCCTTCTCGCCGACCAGACGGGACTTGGTAAGGGCCGCGTGTTGGCGGCGCTCGCGCTGGCGGCTGCCCGTGCCGGCAAAAGGGATGTCTTCATCACCGAAAAGGCGAACCTGTTCTCCGACTTCTGGCGCGATCTCATGGACACCGGGGCTTCCGACGAGTTCGGTGAGCCCTTCATTCTGAATGCAGGGTCCAAGATTATCGACGTCACGTCCAAGGATGGTGACGTTCTGTTTCAGTCCGGAAAACCAAAGGACATCAACGCTATCGTTAAATCCGGCTCGCTTCCGGACGATGCCCGCTTGATGATGGCAAGCTATAGCCAGTTCAACCGCGAGGGCTCTCCCAAGGTCTCCTTCCTCTCCAACGTTGTGGAGGGTGCGGCGGTCATTCGTGACGAAACCCACAACGGTGCCGGTGACTCGAACACCTCCGTTGCCCTGCAACGCGCTCTTTCCAACGCCTGGGCCGTCGCCCACTCTTCCGCGACCTTCGCTAGAACCCCCAGGAACCTCCTCGCCTATGGCGGCATCTTGCCTCCGTCCCTCAGAGGTGAGAATGCGTCCGATCTGTTCGATAGCGGAGGCAATGCGCTCGCCGAGGCTTTGTCGCAATATCTCGCCGAAGACGGTGTCTTGATTCGCCGAGAGCACGATCTCTCTGAGATTTCGCTGGATGTCGTGATCGATGAGGAGAGGATCGATCGAAACCGTGACTTGGCTGACAGGCTTGCCCCCATTCTCTCCAGGATGGCTCATTTGCAGCGTCTGGTGGAGGATGAGATTGAGGTCCGGAATGATGACCAGGCGAATTACAAGGGGAACTGGTATACGGCCAATTTCGGCTCCCGTCTTGGGGCGATCATCCGTCAGTTCACCACCGCGCTGAGCGTCGATCAGTGTGTTGATCGCTGCGTGTCTTCCCTTCTTAACGGAGAGAAGCCCGTTGTCGTGATCGAGTCGACGATGGAATCCCTGATGCGGGAGCTGAACTCTGATGGAGACACTGGCCCGAGTGAGGAAAGCGAGATCGATGTCGAAGCGGGTCCGCCGACTTTCAAGGATGCCTTGCGTCTTCTGCTCTCTCGGATCATGCAGATGTCGGTCAAGACCACTCCGGCCTCTGATCCCGACCGCATCCCGGTCGAGGATGAGTTTATCGTCGCCAAAGCGAGCAATATCGAGGCGTTGATCGACGGATTCCCGGATCTTTCCCTGTCTCCGATCGATGATATCAGGGACCGGGTAGAGGCCGTCGGCGGGAAACTCTTTGAAGAGGGAAAAATCAAGAACCGTTGGTTCGCTGATGAAATTTCCGCCAGGAAGATGCGAATTCAGAAGGGCGCGTATGTGCCAATGCCCTTGGTTGACCGGAACAACGTGATCGTCGGATTTAACGGCGGTGGGCTTGATATGGTCGTTATTACCCGCGCCGCGTCGACCGGCCTTTCTTTGCATGCATCCGAGCGTGTTGCTGATAAGCGCCGCCGTCGAATGATTGAGGCTCAGATCGCGGTCAACGTCGTCGAGCGAGTCCAGTTCTGGGGCCGCGTGAACCGCCGCGGACAGGTCTCCACCCCAGCTTTCGAAACGTTGTGCACCGGGCTTCCTCTCCAGATGCGTACGATGGCCATGGAGAACCGCAAGCTTGAGAAGCTTTCCGCGAACGTTTCCGCGAACAGCGCGAACGCATCGGCGATGAAGATACCGGATGTTCTTGACAGCGTCGGGAACGATGTCGCGCGGAACATGCTTGAGGAAAAACCTTCCCTCGCTCAGCGTATGTGCATCGCCATGAAGATCGAAGATCAGGAGCAGGCGGCGACCGAGCTCTATCACGTGAACAAGCTTCTCCAGCGGCTATGTCTTTTACCGTCTGCGGAGCAGGATGAAATCTTCGGTCAGCTCCTCCGTGAATACAACGATGCCGTCAAGGCGATGGAGGCACGTGGTGAAAGCCCGCGCGGCATCCGTCAGGTCGAGGGGGTCTGGACGGAAGTTTCCCGGGAGCCTTACGAACCTGGGGATCCGAAGGACGGCAAAGTATTCGGCCGTCCGGTCGATCTCGTTGTTATGGAGTGCGTTCGCAACGCCTCACCGCTATCCGCCTCTATGATCAAGGAAAAGATCATCTCTTCCAGACGTCGTCTGGGCGAGGAAAGCGGTGCTGCGGCCGGCCCTTATTTCGATGGCCAGTACAAGGCGATCAAATCGGCGAAGCAACGGGTACTGAACGCGGCTCTCGCGGGCCGTTTCATATCCGTGAAGTCTGCGCTTGCCGACCGCAAGCCGAACGCCGTCAAAACGGCCGATCGCAAGCTTGCTGACTTGACGGATGCTGTTCAGATCCTGAAGCCCGGCGGCGAGATTATGGTTCCGGCGGCTGAGCGCGGTCCGGTTCGCAGCGTCATCGTCGACGTTCAGGCTCCCGAAAAGGATGAGGTCCATCTTCCGGGGTGCTGGAGCGTTATCGTTGCGGTGCCGGGGGAAAGCAGGTGGAAAACGGTCTCCCTCGCGACGGTACTCAAGGGGGGCGGATATTCGTTGATCAGCTCCGGGCGAGGCGCGAATCTTCCGAACCTTTCGTCGTTTGATCGTGCTCCTTCCGGCGAGGTTAGGGAGCGCCGGGAGTTTCTCGACGGCAATCTCGTGAAGGCGGTGATGATCGCGTCCGACGTGAAAGCGGGTTCCATGGTGACCATCCAGAAACAGGACGGAAGTCTGGAGCGCTCCGTCCTGTTGCGGCGCGGCGGCCGAAACGCGCTCTTCGACCGCTCTCGAAAGGCAAACGAGCCGAAGGAGGCAATACAGGTCCTTCTTTCCGGGCGTCCGGTTTTTACGAAAACCATGGATCGCCAGGAGGGTCTCGTGATCGAACGGGAAGATCAGGGATTCCGTGAATCGAACACCTTCATCGTCTCCATTCCCCGGGGCAAGGCGGGCAAGAAATACGAGGAAAGTCCGATGGCTACGCACTGCGGGGCATTTCGCGGAGAGGGGAATTTTCGGATTGCAAGGATTCAGTCACATCAGATCGAATGCTTCCTAGCCGAGATGCTCAAGAACGATTTCCCGATCCATTTCGATCCGCCCGGAAGGGATAATTCCGACAGGGTCTCCGCGAAGCCTCGATTCGGTGGGCGAGGCCCCGGACGCTGAATTCACTTGAATCCTTGACCAAGCAGTCTTACAGCTTCAGATTCAAGGGAAGATACGGAGTCGAATCCTTTGCATAAGCACCTCTTCATCGCGGAAAAGCCTAATCTCGCAAAAACCATTGCCGATGCCCGGGCCAAGATGCTCGGCGTTCAGCCCAAGACGGGCAATCATTGCATCACCGTCGGCGACGATGCGGTGACATGGGTCCGCGGCCATGTTTACGAGCTGGCCGCTCCGCACGAATACGATCCCGCCTTCAAGAGGTTTGACATATCCCACCTCCCGATCGTCCCGGACAAATGGAAGCGCAAGCCGAAGCAGGATTTCATTGGGAAACTCAATCGCATCAGGGAGCTGATCCGCAGCTCCGACAAGCTGGTTAACGCGGGCGATGCCGAGCGTGAAGGGCAACTCCTTATCGATGAAGTGCTCGAAGAGATGGGTGTCGATCCGTTCTCGGATCGGGTTCTGCGTTTTTGGGCATCGTCGATGGCCGAGCGCGATCTGATCGAGACTCTGAACTCGCTGTTTCCGAACAGCGACAAGAAGAACCTTTCGATCGCGGCGATGCTTCGCCAGCGGGCCGATTGGCTTCACGGTCTCAATATGACGCGTCTTTACACGGAAATCGTCCGTAATTCCGGGGTCGACATGCTTTTTTCCGTTGGAAGGGTGCAGACCCCAACACTCAAGCTCGTCGTGGATCGGGATCGGGAGATCGCCAACTTCAAGCCCGTCGATCATTACGCGCCGACCGGGTTCTTCATTCACGAGAACGGCAAGTTCAAGGCAGACTGGATCATTCCGGACGATAAATCCAGGATCGACCCCGACGACAAGTATTTCGATCTTGAGGGTCGCTTGGTGGACAAGGTGTTCGCGAAGAAGATCGCGGACGACATCGCCGGGAAGAGGGGTAAGGTCGAATCCTTCAAGTCTCAGAACAAGTCTAATCCCCCGCCCCTCCCCCATTCCCTCGCGACATTGCAGCAGGAGTGTTCCAAGAAGCTCGGACTGACGGCTCAGCAGACGCTGGATGTCGCCCAGGAGCTGTACGAGAAGCACAAGGCCACGACGTATCCCAGAACCGAGACCCAGCATCTTCCGAACTCCGTCCTGAAGGACGAGGCTTCCGGCATCATGTCGGCGCTCGCCTCGTCTCCGGGGTTCGAGGAAATCGCCGGGAACGCGGACCTGAAGCTGAAGTCGGCCGCCTGGGACGACAGCAAACTTTCCGATCACTACGGCATCATTCCGACCAGCGAATTCTCGTCCTCGAAGCTCCGCGCCATGTCTCCCATTGAGCGGAGCGTTTTCGAACTCATCGCGAAGCTGTTCATTGCGCAGTTCTATCCGGCCCAGACGTGGAAATCCAACTCCGCCGTCGTCGTCGTCGACGAACACCGCTTCAAGGCGAATGGCCGCGATCCCATCAGCGCGGGCTGGCGCGTCGTGTATGGCGCTCAGGCGGACGAAGAGGAGGGCGACAAGGAATCGGATCAGAAACTCCCGACGATGAAGAAGAGCGATCCGGTTTCGGTCGAAAGGTCCGACATCACCTCGAAGCGGACCAAGCCTCCAGCGCATTTTACGGACGGTACGCTCATCGAGGCCATGTCGAACATCCACAAGTTCGTTTCCGACCCCGAGGTCAAGAAGCGCTTGAAGGAAAACGACGGGATCGGAACGGGTGCGACCCGCGCGGGCATTATCGAGAAATTGATCGAGCGTGAGTTCATACAGCGCAAGGGCGGTGGCAAGACGAAGAAGGTCCTGTCCACCACTGTGGGTCAGTCCGTCATCGACGTGCTTCCCGCGCAGGTGGTTGATCCGGGACTGACTTCTATTTGGGAAGCCCAGCTCTCGAAGATCTCCAAGGGCGAGGCATCAGCCGATCAATTCACCGACGTTTTGATCAATACGCTAAACAAGTTCGTCGAACAAGGGCGCAAGATGGGCACCGTAAAGGTGCGCGGCGCGGACACCAAGGCTCTGCTTCCTGGAACCGGGAACACTTGTCCGAAGTGCGGCAAGGG
>NZ_SMMF01000752.1:0-6879 GCF_009711355.1 Roseibium sp. RKSG952 | reverse complement strand
AAATGTGCGAAAAATTTTATACGTTATCTTGTGCGATCGCCGGGATGAGTCCTGTAAGTTCCGGGCGAAGAGAAGACAGGGAATGCGCCTTGCTCTGGAGTGAGCAGAGCGGCGGGTATCGCGCTATAATCGGTTGCCATTGAAAGATTTCAATAATTCGCGTCTCAAACGGAGGTGGATGTGCCAAAGGCAATTATCGTTTTGGCGGCATTGTTTGGCCTTTTGTTCGGCATTGATGTTGGCATCATCACCGGTGCTCTCCCGCTTTTGACAAAACAATATGCATTATCACCGGCCAACGAGGGCTTTATTGCTGCGGGTGTCCCGTTCGGAGCCATTTTTGGAACCTTTGTCGGTTTCTATCTGGTTGACCGGATCGGGCGCCGCCGGGTCTTGCTGCTAAGCGCTGGCCTGTTCGCGGCCGGTGCAATTGCCTCCGCGCTTTCCACCGGGGCTCTGACCTTGGGCCTTTCCCGAACCATGGTTGGTGTCGCGATCGGCGTGTCAACACTGACCGCGCCGATGTATCTGGCCGAGATTGCTCCGACAAAATACCGCGGAGCGGTTGTCGGCTGCTTCGAGTTCAATATCGCTTTTGGAATATTCCTGGCTTATGGGGTTGATTGGGCGATTTCCTACGCTGACTCGTGGCGGTTGATGCTGGTATTTCCCCTGGTTCCCGCCCTTGTTTGTCTTGTCGGGATGATTTGGTCTCCGGAAAGCCCGCGCTGGTTGGTGATGAAACGGCAAGAGGACAAGGCCCGCTCGGCGCTAAGACTGGTTCAGCCCCGGATTTCGAATGATGACGTTGAGCGGATCGTCACTGATATCAAGAGACAGCATCCCGAAAGGCCGGAGGAAGAACGCTGGTCGAGGCTTGCGGCGCCAAAACTGCGCCCGCTGCTGATCTTCGCTGTCATAGCCTTTTTTCTCCAGCAGTTCTGCGGGATCAATGCGGTGCTCAACTATGCACCGGAGATTTTGCGTGAGGCGGGTATGGAGGGGTTGTCCAATCAATTGGTGGCAACGGTCGGCCTCGGTTTCGTTCTGGCGGCTACAGGTGCCATCGGCATATCGATTGTCGACCGTATCGGACGCAAGCCATTGTTCATCACCGGTTTTATCGGCACGAGCCTGAGCATGGCAGTGCTGGCGCTAACACTCCAGTTTCTGGGCAATGACTTTGCGTGGCTCAGCCTTGTCTCCCTCTTCGTGTTTGTGTTCTTTTTTGGTATCAGCCTTGGCCCGCTGCCGTGGATCTACATGTCGGAACTGTTTCCGCTGGCGCTGCGCGGCAAAGGGATCGCTGCAGCTTGTCTTTCGAACTGGATCTGCAACTGGCTTGTCGTTTTCCTGTTTCCGATCGTGTCCAGGGGTATCGGGACGCCTGAAACGTTCTTGGCATTTGCGATCTTTTGTATTTTCGGAATTTGGTATTCGGCCAGATACGCGCCGGAGACAAAAGGGATCCTGTTGGAAGAGGTCGTCGACAGGGTGTCCGCTCCGGAGGCGGGGGGGTGAAATCCAGTCAAGGGAACGGAAAATACCGAAACCTGTTTTTCTTGGCATGGCGGCTGTTTGGGTCATAAAAGATCTTTGAGCAGCATCTGCAAGGAGCCTTCATGAAAGCCCTGCCGATTGATCCGGCACCCAGATCCTATCCGGAACATGTTCTCCTGTGTGACAGGTCACAGCGGGGGGCTGCCTGTGCACCGGCGCAGCAAACGACCGATGAGGTGCGCCAATGGCTGCTGCATGAAGCGATCCATGCCGACAATCTGATGCTGCTTTACGAGGAATATTTGTGGCGCTGCCGGGCGGCCGGACTGCCCATCGATCGCTCCTCGCTTCATGTGGGCACGCTTCATCCCCAAATGGTGGGGCTGGCCTGGAACTGGAAGGCGGATGATGCTGTTTGCGACGAGGTGGCGGCATTTGCCGGTGCGTTGTCTCAGGACGCCTTTACCAAGAACCCGCTCTACAAGGTTCTGGTCGATGGCGAAACGGTTCCGCTCAATCTCGAAAACCGGGAAGAAGCAGACGCCTATCCGTTGATGCAGGAACTCGCGGCAGAAGGGTATACGGCCTACACCGCCTTTCCGCTGTCGTCGTCTGGCAAACGGTTCAACGGGATCACCTTCGCCACCAAGCATCCCGGAGGATACCCGGAAGACAAGGTCGCGGTTTCCCTCGAACTCGTTAATCTGTTCGCACTTCATATCGAAAAGCACATTGTTCAACGGATCGCGCGCAATGTGGCCGACACCTATCTCGGCCCGCTTGCCGGGCGCCGGGTTCTGGAGGGCGAAATCCGGCGCGGGGACGGGGAGGCGATCAATGCCATCGTGTTTGTCGCCGATATCCGCGACTTCACCGGGCTCGCGGACCGGCTGTCCGGTCCGGAGCTGACAGCCGTTTTGAATGCCTATTTCGAGCGCCTGTCTTCAGCCATTGAAAATCACGGCGGCGAGATCCTGAAGTTCATCGGCGACGGTGTTCTGGCGGTGTTTCAGCAGGGGGAGGCGGCGGCCAGCCAGGCGGCCCTTGCGGCTGCGGAAGACGCGTTGCAGGCAATTGATGATCTCAACAGGGCACCGGACGGCGATCTGCCCGACCCCAGGGCCTGGCAACCATTGAAGATCGGCATTGGCCTGCACAAGGGGGATGTGTTCTTCGGCAATGTGGGCGGTGCGGACCGGCTGGACTTCACCGTGATCGGCCGCGCCGTCAACGAGGCGGCCCGGGTCGAGACCCTGTGCAAGACCCTGTCGCGCAACCTGCTGCTTGCCGACCCCGTGGTGCAGGACTTGCCGGAGACGGACAGGGAACGTCTGGAACTGATGGGCCATTACGACTTGCGCGGCGTGGCGCAGCCGGTCGCGATTTACAGCCCGCGTGCAGATGGTGCGGTGTTGCCGAACCCGGCTGAGACGTGACGCCCAGCCGTGATTTCTGAAACAGGACGGCGGCCCGGATTTACTTTGTCAAAATCAGCTTGCCGAGCTTGGTGATCGTCAGCCGGTAGGTTTCGTCATTGTGCTTGATCGTCAGTTCCCGGCGGCCCTTGAACAGACGCCGTGTGTCGAGATCGGCCCCGCCGGCCTCGTCAGCCGGGCAGGACATGAGGGCAGGGGCTGCAGCAGGGCGGGTCGGGAGGCTGAGCCGGGCGCGGCGGAAATTGGAGGTCTGCATCGCTTGGTTCCATACCGTGTCAGTTTCGAAAAATTCTAAACTTGAGTTTTTGTCTCAAGATTACTTGACACTGATACTCAGGATTTCGTATCAAGGCAATGCCTGATCGGCACGAAACGGAAATCGCGTCCTCTGAATCGTGACCGGGCAGGCGGTGCGGCCCCAGCTGCACAAAATGCTCGGCAAGCCAACCGCCCTCTCCTCTCCCTCAGCGGTGAGCCAGCCCGGCCTTTTTGAAAGACCAACGAAAAATGGCCTGCACCATCGGTGCAGGCCATTTTGTTCTGAACTCCGGTTCTCCTGACGGCTCACGTGTCAGGCGGAAATCTTGATTGCCTGACCTTCGTCGATCTTGAGCAGCTCGCGCATGCCGAACCGGTCTTCCGCCAGATCGGCAATGGATTTGGTGTCGAGCACTTCCATGAACGCCTCAAGGGCCTCGTGGAGCAAACCGTTGAAACCGCAGGACATGATCAGCGGGCAGTCCTTGCGGCCGGAATCAAAACACTCGGCCAGCAGGAAACTTTCTTCCGCCGCCCGCACCACTTCTCCAACGGTGATCTGCTCGGGCGGGCGGGCGATCATCACGCCGCCATTGCGTCCCCGGATCGTCTTGATCAGGTTGGCATCGACCAGCACCTTCATGATCTTGAAGAGGTGCGTTTCGGACATGTCAAAGCTGGCGGCGATATCAGCCACCTTGCTCGGCTTATCCGGGTTCACGGCGCAATACATAAGCGCGCGAACCGCATAGTTGGTTTGTTGTGTCAGGCGCATGCATCAAGATATGCGGCGCTCCGTCCAAAAGGTCAACACTAATATTTGAGTTTTTGAGGCGAGTTTTTATCGGGACCTGCCCGAAAGACGTAGGGTTGTTCAGGTTTCAGGCGGCAGATTGTCTTTTAAAAACACATCGATGCCAATGCGTTCCTGACCCGCGACAATCGGAGACTTGTCGCACAGCGCCTTCAGGACGCGTACGGCACTGCGCACCTCGTGGCCCGGATCCTGGGAGATCAGGGCGTTGATCGTGCCGGATGTCAGCGCTTCGCGGGTGTAGGGCGTCAGCTCGTGGGTGACAAAGGCGGTGTCGCGCGCCTTGTCCAGTTCTTCGAGCGCCAGAATGGCGCCGCGGTTGCCGGCCCCGATATTGTAGAGCCCGACTATGTCCGGCCGGGTTTCGAGCAGTTCTTTCAGCAGGCTGCGGCTGCGCGCATTGTCGTCGCGGCCCTCGCGCACCTTCAGGAGCTTCAGATGCGGGAAATCGCGTCCGATCACGTCCTGAAAACCGGTATAGCGGTCTGCCTGGTCGCGCAGGCCCAAAGAACCGGCGAGCAAGGCGATTTCGCCGCTTTGGCGTGGCAGAAACTGGCCGAGCAGTCTTGCGGCGGTCCGGCCTGCAGCCCGGTTGTCGATGCCGACAAAATGCCGCCTTGCGGAGGCGGGATGGTCGGCCACCAATGTCACCACATGAACACCCCGGTCCTGAAGCCGGTCGATGGCCGCGCGCACCTCCGGAAAGGCCGGAGCCACCACGGCGACCCCGTCGCACATGGACTTGTCGAGAATGGCAAGTGTCCCTGTGACCCTGTGTCCGTCAAAGGCATCGATCGGCTCGACATGGAGGGCGATTCGCTCCCGGGCAACCGCCTTTGCGTAAATCTGCGCCTCGCGGGTAAGATCCGCCATGAAGGCATTCGGCCCGCTCGGCAACAGAAAGTGAAACCGGTAGGTCTGGCCCTTGGCAAGACCGGCTGCAAACGGGTCCGGCGCGTAATTCAGGTTGGCGGCGGCTTGCCGGACTTTCTCGATCGTCTCGCCGCGCACGCCGGGCCGTCCGTTCAAGACCCGGTCGACCGTCGCAAGACTGACACCCGCCGCATCCGCCACATCCTGAATTGTCACCCGTCCCATTGTTCCTCCCTTGCTGCACCGCGCAATATTGCCGGATGAGGCACGTACATCAAGCCTTGGGAGTTATAACATGTTACGTTAACGTAATATCAAGCGAATTGTCCGGCGGCGTGACCCGACGACCAGGCCCACTGGAAATTGAACCCGCCAAGATGGCCGGTCACATCAACCACTTCGCCGATGAAATAAAGGCCGGGAACCTTGTTCGATTCCATGGTTTTGGAGGACAGTTCCCTTGTATCGACACCGCCGAGTGTCACTTCCGCGGTCCGGTAGCCCTCGGTGCCCACCGGCGTTACCTGCCAGGCGTTGATTGCGTCCGCGGTTTTGCGGAACAGCTTGTCCGGAAGGTCCGCGAGCCGGCCGCCGAGCTTGAGCATGCTGGCGATTTCCTCCGCCAGTCGGTTGGGCAGAATGTGCCCGACGGCTGTCTTGATGTCCTGTTTGGGAGAGGTTTTGCGCGCAACCTTGAAAGCCTCGAACACGTCGGTTGCCGGAGCCAGATCGACCTTGATCGGGCGGCCCTCCTGCCAGTAGGAGGAAATCTGCAGGATGGACGGACCGGACAGTCCCCGGTGAGTGAACAGCAATCCTTCGCGAAACGAGGTCTTGGCAAAGGACACCTGCGCATCGACCGAAACGCCGGAAAGCGTCTTGCAAAGCTCGCGGTTGGCATCGGAGAAGGTGAGGGGGACGAGCCCTGCACGCGGTGCAATTGTCTTCAGGCCGAACTGTCTAGCGATCTCGTAACCGAAACCGGTCGCCCCGATTTTCGGGATCGACAGGCCGCCGCAGGCAACCACCAGCGACTGCGCCCTGATTTCGCCGGTGCCGGTTGAAATCCGGAACCTGTTATCCGGTTTGGTGATGCCGGAGATTTTCGTCCCGAGCTCCAGTTTGCCGCCGGCCGCCTCGAGTTCTCTCAGCAACATCGAGATGATGTCATTGGCGGAATGATCGCAAAACAGCTGTCCGAGCGTTTTTTCGTGCCAGGGGATCCGGTGCTTTTCGACGAGGGCGAGAAAATCGCGCTGGGTGTAGCGTTTCAGCGCGGACACGCAAAAGCGCGGGTTTTCGGACAGGAAATTGGCCGGACTGCAATGCAGATTGGTGAAATTGCAGCGCCCGCCGCCGGAAATGCGGATTTTCTCGGCCGGTTTTTTCGAATGGTCGAGCACAAGCGCCGACCGGCCGCGCCGGGCCGCTTCGATGGCACACATAAGGCCGGCAGCGCCGGCCCCGATTATCACAACGTCAAGGGATCTCATGGCGGCTGCTTATAGTGGGGAACGGTGCCGGAGGAAACAGCAGGCTGGACCTGATTTTTGACCCGGACAGGCCTTGGTTTGACCCCTGATCAAGTCGGGTCGTCTTGAAACGGTTCTTCACGGAACGCCATCAATGGCGGATACCGCCATTGATGGCTTCCTTGCCAGTTTGGCATAAGGAATTGATTGTCAAGGGCGCGTTCGCGCCGCGAAGCGGTCCGGGACCCTTGACAATCAATTCCTTATGACGTCAGCAAACAAGATCCTGAAGAGCATTTCGAAGACTATTGTTTGGCTAAACTCGAACGCTGATCAATCAAGCGCGTTTCGGGATTCATTGCCGCGAGCCGTGCTGTTGTGAGGCGGCTCCCCGGAGCGGAATTCCGGGGAACCGCAGGCCTGATCAGAACGCGGGGTCGATACCACCTCAACGCATTAAAAGCTCCTGGTGCAATAATTTCAAAGCCGGATAGGAGTGCGACATGCGCAGCCCGATAGAAATGCG
>NZ_SMMF01000811.1:0-11436 GCF_009711355.1 Roseibium sp. RKSG952 | reverse complement strand
GCCCGGACACCAGATTCAACCATAGCTCTTGAGCTGCGAGAAAACCGCCAGAAATTTCCGCTCCATCATTGCAATCGCAGCTGCCTGCATCTTGATCAAATCCGTCCACACCGCCTAGTGCAGGATTTTTTCAAATCCTGTTTTGACCCCCTTCAGCCAAGAGCATTGGATTCCGTAATTAAATCCCGGCCCAGCTGGTGGAACAAATCGAGATAGTCGAGCAAGACCCAGTTCTCCATGATCTTTCCGTCTGCACAACGATAGAAGTCCATTACGCGGAGCGTCAGCTTTTTGCCTGACGCCTTCATGCCGAGATAATCCCCCTGATGGGTCATGGTCATGGATGGCCAGCCGCTGACCGCTGCGTAATTGCCGTTGCCTATCCGGCAATAGTGGTTGCCGCCTATACGGTCGGGGAAGGCGGTCAGAAAGCTCGCGCGATGGTCCCTTTCAAAACCGGCCCAGCGGTAATTGGAGCCGATACCGCCGGGGCCATACCACAACATGTCTTCATGCCAATAGCCGTCTGGACCCGTCTGACCTTTCGACTGGAACGTTGACGGATCGAATGCAGTGAGATCCGACAGCATCGCTTCACAAAGGTCCAGCGTCTTTTCGCCATCCCCTTGATCGCATGGCAGCAAACCGTCTTGTGTCGCTGGTGCGGGAAACAGCATTTCCGTCCCGAGAATACGAGGCAGAGGCATACGGTTGGCCTGGCGCATCAGGTCGATCAGACCAAGGAGGATCTTTCCCCCGGTTATACGTCCGTCCGGCCCGAGCCGGTAAAACTCGCCACTGCGAAGAAACACGAGATGCCCGGACGGCTTGATCCCGAAAAGCGGCGCGGTGAAATTGCCGACATAGTGGCAGACGGACGCGACCCAATAGCCGCCTGTTGACCTGCGGTTCGGGCCTCCAATGAAGATCTGGTCGCGTCGCCGGACATTTGCCAGGGCTTCTTTCATCGGGTGCAGAAAGCCATGGGCAATGGCCTCCCGTCCTTCCAGCCGATTGACCGGAAAAACAATGTCAAGGACCGCGTGGTCGGAAATGTTTTGTTCCAAAAGTCTCTGCAACTGCGGGTCCGGCGTTTTCAGGAGTGCGTTTAAGAAGGCATGGGGTTTTAGCCGGGGGTCGGTCATTTGGGGGCAGTCCCGTCTGGTCTGTGACGTACGACAACTATTATGCATCCTAATGTGAAATTTTATTGCCATGATAGAGGGGCTGTGCCTAGCTTTATTACGCAGCGGTATTATCGGGGCGACAAAATGGGTCAGGAGGTCAGGTGGCGGAGATCCAGCTCAGAAATGTTTCGAAGCGGTGGGGCACTTTTGTCGGTGTCGAGAACTTCGACATGACCATAGCCGACCGGGAGTTTCTGGTGCTGCTTGGGCCGTCCGGCTGCGGCAAGACAACCACCATGCGGATGATCGCAGGGCTTGAAGACGCCAGTGACGGAGAAATTGTCATTGGTGGCAAGATCGTCAATGACCTCGATCCGAAGGACCGCGACATAGCGATGGTGTTCCAGTCCTATGGTCTCTATCCGAACATGAATGTCTACGAGAACATACGGTTTCCATTGAAGGTCCGGAAAATCGACCCGGCAATGCATGAGGATCGGGTCAGGCGTGCTGCGCGCATGGTCGAACTGACTGATTTTCTTCACCGAAAGCCTGCGGAATTGTCGGGCGGACAGCGCCAGCGTGTGGCTCTGGCGAGAGCAATTGTACGCGAACCGAATGTTTTTCTTATGGACGAGCCATTATCGAACCTTGACGCGAAACTGCGTGTGTCGACCCGTGCCCAGATCAAGAACTTGCAGCACGAACTTCAGGTGACGACAATTTACGTCACACACGACCAGATCGAGGCCATGACCCTTGCTGACCGCGTTGTCGTCATGAAGCGCGGTGTCATTCAGCAGGTTGGTACACCGATGGAGATCTACGACCGCCCGGCCAACACATTTGTTGCAGGTTTTATCGGATCTCCGGCCATGAACCTGATGCAAGGGGTGTTGAAAGACGGGGTTTTCATCGGTGAACATGTCGAGATCGGCGGGCTCGAAGGAGCGGCCGATGGCGAAGTTATCCTCGGCTTTCGTGCCGAGGACGCAGGCGTTGCGCCAGCTGGCGCGCATGCCGGGATCGCGGCAACTGTCTATACGATGGAACTGCTCGGGGATGCGACCATGATCACTGTCAAGGCGGGTGGGGCACTGGTGTCAGTCAAGGCACAAAAGGACTACCGGATCGGTATTGATGCGCAAGTCGGGTTGAGTGTTCCTCCGGGGATTTGCCACCTGTTTGACAGCGGGACCGGTGCCCGCCTTGACGTTTGAGTGCAATTTAGTCCGGCACAGTACCGGAACAGCCGAGGATGCGTCGTTTAAAAGGCGCGGGGAACCAGCAGGGAGACCTGATGATGTGGACGAAATTGCTTCTGGCCGGCGCTATGTCGGTGGCCTTGACCGGCGCGGCGAACGCTTGCGGGTTCAAAAACACGGTCCCGGTAAAGTCCTTGTCTGCGGGCTTTGAAGCCTGGAAGGCCGTGACGGACTTCATGGCTAAATGCGGCGACTTTGAAGCCGAACTGGATCAGGAGTTTCGCAAGAAACAACCGGCGGCTTTTGCAGCCGATCCGGCTCTTTACCAAATCGGGGGTGTTGCGAATGGCACACTGGTCCCGCTCCTCAATGAGGCCACGATCCGTCCGCTGGACAAGCTGATCGAGACCTACGGCCCGAATGTCAACCAGAACCAGATGATCAAGATCAACGGCGAAACGATGGCCGTTGCCATGATGATCAACGCCCAGCACCTGATGTACCGGACAGATATCTTGAGCAATCTCGCGATCCCGGTTCCCAAGACCTATGACGAGGTTTTGGCGGCGGCTCAAAAGGTCAAGGAGGCGGATGTTGTCGATTATCCGCTTGGTGGCACCTACAAGACTGGCTGGGACCTTGGTCAGGAATTCATCAACATGTATCTCGGTATGGGCGGAGAGTTCTTCACTCCCGGCAATGAGCCTGCGATCGAAAACGAGATGGGTGTGGCCGCGCTTCAAATGATGAAGAAGCTGACTGCCTACATGGATCCGGAATACCTCGTGTCGGATTCCACTTATGTGCAGCAACAGTTTCAGCAAGGCAAGATTGCGATGGCGAACCTGTGGGCGAGCCGGGCTGCCGCAATGGATGATCCTGCCGAGTCCCAGGTGGTGGGCAAGGTCCGGATGGCGGGTGCGCCGAAAGCGGCGGAACGCGCGGCCTCGACCATCTGGTGGGACGGTATCGTGATTGCCAAGAACGCCAGCGATGAAGAGGCGGAAGCCGCATTCCGGGTGGCTATGAACGGTCTCAGTCCGGAAATGGTTGCTGCCAACAATGATATCGCGGTCTGGCTGATCGACGGTTACAAGCCAGGGCCCCTCGCGATGGGTGTCATCGAAACGCTGGAGGAAGGAGCCTTGCCCTATCCGGCCAGCTCTCAAATGGGATTGATGCATACAGCACTCGGCAATGGCGTGGCCGCTTTTCTGACGGGTGAACAGACACCAGCCGCAACCCTGCGGGACATCGCAACCGCCTACACAATGTCAGCACGGGAAGCCGGCTTGATCAAATAGGCAGTGCCATGGATCCTCTTGAAGACCGGTCTGGTGATCGCGGCTTTGCCGGGATCTGAAGCGGGTTAAAAACGCAGTCATGAAATTCAAGACTTTTGCCGCGTTTGTCGGCCCTTCGATTTTTCTGATGTTGTTGTTCATCGCAGTGCCGCTCGTTATCGTGTTCGTGCAAAGCTTTTACGTGACCCAACCGGTGTTCGAGACCGTCCCGGTTGAAATCTGCACCCCAGGGTTTCCGGCACCCAAATGCGTTACCGAACACAAGACCCGTCCGGTGATCGGTGACGACGGCAAGGTCGTGAAACAAGTGAAATATGTAGGCCTGGACAGCTACCGCAGTGTTCTTGAGCCGGCACGGGCCTGGGCGGTTTTAAAGACACTCGATTTCAAGCAGTTGCTGACCATCGACTTCTGGAAGGCGCTGCGCTTCACCCTGACCTTTACATTGGTGACGCTGCCACTGGTTGTCGGTATTGGGTTGTTGATTGCCGTTGCGGTCAACAGTGTATCGCGGTTGATCCGTGGACCGGTCATCTTCGTGTCGCTGCTTCCTTTCATTATCACGCCGGTAATTGGGGCGCTTTCTGTCCGGTGGCTGTTCATTGGCGATGGCATCATGACATCATTCCTGGAATGGTTGACCAACCAGGATATCGCCGTGTTTGCCCATGGCTGGGCGATAGAGCTCTTGATGATGTTTTACCGGGTCTGGCACGTGGCGCCATTTGCCTTCGTGGTATTTTATGCCGGGTTGCAAACCGTCAACAAGGACACACTGGAATCTGCGGTCATCGACGGCGCAAGCCGCTGGCAGCGTCTTCGATATGTCTTGATTCCGCATCTCATGCCGCTGATCGTTTTCGTATCGCTTATCCACTTGATGGATACATACCGGGTCTTTGACGAAATCGTCGGCTTCTCCAGTCAGGCGTATCGGATTTCGCTTCAGTGGCTGACTTATGATTTCCTGACCCCGGATGATAGTGGCAATCGTTCAATCTCGCGTGCGTCTGCGAGTGCCATGCTGACCATGATCGGGATTATTGTTTTGTTGGTGCCATTGTTGCAAAAGACATGGCGCGACCACAAGGGAGGCCGGATATGAGCCTGCCGGTCTCCATGAGGCAGCCGGTTGTGTTGCGGTATTGCTCTGCCGGTTTCCTGGTTTTTTGGTGCCTTCTCGCCGCCTTTCCCATCTTCTGGATCGCGGTCATGAGTTTCAAGGACCCGGTCGATGCATTTGCAGACAACCCGCTGCGTGTGCTGCTCGGGCCGGAAACTCTGGCTGCCGGGCAGGGGCTGTCAGTGCTCAGCATCCTCATCGGCGCTGGTGTGATCTTGTACGCGGTACATCTGGCGCTTGGTGCCTTGCCGCGTCTGGTGAACGCCTATTCACCACCGCATTTTCTGGCGGTCGGCTGGTTGTTTGGCGTATGCGTGTTTGCGTTCGGCTTCATCATCGTGTTTTTCGGGCTGTTGCCTCCAGCGCTGAGTGTCTTGAACAGTTGGACTGGTCCGATAGGTAAGCCGATTCTCGGTCTGACTGCGGAGCATTACCGGGCCGTCTGGATCGAGAATGCCTTTTACGAGAACTTTCTCAACTCGTTGATTGTCACTGCCGGGGTCGTGCTTGTTTCTCTCACCGTCGGAACCCTGGCGGGCTACGGTCTGGCCCGTTCGGGATCGGGTCTTGCGTTCTGGATCCTGATCGTAGCCTTGGTATTCCGGGCCTTGCCGCATTCGGTACTTGTTGCCGGTTATCTACCGCCCTTTATCAACTCGGCCGAAATCCTGCGCCCGGTACTGGGGGAGGCCGCGCCCACGCTCTACGGCAAGCCATGGGCCGTCATTGCAGTGCTTGTTTCGATTAATCAGCCCTTCACCATCTGGATGCTGCGTTCGTTCTTCCAAAGCATCCCGCGCGAACTGGATGAAGCGGCGCGCGTTGACGGTTGCACTCATTTTCAGGCGTTTCGTTGGGTCATAATGCCCGTGATGTGGCCCGGGGTAATCACGACCGGGTTATTCAGTTTTCTATTGGCCTACAACGATTATCTTGTGTGTTCGCTGCTTCTTGATGCGCAGAACCAGACCATGGTTCCAGCGATCGCCGGCTATTTCAACCGCGAGACAACCACCACCGATCAGGTGGAGGCGGTCGCAGCAGCTGTTTCGATCACCGCGCCGTTGTTTCTGCTGGTGATGATTTTTCAGCGCCAGATCGTTTCGGGACTGACCGCAGGGGCGGTGAAGGGATGAGCAAAACCATGATGCATGACGGTCAAGGTGAGGGCATTACATGAAAGGATCTCGTCCCGAGCAGGCGGTATTGAGCCGCGACACGGATATGAGCAAGACCGAAAATACCCGTCGGGTGATCGAGGGTATGGTCGACGGGCTCAACGATCATCGCATAGCCGATATCGGTGAATTCTTCGCCGACAGCTTTCGCTGGATGGGCAATTTTGGCTGCGGCACCAAAACAGGCCTGAGGGAATTTCAGGACAATTGGCAAAGGCCGTTTCAGGAAGCGTTTTCCGACAAGGTATGTATTGACGAAGCCCGACTCTACATGGGTGAATGGGCCGCTGCTTTCGGCCGTCAGGAAGCGACACATTCCGGCAAATTCATGGGAGTGGCGCCGACCGGAAAGCGGGTGGAGATCCGCTACATGGACTTCTGGAAAGTCATCGACGGGAAGATCATTGACAATTGGGTGATGGTCGATTTCCCCCATGTGCTGGCGCAACTGGGTAAGGATGTTTTTGAGGGCAAAGGATGGGAGGCTTTTGATCGCGGGGAGGGCGTTCCGCAGTCCCCGGGATCGACTGGAATGAACTGACAAAAAATTACCTCACCAATTAGCCGGACGATCGTGGTTTTTTCTCAAAAGGAACGGTGCTGCGGGACCCAAGAAAATCACGCCGGTTACTGACCAGGACGGCACCGTAGCGTCCGGCAGAGCCAGCCAAGGGGACCATGGAAGTCGAATATCATCTCCGGGTTATGCCCGAAGTGGGGTCTGGCATATTTTCTTCGGGGGTCAGAGGGTTTTGAAGGTCAAGCGGAAAGACACCGTCCACGGCGCGCTCACATGCGCCAGTGTAACAGAGGCCAATTACCTGATTGTGAGGCGCGATGGACAGGCATAGTGACAACAAGGCTCTGATCGCGCCTCTGCGTGCAGCCATGTACGACTTCGAAGAAGAGACCGTTCTGGAGGTTTTGGAGCGTACCTGTTCTAGGGATGTTCTATTCCGGCTCTGTCATCCTTTTGAAGATACAAACGGTGTTCGCGGTTATTACGACACGGCCTACCGGCCCTTGTTGCGGGCAATTCCCGACCTTGAACGTCGCGATACAATCGTGATTGCCGGGTCGACCGAACAGGGGCATGACTGGGTCGGATGCGGTGGATTCTATACGGGCAGTTTTGAACGGTCATGGCTCGATATCCCTCCGACCGGGCATCAGGTCGCCATGCGATTTCACGAATTCTATCGCGTTGTGGATGGGAAAATTGTCGAGATGCAGGCGGTCTGGGACCTTCCGGAAGTAATGATTCAGGCGGGAGCCTGGCCCATGGCGCCCAGTCTTGGCCGGGAGTGGCACGTACCGGGGCCTGCCACTGAGGACGGTATTGTGCCGGGCCCTTCCGACCCTGCCAATGGCAAGAAGACCTGCCAGCGCATCATTGATATGCTGGATCACATGACACGGCATCCGTCAGAGGGTGGACCGGAGGTGATGGAAATGTCCCGGTTCTGGCATCCCCGGATGAGCTGGTACGGACCATCGGGTATCGGTACCGGGCGCGGCATCAAGGGGTTCCGGAATTGGCATCAGATCCCATTTTTGAACGGTATGCCGGATCGGGGGCAATATGTGCAAGACATCACCTGCCATTTTTTCGGTGATCGCAATTACGCTGCTGTGACTGGGTGGCCGAACATGATCCAGACCTTGACGAACGATGGTTGGATGGGCATCGCGCCGCCGGGAAAACGGATTACCATGCGCAGCCTTGATTTCTGGCGCGTCGAAAACGGTCTGATCCGCGAGAACTGGGTCTTGGTGGACCTTTTGAATACCTACGCGCAATTGGGTGTCGATGTGTTTCGTCGGCTTCGCGAATTCAACAAGGCGCGTGCGGGTTTCGATCCGGAAACCGGAGTTGCCCTGTCATGATGGTCCTCCCTCAAATTCCAAGCTTGTCGCTCACGGGAAAATCGGCCCTGGTGACCGGAGCCTCGTCAGGCATAGGCCTTGCGAGTGCGGTTGCGCTGGCCGGTGCCGGTGCGGAGGTCGTCCTATCGGCACGGCGGCAAGACAAGCTCTTGGAGCTGGCTGACGCGATCTCGGCGGGAGGGCGGCCGACAAGGGCGCTGCCGATGGATGTGTCAGACATCGAGGCGACACGGGAAACCATTGAGCGCGTGGGGCCATTCGACATTCTGGTGAACAGCGCCGGGCACGCCCGCCATACAAAGGCAGTCGACACAACGCCTGATGACTTCGATGCGGTGATGCGCGTTAATCTACGGGGAGCCTATTTCCTGACCCAAACCGTTGCCCGCGGACTTCTGCAGGCGGGCCGACCTGGCTCCCTCATTAACGTTTCCTCGCAGATGGGGCTTGTAGGCGGTGTCGATCGGGCCGTCTACTGCGCATCGAAATTTGCTCTCGAAGGCTTCACAAAAGCGATGGCACTGGAGTTCGGACCTGCGGGGATCAGGATTAATACAATCTGCCCGACCTTTATCCGCACGCCGCTAACCGAGCCGACCTTTCAGGACCCGGAAAAGCGCGCCTGGGTGGAAAGCAAGATCAAGCTCGGCCGCGTTGGCGAAGTCAGTGACATCATGGGTGGTGTCGTTTATCTGGCAAGCGACGCGTCGTCTCTGGTTACCGGGACCTCTCTTGTGATTGACGGAGGTTGGACGGCAGACTGATGGCGCCTGCGACGAACACTTCTGATCCCGCTGCAGGACGGGCGGGGAACTGGCAAGCGGTCAGCAGCGGCTTTGAGCATCTAGTTGGAGCATATTCTGATGCAAGGCTTTGACCCGCGCTGGACCGATTTTCCCGACTACATCCTCGGGATCACGCGCGAAATCTGGGAAGAGCGCAAAATTGCAATCCTTCACGACTATTATGCACCTGATATCATTGTCCGCTCACCGGCCTCGGTCGTGGTCGGCAATTCGAATGTCATCGGCGCCACCATGGCCACGCTTTCGGAATTTCCGGATCGTCGGCTGCTGGGGGAAGATGTAATCTGGTCAGGGACCCCGAAAGAGGGGATGCTGTCATCACATCGGATACTGTCGACAGCGACGCACTTGGGTGATGGCATGTATGGCAAGGCCAGCGGTACACCCTTGCATTACCGCATCATCGCCGACTGTCATGCCATCAACAATCAGATCAACGATGAATGGCTGATCCGTGATCAGGGGGCCGTTGTGCGGCAACTCGGCTGGGAGCCGAAAGACTATGCGCGGGACCTGATTGATCGCGAAGGCGGACCAGCGTCCTGCACGCCCCCACTTACCCCGGCGATCGACGTAACCGGACCATATCAGGGCAGGGGCAACGACAATGCCTGGGGTATCAAATATGCAGAGATCCTGAGCCGCATCATGATTGCGGATTTTGCGGTGATTGAGGCTGAATACGACCGGGCCTGCGAGCTCAGCTATCCAGGGGCGGCGGGAGGCTTTTCCCACACTTGTGCAGATCGGTTCTGGATGGGGCTGCGCGCGAGCTTCCCGGCGGCGCGTTTTACCATCGACCACCAAATCGGTCGCGAAGATCCCATGATGTCACCCCGTTCGGCACTCCGGTGGTCGCTGTTTGGCAAACATGATGGTTGGGGTGCTTTTGGAGAGCCGACCGGCGCCGAAGTCTATATCATGGGGGCAAGCCATGCCGAATTCGGCCCAAGGGGCTTGCGCCGTGAATATGTGCTTTACGACGAAACCGCAATTTGGAAGCAGATTATCCTGAAAACCGGCTGACTGCCGGGTGCTGCCTGACTGGAGTGCAATATGACGCCCGACGAAATGGAAGCCCGGATTGTCCGTTATGGTGACCTGAAACCTTGCCGGACCGCGTTTATTGATGCGCACACACCGGGTTCGGACAAGAAAGAGAACTTTGCCATTATCGGTGGTGGGGTTGCCGAAAACGCGGATCAGCACATTCACATTCGGGAAACGCCGGGCTTTAATGTCGGTGCGGCGGGTCAGCCGCCGAAATGCAGGAACTCCTTGCATTCGCACCGTACTGCGGAAGTGTTTTTTGTTCTGAAGGGCCGCTGGCGCTTTTTCTGGGGCCGCTGGGGCACGGCGGGGGAAGTGGTTCTGGAAGAGGGCGATATCATCAATATTCCGACCGGGATTTTCCGTGGTTTTGAGAACGTCGGGACGGACTACGGAATGATCATGGCCATTCTTGGCGGCGACGATGCTGGCGGAGGTGTCATCTGGGCGCCGCAGGTGATCGAGGACGCGCTTGGGCACGGTCTGGTGTTGGGGGAGAACGGTGTCCTGTATGATCGGAAGAGGGGGCAGGCCTTGCCGGATGACGTCGCGCCCATGCCGGTTTTGAGCGAAGACGACCTCAAGGCGTATCCCGAGCCGGAAATCCGGAAAATTGTCCGGAATTGTGTTGCCCGCTATTGGGATCTGGTTGCGCTTGCCGCCGAAGAACCGTGCAAGGTGATTGGTGAGACCGGGCTGCTCCGGGACAAGCCCGGCTTCGAGGTCGAGTTCTTGACAAGTGGTTCCAGGAACAGTCCGGTCTATTCACTTGACCGGCACGAAGTGCTGATGATCCTGCACGGCCATTGGAAACTGGCCTGGGCGGCGGGTGAAAAGACCCTGGCGCCGGGCGATACCTGTGCGGTTCCGCCGGGGTTGGAGCATTCTCTCCGGCCTTCTATGAGCGGCGAAGCCAGTCTTTACCGTGTCATGAACACGGACGACCCTGCGGGACCGACCTGGGAAGGTGTCTGACCGGCAAATGCCCCCCGTGCGACCGGAGCTTCCAAAAGACCCCGGATGAAAAGGAGGCGGTGTGGTTCCCCTGGTACTCATTCCCGGCATGATGTGTGATGCGCGCCTGTTCTGGCCTCAGATCAAGACCTTCTCCTGCCGGATTCCAATTCATCTGGCAACCATCACCGACTATGACACGGTTGAGCAATTGGCGGCCAATATTCTGGAAAACGCACCGGGACGATTTGCCTTGGCCGGCCTGTCGCTCGGAGGGATCGTGGCGATGGAAGTCTTGCGGCAGGATCCTGAGAGGGTTGATCGGATCGCACTTCTGGACACGGGTCCCTGGGCCGAGCAGGAAGCCGTCAGGAAAGGGCGTGAACCTCAGATCGAAAGAGCCCGTCAGGGGCGTCTGGCCGACGTCATGCGTGAAGACATGATGCCAAACTATCTGTCCCCTTACACCAATGCGCCGGCCATCCTTACTCTATGCCTCGATATGGCCATGACCCTCGGGCCGAATGTGTTTGTGCGCCAATCCCGTGCGCTCCAGACGCGGCCGGATCAAGAAAAGACGTTGGCGCGTTTCGAAAGGCCGGCCTTGATCCTGATGGGGGAAGACGACCGGTTATGCCCTTTCGAGCGCCATGCGCGGATGCATGCCCTCATCAGGGGGTCCAGGTTGGCGGTCGTTCCAAAAGCAGGCCACCTGCCGACCCTTGAGCAACCGGACTCAGTCAATCATCTGATGAAAACCTGGTTGGATCTGTAGTGGAGTTCGTCCCTGTTTCCGGACAGT
>NZ_SMMF01000817.1:0-12372 GCF_009711355.1 Roseibium sp. RKSG952 | reverse complement strand
GGAAGGGGTTTGCCGCGCTTCTGGATCATCGCCTTGACTAGGTTGTTGGTTTGCCATGGTGGTTTCTCCGGTTAACGTCTTCCCCGCCCTGATGACAGCGTTTCTTGCGTACAGTTTAGATGACGCACGGGCGCACTATACACGCGCTCGAGGGAAAGTACGAATCCCGGGGACGACGAGCACTTTCCCTCTGCGCCGTCATTCATCTATATGGGAGAAGCCGCCTGGGCGAGCAACGGAGAACGGCATATCCCGCGTGATCGAGAGGCGCTCCGCCTCAGAGCTCTTGGGAAGGCGGTACTCGGAGTTTATATCACCGGGCACACTGCGTCTGTGAACCATACCTCCGGCACCGCCCTCGGGAAGGTTCATGTTTGATCCGGAAGCGACACCGTAGCGTGCCTTGAGGTTTTCGTAGCGGAAGTCGACCCGATCCGCAGCAAGGACGGACGCGGCCGCCAAGGGAACAAGAAGCGTGGCAAGTGCGGCGGCGGACAGTTTCATGATCATCGACTCCAGTTGAATGAGGTGCTTTCGGAATCCTAATCGAAAAAAATCACCGGCGGCAAACGAGGCGTTTTGAGGGACTGCGGGCGTTTAATGGATTCGCTGAGTTAAAAATATTGAATCCTTATTGACGAGTCGGTTCCGGTAGGATTATTTTCTCCGTCGACGCTTTTGAGCAAGGATTCAACCATCCCTATAAAGGAATTGAGAAATGGCCGATGCGATTGATACGGCGACGGACTACGAACAGGCCCGGGTCACTGACCGGATTTCAGCGATTCAAAACTCCGTCGCGGCGCAGAACGACGACATCTACTGTGAGGAATGCGGCGACGAGATCGAGGAGGCGCGCCGCGAGGCCATGCCCAGCGCTACTCGTTGCGTGCTCTGCCAGGACATCTTTGAGCGCCCCGGCCGCGTACGCCGGTTCTGAGTATGTCCTCGGTTTCGCTCTCAAACGCCCTTCAAGAGTCCGCGATGGCCAGTATCGGGGCACCGGATCATGTAGAGATCGCCGGCTACATCTCGCGAGCGGACAAGTACAGGCTGAACGACGGCGCGCGTGACAGGATCGCGGAGACCCGCAGGCGCGCTGTCTGGTCCATCGAACAGAACCTCGATGTCATTAGGGTTCCGGACGTACCGATCTGGGTTGAGTGGCGCGGTTTGCCCTCCTTTATGAACGGTGATCAGGGCAAGACGGGTTTTCTGGCCGTCGCAAATCCGACCGCCGAGCAAGTCGTCTCCTTCATTACAGCATGGGAGGACGGGCAGGGAGCCCGGCATGCCTACGCGTTCGCCTCGATCAATCTCGCTGCTGCCTACCATCATGCCTACGAGGCCAGGCGCTTCTTCTCGAAGATACAGGACGAATCCCTCGAACGCATCATGGGTCTCGTGATGGTCACGATTTCGGATGGTTTCTCCGACGAACTCTCCATCCTGACGGATGGAGACCATCGAGTAAACGAAGCCGCGATGCGCGACGGATCGGCCGAAATTCCGTTCATTCTAGGCGTTCTGGAAAGCGTTCTGTCCCCCGGCGCACTGACAGTCGAGGGCGAGGATAGCCCACGTGCCCTCGGCTGGTCGGCACCAAAAAGATCACTCGTGGATCGGGGGCGAGATGTTCTCGGGATAGGAAACCCGCTGGAGTTCAGGAGAAAGCTGGATCGCGAGACTGAGACGGCCGCGATCACCCTCCTCTGATCCAAAAGCGCGGCAAACTCTTTCCTTCAGGACGGGGAAGATGTTAAGTTGAGACGGTCAGGTCGGAGCAATGCTGGAGGCGTTGGTCTCGTGGACAACGCCTCGTCCGGGAGATCATCGAGATCAAACCCGGTTTCGTCGATTTCGGTCGCTCGCGTGACCAACCTCCCTTTTAGATGTGATTAATCGAGCGATGGTGCGGTCAGAACCGCGCCATCCTTACGTCGGGAACGATATTTTCCGCGATGAACGACACCTCGTCGCTCGCCATGATGTCGTCCATCTTGCGGCGCTTCCAGCTGTCGGTGACGTACGGCCCCCACGCCTTAGCGACGATCTGAATAACGCTGTCTTCCTTCCATTCATAACCGCAGAGCCGGCCGAGTCCGTCGAGGGTTTTCTGGCCGTTCATGCGCATTTCCTGAAAAGCATCGATCCTCTGTCGCTGGAGGGGAACGCGGCCGACAGCCACCGAGTTGACGTACCACGTGAGCGCATCCTTGGCGGCGCGGCAGGGCTGAGAGTTGCTTCTCGCCCGGCTTTGTTTGACGGTTAATTTGTTGTCATTCGGAGACAGGCGAGAGAACTCGACGGTCGCCAAACGATCAAAGCGACCGTCTTCGTAGTATCGACGTACGGAGACGATGTGACAATCCGCCTTTACGGCGGAGCTATGGTACCCGCCCACGCAGTGCGATAGTCCCTTGTTTCCGGCAGGGTCCTCCCCACTCGATCCTTCGTTCCTCAACTGCTCCGGAGACGTTAGCGGCACGATGCGGATGCCGGACGGAGCGACAACCTCTTCCGTCAGCTGCGGCCATGACCCTTCCTCGATCGACCCGACGAGAAGCTGGTTGTGGCGATCTTCTGCCTGAAAGATGGCATCGTTGATCTTCTCGCGATTCAAGCTCCAACGACGGGTGAGGTCGGCGATCTCGATCGCGCTGCGACCCTTGAAGAGCATCGCATACGCGCTTTGGATCGCGGCGGTTCTCATTTCCGGCGTCACAGTCAGGTCGTGTTGCGTTACTCCGATGGCGGCGGCCGGAAGAAGGAACATGTCGGCGAACTCGACCGACATCAGGTATGCCTCTCCCATCATGGACCTGGTAAACGAGATCGCCCCATCGAGATCCTCGACCTCACGACCGCCGTCCTTGGCGGCCTTGAAAAGAAATCGTTCCCAGTCGCCCGCGCGGCCCTTTACCAGATCCGCGATGTCCTCGTCGGAGGCGCCTAGTTCAGTCAGCAGGCATTCCGCCGAGTGACAAAAGGCTCTCCACTGATCACCCTCAGTCGGTATCCAGTCTGCAGGAACGAGCGATGCGAAACGCGCAACCGTTTCGAGAGAGCAGCCTGCCGGAAGCTCTGGCGCGCGCGCCAGGCGTTTCATAACACCCTTGGAGATAGTCGCTCCGGATCGGTTCTCCAGAACCTCCTTGAGGATGGGGGCGAGAGATTGGGAACGGTCGATAGCAATCTTGAGACGGACCTCCTTCGCCATCAAGGCGGCGGCGAGAGGGTAGCTTTCGGCAGCTTGACGACGCCGAGTCGCGCGCTCGCCCTCACCGGAATAAAAGGAAAGCTGATCGAGGCTCTTGCCGTCCGCGCGTGACAGGGCTGATACAGCTCTGGCATCCATGTGTTCCGAAAGGTGCTCTGCGGCTGCGGAAAGAAGTTTCCGAACGTCCTCATTACAGAGATCACGCTCCTCACGAGGCACGCTGAGGGTGTCCATTATAGCTTCAGTGCCCTCGCCGGACAGAAGAGAGAATATCCAGTCTTCGTCGTTTTCCGAAAGATACCAGTTATGGTCGTGGCTGAGTTCGGGAATATCATCCGTGTCGAAGATGCCGCGCAACGGTACGGCCTGGGCGTCCATTGTGTTGATGCCGCAGACGTGCAGTTCCTTGCCGTGGCAGTATCCGATCAGAAAGGCGCGTCCGGCATCCGTGTCGGAAGCGACGGCTCGAAGACTGCCGATGCGAACGCTGCTGTTTGTCGAACTCATCGATAGACCCTTTCGTTCTCACTGGAGGTGTCCTGCATTTCGGCGTGCGGCTTTCCATCGGCGTAGAAGGTGTTATATCCGGCATCCTTCAGGATCGCGAGCGAGCGACGCAGTTCAGAGTCGCCCTTGATGCGGCGCGTGGAAGCGCCGCGTTCATCCAGAACGCCGGCTCCATGCATTTCCCGATAGTCGTCGGACCGCCAGAAAGTCTTTTCACCTCGTCTTGTCGGACGAGGCAGGCTGATCACCCACTCCTTTGAGCCGACGGAACGCACGGTAATCGCGGCGCGGCCCGTTGCCGGGTTCGTGGTGATGCGATTCACACCCCCTCCTATGAGGGCGGTGATGGCACCTTCGGCGCTATCGATCCGCTTGGAGAGGAACGCGAGTTTTTTCTCGAAGCCCCTCTTCACCATGATACCCTTGTGGCGAACTCCGTCGGCATCCACGAAAGAAACGAGAGAGCCGACCTTGTGCTTGGTCGCGATTCTGGCACCCCTGAAGATATTAGAGGTCAGGAACTGCGCCCGGGATAAGCGTTTTGATGTCGCATTGTTGAAAGCATCCAGAACGCGGTCGTAATCATCACCCTCCAGACCGTCGTTGGAATGCAGGATGAGGTCGCCTTCCTCGGTCCTGTCGCAAACCCCCGGCATCTTCAAAAGCGTATTGACGAAATACGTCTTAAGCTTCGTTTCGCCGGGTATTGCGAGTTCGACGCGATATTGCTGAGGGATGTGCTCAAACCCGCGGCCAGGAACATGCACGCGCGTCACGATGGCATCCTCCTGAACGCCGTCGTGATTAGTGATCTTTAAGCCACGTCCCGGCGCGAGGGAGGCAAGCGCAATGCTAAGATCCTCCATCTTCCGGCGGATTTCCTCAACTCGCATGTCGCCTTTTGCGAGAGCCTCATCGACGTTCTGCGAACCACCCGATAGGTAGGTTTCGAGGTAAACATCGCGATTACGGGAAAGGTTGGCGGCCGCCTTGCTCACCGCCGCGAGACACTTGGAGCCCTCGGAAACGGCATCGAGCACGTTCTCGGAAGTGAGTGCGGGAACCACCCTTTCGACCCGTCCTTCCTGGAGATACAGCGGACCGTTGAACGAATTGTCGTCGCTTCCGGAGATCGCACCCTCGAAAAGTTTGCTTTCTCCCATGTGAACGATACCTTCGACCTGACGTGGACGAAGCGGGTTCTCGCCTTGCGCCTCGAGCTCGGCCAGATGGAAGGTGTATTCGGCGAACAGTTCGCTAAGGATCTTGTCCTGGAAATCGGTGTTCAGGAGGCTGAGACGGGCCAAGAACGTATTCGCCGTATGTTTAGTGTCTCTTTGCGCCTCGGCCGCGAACTCGTCGCTCGCATAGGAACGGCGGCCGTTGCTCTCCGGGTCGAGGCAAAGCTTCTTTAGAAGGTCCGGACGCATTTCGGCGTAATTCGAGATAACCCTGTCGCCCACGGAGTTGATGATGTCGGGGATGTTGTTCGTCAGGAAGGCGCTATCGCGGCTCGATGTCACGTTAGCAGACATACGCCGCAGGCGACGGTTCCGCATCACCGCGAGCCGGATTTCGTTCGGAAGACCGGCTGACAACAACTCGACGCGCGGGAAGCTCACCTGGTCGCGGCGGGATGTCCGGCCGTAGGACTGGATCTGACGCTGAACGCTCTGAGGAGCCTGCGCTTCGATAAAGACACGGCGGCGCTGATCCTTGAAGCGTCTTGAGGCATGAAGGTCCACTCCGGTGGCCGAGCTGACGTTCATCAGAAGGGCATCGTGCGCGCCGCTGTTGAAGCCGTTCTTCACGGTCGTCTTGTCCCGGCTCTTCCTCGGAACGACCTCGCCATCACGAAACTCATGAGTTCGTCCCGTAATCTCGCCGCAGCTGAAACCTTCCTTCTCGATCCGGGACTTAATCACGTCGATCACCGATGCGGAAAGATCGGGAAGCGCGTCGATCTTGGCACGCACGCCAGTCATGGCCGCCGTCAAGCCGACGGCGGGGTCACCCTCGACGAGTGCGGGTAGATTGTCGCTATCGTCGACGACGGAGACATAGGTCTTGGTTAGCTGCGAGAAGACCCTGTGAACGACCACCTTGAAGTCCGGCTTGTCCGCATTGCCCTGAGAGACCTCATCAAGTACCGCCTGAACCGTGTTGTCCACCATGATGACGGGTTTTTCGCCGTTCTTGAGCGCCTCGATCGAACGATCGGCGGCGTGTTCCGCGCCAAGGCAAGCCGCAGCCAGACGGGTCATGGCGTGCAGGGGGGCACCGAACGGAATGGCGCGCATTTCGCGCTTGTCCTGCTGACGGGCTTCATCCCGGTTGAAATTCCGAACCGTGTCGGCGATATCCATGGAAACCTGCGCCATGTCGGCGATAATGTCCGCGAGCCGGTCCATGTAGGCTCGGTTCTGGGGCATGCGGCCAGTGTCGATGTGCTGAGAGAATTCGATGCCGGAAAGGTCGAGCTCGCGACGCACCATGACACCGTCGGAAACCAGCATGTTGGTCACGACTTCTTGAAGCTGCTCGCCGTCCGCAGCCATCATCTTGCCGATCTCGACTGAGTCAATGTCGTCCGGGAACAGGCGATTGTAGAACGCAACCGCCCTCGATGTCGCCGCATGGGTCGCGGATGAGTAGATGACGCACCCGGCCCGGTCGATCGCATTCGAGATGTTTTCCGACGTGTTCGACGTGCCACTGGACGCGTTGTGGACTTCGTCGACGACCAGGACCGTGTTCTCGTCGACCGCGCTGTCGAGCCATGCGGACCGACGGGAGTCCTCGGGCTTCCGGTTGACCTGGGTATAAGTCATGTAAACGGCGTTGATGCCCTCCGGCCAGCCGCCCTGATCGAGGGTGCGCTCGAGCATTTCATCGTCGTGCGTTTCGAACGGACGATCGGTGTCCTCGTCAATCAGCTTCGCATTGCTGTTGAAGACGAGGGGTTTCACCGTGCCTAGTCTGCCGATATGCTTAATGTCACGCTGCATGTCCGCGAGGTTCGGGACCTGCTCGGACAGGAAGATAACCTTCCTTCCCTGTGCGACCGCACGCGCAATCATCGCCGCGCACTCGCGGCCCTTGCCTACACCCGTTCCGTCGGCGAACAGAAAACCGCGGCCGCGGCTCTCGGCATGCACCGCCAGAGCCAGACCGTCAACCTGCTCGGGCGCGAAGACCTCGGCGAACTCCTTGTCCGTATATCCGAATTCGCGGGCCATGGTCTTGTCGATATCGCCAAAACTCGCGGCTACGCGGTCGAGCGCCTTGCGGGTGGCCCCGTCCAGCTCCTGAGGAATCATCGTCGTTGGCGCGTTGACCTTCGACAGGGAAACATAGGGCTTTTGGAACTCGTTGTTGGCGAGCGACGGATCGGCCGACATGAATTTCGCGTTGACGGACAGTCCGCTTCTCGCATTTTCCATAGCCTGTGAGCGCTCGACCGTGTGAGAGGACGCCCAGCTCCAGAGATCCACGATATTCTTCGACACCGGCTCGGCGGGGTCTTCGGTCATCCCCTTGTGCCCGAAGGTAACCAGACACAAGACACCATCCGTCTTTCCGGGAATAAAGGCGCTGTCCTCGATCTGGGTGATGCCGGAGATCTTCTTTAGGAGCTTCTTGGCCGCCGTTTCCGTTTTCACTGGAACGAAAATGATCGATCGGCTTGCGGCCGTATTCTCCTTGGCAGCCTTGATGGCCTCGGATTCGCTATTGACCAGCCTGAGGGAAGCATCGAACTCGTCTCCACGATCGACCGCGCGCGTTGCACGAGGCAGGAGGAAACGCTTCACCTCGGGATCGAATACAGGAAGAAAGACCCTCGATCCGATCAGATCCCTATCGGAGCCCAGCATGCGACGTCCGCAGACCGCAAGGCTCAGATTGTGAGCCAGATCGGCGGCAGGGGTACCTTTCAAAGCTTCCTTAAGGGCAATAGCGGACGCGAATCGCTCCTGTAGAGCGAGGTTGCCGCGGCGGACGACGCGCCTGATGACGGATGCCTCGACATCGGCATTAAACTGTGTCTGATCCTCGATGCCGCAAGTGAGGGAGAATGCCTCCGGGGATGCGTATTCCTCGTTCGGGGCCGCGAAACGGGTTTCGATGTAGCCCTCGATGCAGGCCGCGACGGCAGACGGGTCATTGCCGCGGAGAAAGACGTCCGGCGAGGGAGTGATGGTCTTGGATTCGTAAAGCCTGTTCGCGCGCGGTGGGGCGGTGAAGCGCTCGCCCTCGGCCGTCTCGTAGACAGCCTGCTTTCGGCTATTGATGCCGACGCACTTAAATACATCATCCTGAGCATGAGCCTCCTGAACGGTGGCCTTGCCTTCTAGTCGAACGTAAATCTCACTCTTGGGAAGTTCAGTCGCCTCCGCCTCCGGAAACCCCTTCTTTTTGAAACGTCCGGGATTCAAGAGACGGTGGTCGGTCGTGTACCAGCCGAGATTTTCGTTACGCCGGAATCCGAGGGCTCTCAGGGCATCGGCATGTTTGTCCCCGTTTCTGACCAAGAAATAAATCTTGGAGGAAGGAGCCTGCACGCACACGAGTGACATGCCATAGTGAGAAAGATCGAGCCAGCGTTGCGTATCGGACATATGAAACCATGATTTCTGGAACCTGCTTGTAACTCGATCCTCTCCGGCGGTCACGCATCATACAATAACATTCCTGCTTGCCGACGGTGTGTCGTTCAAGGATCGGCGAGGAGGCTCGAGTGACCAGAGTGAATTGTTGCGTTCCTTTTTGCGGGCGCGGGCAAGGAGACAGGAAGAATCAGTACCCGGAACGATCCTCACTCGTAGTGTCGTTCTTCTTCTCCTCGCCGATCCTGGCGGCGAAATTGGAAATGGTCGCGAGCTTGCGCTTCGCAGATTCCTGTCGCGCCTCCGCCTCCTTCTCCTGTTCATGGGTCTCAGCCATCTCGGCTTCCTCGCGAAGGCGCGTGAACCCGCCGTCGCTCGCGAAACTGCGGACCTCGGCGATCAGTACCTCCCCTGGACGCTCGCCGTCCGTCTCCTCACCGACTTCATGGATTTCCTCCGGAGAGACGAGCCCCTTCATGTCGAGATTGATGATCGATTCTCTCATTACCTGGCTTCCCATTCCTCAATCTCCCTGGTTTCAATGCCGTTGGTCTTGTAAGCACCGAGGACTTCGAGGGCCTGTCCCGCGATGCGCATGTCCCTCACCATCGCCACATGCTTCGCACGCAACAAGCGCTTACCTCCAGAACGAGCGACCTCGACGATGGTGACCGTCTTCGCTCCCGAAACGAGATCGAGAGCGACCCTCGGTATTCTCGACACCGTTCCGAATGAAACGGCATTCTGGTCGACGGACAGAACGCCGTCCGTGATTTTGATGTAAATGCGGTCCTCCTCACTCAAGCCGACGTACGGAACCGCCAGAAAGATGCGACCGTCACTGGATTTAATGACATCAGCGTGATCGATCTGCGCAGCCTTCTCCGGATCGCCTAGAGGCTCCTTCTTCGCCGCTGCCGTCTTTTTCGGAACGGGTTTGACGGGCGATTGTCTTCTCGTCGTCACCGAGTCGGGCGGCTCCGTCCCGAGCAGTGTTTCCTTCGTGAGTTTTCTCGTCACGACGTTCATCATCGCTGCACGCAATTCGGCTTCGTAGCCATTTCCGGCGAAGAGGATCGCTTTTACTCTATCTTCCGCGCTCGGGATGTATCTGCGAATGTTCGCCCATCCGATTGAGGGCAACGTCGTCTCGATTAACCTGAATGAAAGTCCGGGCGCCAGCCCCGGCTGTTTCAATGCCTCTTTCCAGGTAAGTTCCCGTTCTTGCCAGCTCTTCCTGGAAATCCCTTGAGGTCTTTTCCCGTCGGCGCTCCAGGCCCACCGCGCCACCTCGCGTCTCGCCTCGAACGCCTTCCTGTAGGCCCCGGCGCCGTGCCGGAAGATGGCGAGAACCGCATCGTCCAGAAGGAAGTAGTTCACGATGCAGTTCAGATCCGCGTGCGGCACGCCTCCGCGCCCGTCCGGGTACTTCCTCTTGACGACCTCGCAGGCCTTGCGAATGACCTCGGAGCCATGATCCTCGCCGATTCCGATGCGGCTCAGGTCGTACATGAGGACGGCCTGAGCCGCCACCTCGCGACCGTAGCGCCTCGCCAGAAGTCTCATCGCGTCAGTTCTGAATCCCTGGGTGACGCGCGTGAAGTCCTGGATGCGTCTTATGTTGAGCCTGTAGCCGTCGGCTGGTTTCATTCGGAAAGGTCCCCCTTGCATAAATTAAGCCTTCGAGCCACGCTCTTAGCAAGGCTTCAAGGAAATAAAACGGCTTCAGCATGCAGTTTACCCCGTCAGGACCTCAATCGGTGTTCTACCTGATCTCGCGAATGCGCGATCTCGACATTGAGTCCATCGCGATAGCGAACGAATCCATGTACGGTCCGGATGGAAGATCATGCGCCCTCGCTGCGGATGTCGTGCGCAGGGCCTCCGAGAACGCCTCAGTCCTCGAGAATGGCAATGTCATCTCGGACGGAGAACAGGTCATGATTGCCAGATTTACCGCCGAGTCCCTGTCGCGTCTGACGCTGTGGGATCCCTATGACGCATCCTTCGAGGACGAGACCATCTTCGACGTTATCGGCGGTTGGCCGGAGGAAATCATCATTCGCGTTGATGCCGCACGGCTACGTCCCGCGCTCGCGCCCACCGTCATGAAAACCGCTCAGGACCACCTGGTATCCACCGCGCTCGAGGTTCTCTCGCAACTCCCTGGAGCGAAGAGAGTTGGTTCCACGGTAATTTGGGCGGGGTCCCTGCCGGATCGGGAGGAACTGATCTCGTGGCTGGACGTTCCGGGACCGGGACTGATCGCCGATCACGACATCATCCTGACCCAAGGCGGCATACGGGTGATCTCGTGAGAAAGCCTCTCTACCTTGTCGACCCCGATGAATTCGCTTTCATCGCCCCTCCTGAAGTCATGACGGATCTTACCGGAGTCGACGCATGGGGGCTCGCCATCGTCAGGGGAACTGATGTCGAGTACCTTCTCTACCCCTCCCGTGACGGTGAAGCGAAGCTGAGACGGAAGGCTTCGCATCTGCCCACCTGCCCGGCGATGTCTTGGGGATCCGACGTAGCGATTATCGACCATCGGCGCGAGATGGACTTGCTCTCGGGGCTTTCGGAAACTTTCTCAGTATCCTTCAACTCCAACGAGCGTTCATCCTCCGTCGTTCCGGGTTTTCGTCCAGCAGCCCCAACGAGGCAGGGGGAATTGGCGGTAAAGGTCCAGCCGTTCGGCATCGACATAGAATTGACGGGCGAACTCGCCCAGGCGGGCTGGATGGCAGGATACGGCGAACTGGCGTTGCACGTCTCGGACATCGACGACCGACTTGCTCTCGTCAGGACGAAAAACGGAGTTCAGACGAATGAAACGGACAAGGGCTTGGAGACCTGTCATTCCGTCCCCGGAGTGTCCTTCCCGAATTCCAGCTCGGACTGGGTTCACCCCGAATATCGCGTCGTGGGCGATGCCGTGATATTCCGTCTACCGAAAGTCCATCATCAGGGGCCCCTTCCGTCTAGCGCGGTCGAACTGCCAGAATCCCACCTTTCCAACGTGCGTCCGCGCTGCCGGAACAAATCCCTCCTGTCGGCTCTCGAATCTTTTTTGGTTCCCTTTTTTCTCATCGCCGTCCTTTACTTCTTTCTTAATGAGGTCCTAAATGCCCTTGGTTGAACGCTTTAATCCACTCGATGAACGCTGGGGCCATGCCTCCCTTGTATCCGGTGGTGAGTATTTGCATGTCGAAACTCCCCGCTTCGATTTCGTTATTCCGGGGAGCGAAATTCGCGAGGTTCGGGTGTGCCGTATGGTCAATGAATTCGCTCGTGGATACGAGGTTTTTCACGTCCTGATCCATGGTAATGACGCCTTCGTGCTCGCTCCATTTCTGAAGGGCGCGCTGGGCGCTATAGAAGAGCTCCGGATGATGAATCCCAACACTTCCTTCCGCGACTATCGCGTCGGACGCCTTCCAATCTTCGCACGGCATGGCAGCCTTCTGGAGCGGGCCTTGTTTGCTATCCCCGCGACATCGATATTCACGTTCGAACAACTGGAAAAGTTCGAGATGACCATCGCCTCGGATGAGATACCTGATTACTCCCGTCTCGACGTTTGGGGAAGCGATCGTCCTTAGTATCCGTGAAGACACATGATGGCCAATTTGGGCCAATAAGCGGCTCAAACGGTCCTGAAGCACAAAAACCCGCTCATCTGAAATATATCCTTTCGCATCAGCGCTTGTCTTCTTGTCCGCCGGACCGGCAATCCAGCCATGTTTCCGCCGTCCGCTTGTTTTTTCGGTTTGATAGTGTCTTTTAGACTCCGGATGCCCGAAGGTAGAAGGATTCATTATTGATCATGCGCACAACAAATCTTACCGAATTACACGGCGACATTCTCCTCGTGCTTTTGAAGCAGCAACTCGGTGCAGACGCGCCAAAGACGCGTGCGTCGGCCACAGCGTACGTCGTGGGCTTCGATCCGAGCAGGAAAAAGGAATACGGCGAATGGATGGTTCGATCCTTGCTGAGAGGCGATTTTCTGGCCGAAGACCTGCCAAAGGCGCG
>NZ_SMMF01000652.1:0-3231 GCF_009711355.1 Roseibium sp. RKSG952 | reverse complement strand
AGCCTGACGGCTTGCGCTTCGCTAAAATCCTCGTCCTTCAGGGGGCGTTAATTCGTGGATGACGATTACGCGACTGCTCTCTGCCCTTCGGGGTAGGGGTGGTCACGGAACTTACATTCCCATGCCAGGTTTCGGCGTGATCTCAATAACCTCTCCGTCGAAGATGTCGAAAGAGCGCGTTTCCGGATCCCATCCGTTCTCTTTGATATCAGCGGCGAGTTCCGGCGAGACCGTGGCGACTTTTAGGCGTCCGGCATCCGGAGATTTCCGTCCGAGTTTCAGGGCGGTGTCCGGGTCCGTGGAGATGCTGTGGATGGAGTTCCAGTCGAAGGCGGCGTAGTGCTGCATATTTTTTTATCCTTATTCTTGAATGCGGAGAATATAGGTCACGAATCCTTAAAATGTCAAGAATGCTGACGTAGTCGCCCGGGATTGAATTCAGGAACCGTTATACGGCGAGATCGAAGGGAAGGTCCGAGATGTCCTTCAGGCGTTTCGTCGCGATCAGATTCTCGAGCTTATCCAACTTGTCGTCTCCGGCCGGATGAACGCTCCTGGTCACCTCGAGGAGTTCGGGGAGAGCGACGTGATAGGTGCAGTCCACCTCGCTTCCGATGGCGATAGAACTGATGATGCTAGCATTCGTCTCCGCCGTCACGGCGACGAAGCGGCATTTTGGACCTCGCCTCTCCCTCTCGAGATAGCTGACCTCGCTGCGGCTGTTCTGCGCCCGGTCGGACCGGAGCGTCCATTTCGCGGAGCAGATGGCGAAGAGCACGGGGTGCGGGTCGAAGGAGGTGAAGAGATGGTTGTCCGGGCCGATGCCGGAAGGGTTGGCAGGCATCTTCTTCGGCTTCCGCGCGATGGTGACATCCGGGGAGGTCTGGTAGCTGTTCGGCAGACCGTGTGGGCATTCGTCCAGGATCCTTCGCGCCTCGTCCGCGAGATCCCCGGCCCTCGAGTCCTTCGAAAGCCTTGATATCAGGTCCAGTTCTTTGGAATGCCATGCGAGGTGTACGTACTGGGAGAACTCCTCCAGCCGATTGTTCTGCTTAGAGCGAATGAGGTAATCGCCCGGACGATAGACGGGGGCGACGAGTTCGAGGAAGGATTCCTCTAGGAAAAGCCTGATAGCCTTCTCGAACTCGGATCCCTTGGTGTTCCGGCTGGGCGGATTTCTCGCGCCAAGGCTCCTGCACTGGTTGCGGTAGGATTTCGGGAGCTTCGCGTGTATTTCCTTCCAATGTCGGAGGTTCATAATCTCGCCCAGCGCATTCGAGATCTCCTTTCCGGTGTCTCCGTTCGACGCCTTGAGGCTCTCACCCTCTCCCGTGAAGAACCAGATGGGGCATATCATGTCGTCACCCCATTTTCTTAGCCGCCCGCAGCCGTCGCGGGTGCGTCGCTTGATCCTGTTGCCGACCCATGCGCCCGTCAGGGTGTCATGGAATCTCCGGCGGCAGTCCAGAACGCCTTGCAGAAGATGTTCCTCGTTTGTGCTCATAGACCAATGGTGAGCCCCGGGCGCACCGGCGCAAGTGCTTGTTTCAGAAGCGCGGCAAATCCCTTACTTCAGGAAGGGGTCAAGAGCACACCTCGCGGAGTGAGATTTAACGTCTTCCCCGCCATGAAGGGCGGGGAAGACTTTGACGGATTAGCGGGGTGACGGCACCGGCGGCTGTTCATAGTCGTCGAGAAACCTTGGTTCGATGCTGGTCTTGACGAGCAACAGTCTTGCTTTCGTCAGGTCTTCTGTCGTGTCTGCGGGCCAGGTGTCCGGGAGAGGCGTGTCGGACAGGATCGAGCAGTGATTGCCCTGAACCGGGATGCAGTAGCCCATACTGGTGTTCGCCGGCATCTCCTCGGTCGGGATCATGGTAACGAAATGGACGAAATCGTTCTCCTTGTCGGTGGTTTCCCATGCATCGATGTGCGCGCCTAAATCCCTTCGGCTCAGGATCCTTTTCGGTATTTTTTCGGGGCTGCGGGTTCCGACGACTCGACCCGCGATCATTTCCGGCGTCGAGATCGGAAGGATGATTTCGGTCGTCATGACGGGGTCCCCTCCCCGCGCATCGAAGTCGTACGTCTTTCGGAATGCGACCATGTGGAGTTCCTCAGGATCGAAATTACCGAGCATAGGGCGTTCCCGGCTGGAGTTGTACCAACCGGGATCCGGGTTCATTAAGGTCTCAACGACATCGGCGAATCTCTCGGTCTCGTAACGAAAGATGTAGCCGGGCTCGATGTTGTCGAGCGTCAGCTCGCACGTCTCTGCGTTGCAGCAGTCCTCGTCGTGATTTGACCTGGCATCCAGGTTCAGAATCCTGCCGCTCGGCATATGGCGGAGGCCGTAGGTCGTATTCTGCATGTCGTTTCCTCGTTGTGTCCTGGTTCGACGGTAGCGGAGCGGGTCGCAAAAGTCCTTCCGCCGTTTCGGCGTGCGAGCGTGGCACCAGAAATAAAAGAGGCGGCCGGACATTTCGTCGGGATGGAGTGGGAGGCCTTCAAGTCATCATTTTGTCCATTTGGGACATGACCACCTCGTAGCGAGCGGTGTATTTCTTTCCCCGTGGGTCCTTGATGATGAAAGGGTTCTTGCGCGCGCGGGTACTGTAGCCGACCACCTTATGGGTCACGCCGCCGAGGACGACGGTCCTGTTTTCCGTGTCGGGATGGTAACGGCGCAGGTTCTTCACCTCGTCGGTAATCACCTCTCCGTTAGCAGCGATCTGATTGATTTCGAGCTTCAGGTGGCCAGATGTCTGATCGACCTCGTAGCTTCCGTTGCCCGTCACCATGTGAACATTATGCTTCTCGGCGATCGTCTTCAGAGCGTCGTTGATCTCGGTGTGGATGGATTTGAGGAACTGGGGGTTGATCTTGGTGGTCACGCTTGCTTCTCCTTCTTCGCGTCAGACGGGCAGTTTGGTCGAGGGAGAAAATACGCCTAAAAGCCATTTTGTCAACAATTAAGGCATGAGCGAATCCTTTGTTCGATCATATGGTTTCGGGGTCGTTAATCATGAACAGGACTCCTTAGGCCTTATGGGCGTCAGGGCTGTCCGTCTCAGGCCTATGGCGGTAGTGCTAAGACCAATCGCTTTCGAGGGGTTGGTCGCAGCCGTTGAAGCAGTAATCCCTGTCCTTCAGGGCGGGGAGTAGTCGCAAGACACCGCCAAACCGAAAAAAACAAGCGGATGCCGGGAGGCGGCTTGTGCGGGCTGCCAT
>NZ_SMMF01000807.1:0-11001 GCF_009711355.1 Roseibium sp. RKSG952 | reverse complement strand
CGGGACGGTTCGGTTCGCCATAAGGGATTGAAAGGCCTTCGCTGAGAAAGAGCGCATCAGAGTGAGCAGCTTACATTGCGTTGCACGTCGCGCTTGAATTCATCCCTCTACTCGGAAACTGCTGTAAACCATCAGGCTACCCGGGAACCGGTCGAATGACGCGATGCGATCAGGCCCATGTTCCAGCAGGAGTTTTCAGCCTCAGACACGGCTTGTCTGGTGAAATTCATTCACGAGGCCGGTGATGTCGCGATCCTCGAATGGCGCGACCCCATTGGCCTTCGAGGATGCGGTTTTTTCGCCGTGAAAGAGGGCAGGGTCACATTCCAGCGCGGTTATTGGGAACAATCTTCTTTTCTGAAAATGAACGGACTTCCGATTGAATAGCGCATATCCGGCATAAGGTGCGGGCCTGCATCGAGCACTTTTCATCAGCCGGTCGATTCGCGTGTCCGAGCCGGGATCTAGTGGTCCCGCTGCACCACATAGCGGGCAAGGGCGCTCAGGGTTTCAGCACGCTGGCCATAGGGAGCCAGAAGGGCCTCCGCTTCCTCCAGCAAGCTGGCAAGCTCCTGCCGGGTTCGTTCTGGTCCGGACAGGGCGACCAGCGTTGCCTTGCCGGCCTCCGCATCCTTGCCGGTTGCCTTGCCCATGCGTTCCGGGCTTGCTTCCAGATCGAGCAGATCATCTGCCAGCTGAAACGCGAGGCCGATAATCTCGCCGAATCGCGTCAGGCGTCCTATATCTTGTTCAGAAGCATTGCCGAGGCGCGCTCCGGCCCGGCAGGCATAACGCAGCAAGGCCCCGGTCTTCATGGACTGGAGCGTCCGGATTTCGGTCTCGGTGCGCGATCTGTGCTCTGATTGCAAATCCAGCATTTGCCCGCCCGCCATGCCGCCGATACCTGCGGCGCGCGACAGGTCGCGGCACAGCTCCAAACGCAGATGCGGATCGGGATGGACCCTGTCCAGCGTAATCGCATCGAAGGCGAGGGTCAGCAACGCGTCGCCTGCGAGAATCGCGGTCGCTTCGTCAAAGGCCCTGTGCACGGTTGGTTGTCCTCGGCGCAAGTCGTCATCATCCATTGTCGGCAAATCGTCATGGACAAGCGAATAGCAATGAATCAGTTCAAGCGCGGACCCCGCAATCACGATGCCGGGATCATCGCGCCCGAACATCCTGGCTGTTTCGAGAACCAGAATGGGACGCAGCCGCTTGCCGCCTCCCAGAGCCGCGTATCGCATGGCCTCCAGCAGGCGTTCCGGGCGTTGTGTCTCCTGATCGGCCGGATCAGCCGTCAGGAGTACCGAAAGGGTTTCCTCCACACGTCCTGCCTGTTTTGCCAAGTGTGGCTTGAGTTCAAATGCCATTTAATGCCTTGCCGGAACAATTTTTCTTTCGCTGGACGGTTTCCCTCTCCCGATTTCCATGTATCGTCAAGACTGGAAAAGGCTTTTGTGCATTTGCCAGATGCCTTTGTTCAGAAATGTGCTGTTCTCGACAGGCACGTCCCGGTGTTTTTAAGGGAGTGGTGAATGCGATTGTTGTCCAGCCTGCTGAAGTCTTACATCCAAAAAGGCCGTCTCCGGCTGATTGGACCTACAGGCGAAATAAATGAAATCGGAAGTGGGCTGGACGGCCCGACTGTGACCGTGCGCTTGCATGACCGCAAGCTGCCCCTGGCCATGGTGCTGAACCTCGAAATGGCCGGTTCCGAGGCCTTTCTCGACGGGAGACTGACCGTTGAGGAAGGCAGCACGATCTATGATCTGTTGTATCTGCTTGCATCAAACAACATGGGCGCCTTGAGTGACGCGCCCAGCCGTGGTCTTACCCGGCTCAGGGAGTTGATCCAGCGGGCGCTTGATCGTCACAACACCATCCGCCGTGCGAAGAAGCAGGCGCGGTATCATTATGACCTGTCGACCGATCTGTTCCGGCTGTTTCTGGATGATGGCCTGAACTACAGCTGCGCCTATTACCGTTCGCCCGAAGACACGCTGGAACAGGCACAGGATGCCAAGCTCAATCATCTGATTGCCAAGCTGGATCTTGAGCGCGGCATGGAGGTGCTTGAAATTGGCGGCGGCTGGGGATCGCTTGCGATCCGCATGGCCCAGCAGGGGGCCAAGGTTACGTCGTTGAATGTCTCGCCGGAGCAGGTGAAGATTGCCGAGCAACGGGTGCGCGAAGCCGGTGTCGAGAACCGGGTCAAGTTCGTGTTGAAGGACTATCGCGAGTTCCAAGGGTCTTTCGACCGGGTGATTTCCGTCGGCATGATGGAGCATGTCGGTATCGGGTATCTGGAGAAATATTTCGCGAAAGTGCACGAGGTCCTGAAGGAGGACGGATTCGCGGTGATCCATTCGATCGGCCGGATGACACCGCCGGGCGTGACCACCGGCTTCATCAAGAAGTACATTTTTCCCGGTGGCAACATTCCCGCGCTATCAGAGGTTCTCGGCATCACCGAAGACCAGGGGATCTGGGTCGATGACATCGAAATCCTCCGTCTCCACTATTACTACACCATCCGCGATTGGCGGCTGCGTTTCGAAAAGAACCGTGCCAAGGCCGCGGAGCTCTATGACGAGCGGTTCTGCCGGATGTGGGAGCTTTACCTCGCAGGGGTCGAGCTGTCCTTCCTGTTCGGCGCAAATATGGTATTCCAGCTCATCCTGTCGAGGAAGCGCGATGCAGTTCCGATCATCCGGGACTTCATTGTCGATAACGAGCGGAAGCTGAATGTCGAGTTGGAACGAGTCGGATAAGGACGAAATTGGGTCCGCAAAACAGAAACCCGCAAGATCAATTGGCCGGTTTGTCCGGAAATGGGTCTTGCGGTTTGTGCTGCTTCTTGTCCTGTTGCCCCCGCTGCTAACGGTCCTTTATTCGTTCGTGCCCCCGGTCAGCACCTTGATGCTGGCGCGCTATGCCGAGGGGCTCTGGGTGGATCGTCAGTGGGTATCTCTGGAAGAGATTTCACCCAACCTGATCCGCTCGGTCATTGTGTCCGAAGACAGCACTTTTTGTTTCAATGACGGGGTCGACTGGATTGCGCTGGAGCGTCAGCTCGGGATTTTGTCGGAGGGCGAAACGCCGCGCGGGGCCAGCACGTTGACGATGCAGACCGCGAAGAACCTGTTTTTGTGGCCGGGACGGTCTTATATCCGCAAGGGGTTTGAACTGCCGATGGCGCTGATGCTGAACGCCATCCTGACAAAAAAACGGGTGCTGGAAATTTATCTGAACATCGCCGAATGGGGCGAGGGGATATTCGGCGCGGAAGCTGCCGCTCAGGCCTGGTTCGGAAAGTCCGCCAAGGACCTGACCCATGTCGAGGCCGCACGCCTTGCGACGTCCCTGCCGAACCCGCTTGAACGCAATCCGGCCAGGCCCGCCTCCTGGCAGAGAAGCCTCGCGGCAACGAACCTGGCGCGTATTCGGCAAAGCGGGCCGATTTTCGATTGTGTTTTGCCCGAATAACGGTTAACCGGGTGCATCAGCGATCCGGTGTTTGCCGGGTCAAGAAAATTTGCGTTATGGGCTGGCAAAACCTGTGCGTTGCCTGTATAACGCCGCGCATTCCAACACGCTGCGTGATGCCACGCCCCGGGCTGTCCCGGTCCGGGCCGCGCGACTATGGACCACGGAGAAGAACAAAATGGCCGTTCCGAAGAGAAAAACCTCGCGCATGAAGCGCGGTTTTCGCCGTTCCGCGGACGCCCTGAAGCAGCCGACTTACGTCGAGGACAAGGATTCGGGTGAACTGCGTCGCCCGCATCACGTTGACCTGAAGACCGGCATGTACCGGGGCCGTCAGATCATGACCCCGAAGGACGATGCCTAAGGGTTCAGATCGCTGACTGGCGAAACAGATTTGGGCCGGCCCGCAAGGGTCGGCCTTTTTCATTTGTGATCGGCAAAAATCCGGATTGCCTTGCTGTCACCATGAAGCCGCGTGAGATGGTCTCCCCGTCCAGATGACCCGAGAGAGCTTTATGAGACCGATTTCGTTCCTGCCGCTGACCATCCTGCCGCTGATTGCGTATAACGTGATTGTTTTTGCCGGCACCGGGGGCGGCTCCCTTGCGTCGTTTTCGGCACCACTGGTCTCACTTCCGATGGTGTCCGGGGCGCACTTCACGATGGTGACCGGCGATCTCCTGATCGTGGCCGGTCTGTTCGTCCTGTTTGTCGAAGTGCTCAAGGCGACGCGGACCGGACCTGTGGCCATGGCCGACCACATCCTGTCGATGCTTGTCTTCGTTGTCTATCTGGTGGAGTTTCTGGTTCTCCGCGCAGCGGCAACCTCTGTGTTCTTCATTCTTATGGTGATGTCGCTGATCGACGTGATGGCGGGTTTTTCCATCACCATTTCCGGCGCGCGCCGTGACTTGTCCATCGGCCACGGCGGCGGTCACTAGAAGCTGCTATTTGCCCTTCTTGTGGTCCGTTTCGTCGGTCAGGGCATGTTTCTGGATCAGGGGCAGCTGCAGCAGCGCAAACAGCAGGGTGATCGGCATGACCCCGAACACCTTGAAGCTGACCCAGAAATCCGTCGAGAACGAGCGCCAGACGACCTCGTTGAGAATGGCGAGGAAGTAGAAGAACAGGCCCCAGCGCAAGGTCAGGATGCGCCAACCCTCGTCTGTCAGACGGAACGCACTGTCGAACACATAGCCGAGCAGGGACTTGCGAAAAAACAGGCCGCCGAGAAGCACCGTGCCGAACAGTCCGTTGACGATCGTCGGCTTCAGCTTGATGAAAAGATCGTTGTGAAGCCATAGGGTCAAGGCGCCGAACACGATCACCACGACGCCGGACACCAGCGGCATGACCGGAAGGCGCCTGGTTAGCCACAGCGAGGCGACCAGTGAAATTGTGATCGCCACCATGAAGGCGGCCGTTGCCATGAAAATCGGTGCGCCGAGGGCTTTCAGGGCAGGAAGGGCGGCCGCAATCTGATCCCCGCGGGCATTGAACAGGAAGAACACCGCAAGCGGTCCAAGCTCAAGGGCGAGTTTGAGAAGCGGTGACAGCTCCTTGCGCGTCGGATCGTTCGGGGCGTGTTCGAATTCCATGAAAGCTCCAGCTGCCGGTTACAGGCGGTCATGCCCCCACATAAGTGATCATGCAAAACAGGGCAAGGGTCCTTGACGGCAAGGCGGTTGGCGGGAAAGCGCCTCTTCATTTGCAGATGCCGTAGAGATGTGTCTGTGAAAATTTCGCCGTTACAAGTTCGGTTGAATAATTATTGGTTTCAATTATTATGACACAGAGACTTGTATTGGGCCGTTCCATGAGATTTTCAGCGCTGTACTTGGTGTTTTTTGCGCTGTTTGTCTCTCCGGTTGCCGCTGGCGGGGTTATCGGGGAGTCAGGGCTTATGCGTGCTCATGACGATGAAGACAACGCGATGGCTGTCGAAGAGGCGGCCAAGGGGATCAAGGACGGAAAACCTGCCGGGATTCTTCCGCAAAATCCGCTCCAGCCCGGGGGAAGTATCTCTGCCGTGGAGTGTGGCAAGACCTTCTGGAACCCTTGTGACGAAGCGAAGCCCTTTTTCGAATTGCAGATGGGAAAGACCGCTGCTCAAAGCACCATTGAGCAATACGCCAAGAATGAGACGGGCGTCGATTTCTCCAATATCTGCCTGACTGCGAACGGATCTTGCCCGGCAATCACCACAACGCGCGGATCAACCTGCTTTTGCGAGTTTGGCGAGGGGCTTGCGATTGGATACATCCAGTGACCGCGGCTGACACATCGCAAAACGGCAGGAAGTCGTTGCTTGGCTACCTCAATGACTACAAGGAATACATTGCCGCACTTGCGGTTCTGGCCAGCGCGGCCGCGGGCTTTTTCACCTATTTTGCGTCCAAGGCGCAGCTTGAAGAAGCGCGTTGTTATCTTTACGCCAACATCAAGTATGTCGAAAATCATCAAAACCACAACAATCTGTCGCGCCTGATGCTTGAAAACCTGAATGAGCAAAACGCCTTGAGGGACCGCGGGATTACGACGGGCCCAGACGTGAACCGGCTTAAAATCGCGCAAAACGATATTCAGACGAAGATTTCAAAAGCGGCCATGGCCCGGGACAAGGCGCTGGAGGACATGCGGGCGCAAAGCTGCGACGGCGAATCCTGAGGCATTTTCAGTGGGCCGGGAACCTCTCCCATGATTGGGTCAGGGGGTATCCGGCAGACAAGGGGGCGCTGTCACGGCGCCCCCTGCAATTTGCAATCGAACAAGAGGCGATCAGCCGTTAGCGATGTATTGGCCGCCATTGATGGTCATGACAGCGCCGGTCATGAAGGCTGCCGCGTCGGAGGCAAGGTAGACCACCGTCTGGGCAATTTCTTCCGGATGGCCGAGGCGGCCGACCGGAATGCCGGAAATGATCTGTTCCAGCACCTTCTCTGGCATGGCGCCGACCATGTCCGTGTTGATATAGCCCGGGCAGACCGCATTGACGGTGATGCCCTTGAAGGCGTTTTCCTGGGCCAGGGCCTTGGTGAAGCCGATCACACCGGCTTTCGCGGCCGAATAGTTGGTCTGGCCCATCTGGCCCTTCTGGCCGTTGATCGACGAGATGTTGATGATCCGGCCGGAGCTGCGGCTGCGCATGCCGTTGATGACCGGATGCGTCATGGTGAACATGGAATCGAGATTGGTTGAAATCACCTCTTTCCACTGCTCGAAGGTCATCTTGTGGAACATCCCGTCGCGGGTGATGCCCGCATTGTTTACCAGAACGTCGACCGGCCCGAGTTCGGCTTCCACCTTGGCGATGCCTTCGGCGCAGGCCTCCGCATCCGCCACATTCCACTTGTAAACATGAATGCCGGTCTCTGCCTTGAATGCTTCCGCCTTCTCGGTATTTCCAGCATAGGTAGCGGCCACCGTATAACCGGCATTCTTCAGACCTTTCGAAATGGCCTCGCCGATCCCGCGTGTACCTCCGGTGACCAATGCAACCTTGCTCATGCAGTCCTCCTCACTCTTGGTTTGAAGTGTTTTCGTGGCTCAATGCAGTCCCAAAATTTTCTCGTTAAAATTGTCATGGCAGCCAAATAATGACGCCGCCATGACAAGACGCAAATTTTGACGTTTTAGCGCTCCAGGCACATGGCAACGCCCATGCCGCCGCCGATGCACAAGGTCGCCAGGCCCTTTTTCGAATCGCGGCGGACCATTTCGTGCAGGAGCGTGGTCAGGATGCGTGCGCCGGATGCGCCGATCGGGTGCCCGATGGCAATCGCACCGCCGTTGACGTTGACGATGTCCGGGTTCCAGCCCATGTCCTTGTTCACGGCGCAGGCCTGAGCGGCAAAGGCTTCGTTGGCCTCGACAAGCTCGACGTCCTCGACCGCCCAGCCGGCCTTTTCCAGAGCCTTGCGGGACGCCGGGATCGGACCCGAGCCCATGATCGCCGGATCCACACCGGCTGTCGCCCAGGAGGCGATCCGCGCAAGCGGCGTCAGGCCGCGCTTTTCGGCTTCGGCTGCGCTCATCACAACAAGAGCTGCCGCCCCATCATTGATCCCGGACGCATTGGCAGCGGTCACGGTGCCCTCCTTGTTGAAGGCCGGGCGCAGCTTGGCGACGCCCTCAACCGTGGCGCCATGGCGGATATACTCGTCGTCCTCGACAACCGTGTCGCCCTTGCGGCCCTTGACGGTAAACGGGGTGATTTCGTCCTTGAACTTGCCGGCCTTCTGGGCCGCTTCCGCCTTGTTCTGCGAGGCGACCGCAAATTCGTCCTGTTGCTCGCGGGTGATTTGCCATTTCTCGGCGACATTTTCGGCGGTCTGACCCATGTGGTAGCCGTTGAAAGCATCCCAAAGGCCGTCCTTGATCATGGTGTCGATCATCTTGTAATCGCCCATCTTGTAGCCGGCACGCATCGGCGCGCAGTGGGGCGAGAGCGTCATGTTTTCCTGGCCACCGGCCACCATGATGGAGGCGTCTCCGGTCTGGATCTGCTGGGCGGCAATGGCGACGGTGCGCAGGCCGGAGCCGCAGACCTGATTCAGTGCCCAGGCGGTGGAGCTGTCGGGAATGCCGGCTGCGATGGCTGCCTGACGGGCGGGGTTCTGGCCCTGACCGGCGGTCAGCACCTGACCGAAGACAACTTCATCGACATCGCTTCCTTCGACACCTGCCTGGTCCAGCGCGGCCTTGATGACATGGGCGCCAAGTTCATGGGCCGGGACGTTGGCAAAGGCGCCGTTGAACGACCCGACGGGTGTCCGGGTTGCACTGACAATCACTACATCGTTTGAAGCGGGCATGTTTACTCTCCAGATGCTGCATGTGCGAAGTGAACCTTTCCCCTGTTGATTATATCGGGAGAAAAAGGTGCTTTCGCCAGCGACTAGAGACCGCAGCCGGTGCTGGTGTCAACTGGGAGGAACCCTACCTATGGTCAGTTTTTGCGGGTGCAGCATCATCCTTTCGTCGGTGCATATAAAAACGCTGGTAAGACACAATGCGAATGGCTTAGTCTGAAAGGCGGAGGAGACGGCAAAAGACCGGAAAGTCTTGTCGTCAAAAAGGAACTTGCCGAAAGGCTCCTTGCAAACGGAAGACAAAATGGCAAAGAGCACCGAGCCGACCATCATCAAGAAATACGCCAATCGGCGGCTCTACAACACGGGCACCAGCACATATGTGACGCTGGAGGACCTCGCCGTCATGGTGAAGGGCGAAGAGGATTTTGTCGTCTATGACGCCAAGACCGGACACGACATCACCCGTTCGGTCCTGACACAGATCATATTCGAGCAGGAGGGCAAGGGACAGCATCTTCTGCCGGTGACCTTCCTGCGCCAGCTGATTCGGTTTTATGGCGACAGCATGCAGGGACTGGTGCCGAGTTACCTGGAGTACTCGATGTCAACGCTGACCCAGGAGCAGGAAAAGATCCGCACCCGGATGAGCGAGGCGTTTGGTGCAACCGCCCTCGAAGCGATCGAGGATCAGGTCAAGCGCAACACCGAAATGTTCGAGCGGGCCATGAAGATGTTCATGCCGTTCCCGACCGGCGAAGCCGGAGCTTCCGAGAAAGCGGAAAAACCGGCCAAATCGGATCCGTCCGATCTTGACGAGATGAAGAAGCAGCTCGCCGAGATGCAGGAAAAGATCAACGATCTTTCAAAGAAGGACTGATGGGCCGCGTGGCGGCTGCCACGGCGGAACGGGTGCGAACCTCAGCACAGCAACACCCGTTGCTGTGTTGTTTGTTTGTTTCGGGTCATTCTGACTTTGGCTTTGCCATAAAGGTTGGCAGCCCGGGACACGTCACGCTGACTGCAATCGAATCGTTCAGGTCGGCGCCGTAACCAAAAGAGGGCGCGGTATTGTGCGGAGGCGTTTGATCCCGAATGCCGCCCGATCGGTATGGCAGAACGATTTACCCGGTCAAATGCGTTTGTTGACGGTGAGACCTTCTCTTTCTGTTTGGCTTGGGGCTTCGCCGAACAGTCTGCGGTAGGACTGTGAAAATCGGCCAAGGTGTGTAATGCCGACACGGTGGCAAATCTCGCTCACCGTTTCATTGGTGTTTGACTGTGTGATGATCTCCCGCGCCAAGCGCAGACGGAGCTCCCGCAAATACTGCATGGGCGTCTTGCCGTATTCTGCCTGGAATGCGAGTTGCAGGCTGCGGGTGGAGACGCCCGTGTGCTCGGCGAGCCGGCCAAGCGTTATGGAGCCTCCGATTCGTTCCATCATGAATTGAATTGCATGCCGGACATGTATGTTTCCCGCCGGCTTTGGAGCAGTCTCAAGCTGAAAAGAGATGTTGCTTGGCTGGCTTTTGAGAAACCCAAGGATCAGCTCTTCCTCAATCACGGCTTGGGTGTTCCCGGATCCGGGACCAAATGCTAGACCACGTTCCGCAAGGTCAAAACATGTCCGGAGTTTGCGGACCCAGGCTGCCGTTGCCGCGCGATCTGTGTCTATGGCTGTTTCGAAAGTCACGGGGGCTGCCAATGGTCCGCCCTTCAAGCACTCCGCGTGGTGTTTCAAGGCGTTTGCGTCAATTTGAAGATGAAGCCGCTCGCAACTCTCGTAGCAGAACACTTTCGTGTGGCGATGTGGATTGATCACACAGCCGAGACCCGGTCTGGAGGAAACCACGCCGCTACTGTTGTCGATATCGGCCCGGCCTGAAATCGGGATATGGATCATATAGAATGTTTCGAGTTCGCCGGGCTCAATCATCATCGTTGCGCCATATCTCAGATAGTTCAACGAAACTGTATGGCCTTCGACCCTGTTGTAATGCACGTCGAAACGGTCGGCGCCGGAAGCAATATCGAGCTTGTGAGGGTTATATCGCTCGGCAATGAACACCTGTGCTTCGTCCAGATTTTTGGTCTGAAACAAGCGGTATTTGGATAATGGCTCGATAGAGCGCTTCATTTGTATCTCATTGAAGCCGGGACGCTGCCTGGTTCGAAACAAGTTTCACGGCAGCAGACCATTTTATATGCGCGCTCTGATCGTCTCCTTGGAGATGTTGAATTTCCTGATAGCAAACTAGTTCAGACTGCGAATATGAGCGCTTGTGCCGGTGTACAGGATTGGCGGTGAAAGTCATCTTCCAATGGGGCAAGTTATTCAGCGCGATGTTGGGCTTGAATGTGGCACCATGACGCGAAGGACTTGGGAACTCCGGGGGGGCAAGGCAATGCCACTTGTTCCGGTTTTCCATTGAGGATTGCTCGCCCGGTGTAGCAAAGGGATTCGATCCTCCGCCGAGGCTGGGTTCCGGACTGGCAAGGGGGCTGGAGCTGTCCTTTTCTAAGCATTGGAAATCATCGTGCATGTTCAGGGGGCCGCGCCCGTTCAAAAGTGCCTGTTGGCGACCGGGCCCAATCTTTGTGTTTGGCTTGGGGTTTCGCCGAACAGTCTCCGATAGGCTTGTGAAAAACGGCCGAGGTGCGAAATGCCGACACGGTTATAGCGCGACAATCTGGGAGAGAAGTG
>NZ_SMMF01000179.1:0-335 GCF_009711355.1 Roseibium sp. RKSG952 | reverse complement strand
CTTTCGCCACATATTCCAGCGTCCAGCCGTTTTGCCTGACCACCTCAAGGCAGACCTCCCGTGTCCGGAGGTCTTTTGGCATATGTTCCAACGCCCAGCCGTTTTGCCTCACCGCCTCAAGACAGATCTCCCGCGTCCGGAGGGACAACGGCACACGTTCCAGCGACATGCCAGGAGGTCTTCCGGCACATATAGCAACGCCCAGCCGAACGCCTCGAGGCAGATCTCTCGCGTCTGGAGACCTCAAGGCACATCTCCCGCGTCCGGAGGGACCACGGCACATGTTTCAGCGTCCAGCCGTGTCGCCTCACCGCCTCAAGGCACATCTCTCGCGT
>NZ_SMMF01000939.1:0-83179 GCF_009711355.1 Roseibium sp. RKSG952 | reverse complement strand
AAGCCATGGGATGACGGATGATGGGGAGGTCTTGCCTGATCAACCCGGCGGTTTTTACGCCCGGCATGAAGCCTTCAAACGCAGGTTTCAAGCGTGTCAAAACAGAAAACGGGGCCGGTCGGCCCCGTTTTGCCATGAGCTTTGCGGGCCGGTCAGAGCGTTCCGGAAAGCGCCTTGTCGAAGATCTCCAGCGCGCCTGCCTTTGTCAGTTCGACCGGGTTGCCGCCGGCGGTCGGGTCGACAATTGCCATCTCGGCGATCAGCTCGCGTTTTTCGGCACCCACATTAAGACCGGCGAGCGTGTGCGGCACGTCGAGATCGGCGCGCAGTGTCAGGACCGTGTCGAGAACGCCCTGATAGCCGCCGGAAATCCCAAGGAACCCGGCGAGACGCTCGAATTTCTGTTCGATGGCCGGGCGGTTGAATTGCAGCACATAGGGCATGAACACGGCATTGGTCATGCCGTGGTGGGTGTCATAAAGCGCGCCGACCGGATGGGACAGCGAATGGATCGCGCCGAGCCCCTTCTGGAACGCGACCGCACCCATGGCCGCCGCACTCATCAGGTGGCCGCGGGCTTCAAGGTCGGAACCGTCGGCGGCAACCTTTGGCAGGTTCTGAAGCACCAGCCGGATGCCTTCCAGCGCAATGCCTTCGGACATCGGATGATACATCGGCGCCGAATAGGCCTCCAGACAATGGGCGAGCGCGTCCATGCCGGTGCCGATGGTGATCATGCGCGGCATCCCGGCGGTCAGCTGCGGGTCGCAGATCACGGTCACGGGCAGCATCTTCGGATGGAAGATCACCTTCTTGGTGTGGGTCGCCTCGTTGGTGACGACGCCCGCGCGGCCGACTTCGGAGCCGGTTCCCGCCGTCGTCGGCACCGCGATGATCGGGGCAATGCCTTCCGGGTCGGCGCGGGTCCACCAGTCGCCGATGTCCTCGAAATCCCAGATCGGCCGGGTCTGGCCGGACATGAAGGCAATCAGCTTGCCCGCATCAAGGCCGGACCCACCGCCAAAGGCAATCACGCCGTCATGGTTGCCTGCCTTGTAGGCGGTTACACCTGCGGTGATGTTGCTGTCGACCGGGTTCGGCTTGACGTCGGAAAAGACGGCGGCCTCAAGACCGGATGCCTTCAGGCTGTCAATGGCATCGGACACCATCGGCAGGGCGGCAAGGCCCGGATCGGTGACCAGCAGCGGGTTCTTCATGGCCGAGGCCTTGACCACCTCGGGAAGCTCCTTGATCCGGCCGACACCGAAACGCACGGAGGTCGGGTAGGACCAGTTCACGGAAGGAGTTGAGCTCATGGGACTATCATTCGCTAGAGGGAAAATTGGAGCAGAAACGGGTCAGTGGCCGGGTCAGTGCTCGACCCGGAAGTGATAGGATTTCGGCCGGGTCAGGTTGTGGAAGCCGATCTCGGACAGGGCGGCCCCCTTTCCGGTTTCCTTGACGCCGGTCCACACCAGCGCCGGATCGAGATAGTCGCAGCGGTTCATGAACACGGTGCCGGTCTCGATCCGGTCGCCAAGCCGGGAGGCCGCGTCCACGTCCTGGGTCCAGATCGAGGCGGTCAGGCCGTAGGGGCTGTCATTCATGAATTGCAGCGCTTCCGCATCATCCTTGACCTTCATGATGCCGACAACCGGGCCGAAGCTCTCCTCGCGCATCACCGACATCTGGTGATTGACATTCGTGAGCACCTGCGGGGCGAGATAGGGCGTGCCGTCCTTGCTGGCGGCAAAGGCGTTGACGTCGAGATGGGCCTTCGCCCCCTTGCGCAGCGCCTCGTCGGTCTGTTCGCGCACCCAGGCGGCAAACCGGGCCTGCGCCAAGGGCCCGAGCGTCGTGTCGGGGTCGAGCGGATTGCCGAGCCTGTACTGGCTGGCGAGGTCGACAAAGCCTTCGACGAACCGGTCATAAAGGCTTTCATGGACATAGACGCGCTCGATGCCGCAGCAGCACTGGCCGGAATTGTAGAATGCGCCGTCGACCAGATTTTCAATCGCGTACCCCAGATCGGCATCGGCCCGGACATAGGCCGGGTCCTTGCCGCCGAGTTCAAGGCCAAGGGTCGCGAACGTACCGGCCAGCGCCTTTTCAATGACACGGCCACCGGCAACGGACCCGGTGAAGTTGACGTGATCGATCACGCCGGAGCCCAAAAGCTTTTCAGTCCCCTCATGGGTCAGCACGATGTTCTGGAACACGCCCTTCGGCAGCCCGGCAATCTCGAACGCCCTGGCAAGCCTTTCGCCAACCAGAAGCGTTTGCGCGGCATGTTTCAGGATGATCACATTGCCCGCCATCAATGCCGGCATGATGGTGTTGATCGCGGTCATGAACGGATAGTTCCAGGGCGCGATCACCATGACGATGCCAAGCGGTGTCCGCTTGAGCGTGCGCTTGAAGCCGGGCTTGTCCGTGCGTTCGATATCGGCAAGAGCCGTTTCAGCGGTCTTGGCACAATATTCGGTGCGCTCGACCGTGCCGCCCAGTTCGCCGCCATACCGAACCGGCCGTCCCATCTGCCAGGCCAGTTCCGGCACGACTTCGTCGTTCATTGCCTTCAGCGCGTCGAGCGCCTTGAGGCAGAGCGCGACGCGCTCGGCAACCGGCACGGCAGCCCAGTCCGGCTGGGCCCGGCGGGCGTCCGCGACAACCCGGTCGACCGCGGTGCCGTCAAGGGCGGGACGTTCGGCATAGACCGACCCGTCGATGGGGGAGATTAACTTGATCATATCTGACATGTGACACCTCTTGTCGCTGCGTCCCGGCGCAGTCTTTTTAGGCAGGCTGATGGGGGTGTTCTAGGCGCGTTCAAATCCGCGCGCGACCTCGTAATCCGTCACCGCGCGGTCAAATTCCTCGATTTCCCATTCGGCGGCGCGGGCATAATGGTCAATCACCGCGTCCCCGAAGGCGTCGCGCAGCATCGTGGAATTGATCAAGGTGTCCCTTGCATCGCGCAAGGTGCCCGGGATTTCGCGGGCGCTGCTTGCTTCATAGACATCTCCGGAAGCGGGCGGGGCGAGATCGAGCTTCTCCTCCAGTCCCTTGATCCCGGCGGCGAGCTGGGCGGCCAGCGCCAGATAAGGGTTCAGGTCCGAGCCGCCGATCCGGCATTCGACCCGGAGCGCCCTGGTGCCTTCCCCGCACAGGCGGAACCCGGCCGTGCGGTTGTCGACCGACCAGACCGTCTTGGTCGGCGCGAAGGTGCCCTTCTGGAAACGCTTGTAGCTGTTGATGTAGGGGGCCAGGAAATAGGTGTAGTCGGGGGCATATGTGATCAGACCGGCCATATAGTGGCGCATGGTGTCCGACATGCCGTAGTCGCCGGACGCATCGCAGAACGCATTGTTCCCGTCGGCCGTCCAAAGCGACTGATGAATATGGGAGGACGAGCCGACCTTGTCCCTCCGCCATTTGGCAAGGAAAGAAACCGCGCGGCCCTTGGCCCAGGCGATCTCCTTGACGGCATGTTTGGAAATCGTGTGGTAGTCGGCGCAGTCAAGCGCCGCCGAATAGCGGATGTTGAGCTCTTCCTGACCGGTTTCCGCCTCGCCCTTGCTGTTTTCGACCGGAATCCCGGCGGCATAAAGATGGTTGCGCACCGGGCGCATCACCTCTTCCTCCTTGGTGGTCTGGAGGATGTGATAGTCTTCGTTATAGGCGGAAATCGGCTCCAGATCGCGGAACCCGGCCTTGCGGATCTCGTCAAAGCTCTTTTCGAACAGGAAGAACTCCAGCTCGCTCGCCATCATGGGCGACAAGCCAAGTTCGGCAAGGCGCGCGATCTGCTTCTTCAACAGCGTGCGGGGCGCATGCGGCACTTCTTCATGGGTGTGATGGTCGAGAATATCACAGAGCACCATGGCCGTTCCCTCAAGCCAGGGGACGGGGCGCAAGGTCGTCAGGTCCGGCTTCATGACATAGTCGCCATACCCGCCCGCCCAGCTGGTCGCGGCATAGCCCTCGACGGTGTACATCTCCAGATCGGTTGCGAGCAGGTAGTTGCAGCAATGGGTTTCCCGGTAGGCGCTGTCGATGAAATGCCGGGCGTGGAACCGCTTTCCCATGAGACGTCCCTGCATGTCGACAACGCAGGTCAGGACCGTATCGATCTCGCCATTCTCAACGGCTTGCTTGAGGCCGTCGAAGGTCAGGTTTCCAGCCATGGGGAAGTGTCCGCTTTGTTCTTGGTCAAATAAAAAGACCCGGTCCGGGGGGCCGGACCGGAAGTTGGGCTACACTCAGGTGTATCGGTAGGGCCGTCCAGCCTTTTGCATGTCCGAGTTGTATTTCTTGAAGATTTCAACGACTTTCGCCTTGGTCGGCGATTCGGCCGCAACCTCGTCCCAGAAGGCAAGGGCCGCGGTTTCGACGCTGGCCCATTCCTCGTCCGGGATCGTGGTCAGTTCCATCTTGGTGCCGTTGACGCGCAGGGCTGCCTCGCCGCCCCAGTACCACCACTGGCGATAATAGTGGGAGGCGTCCATGGCGAGCTGGAGCATGGTCTGCAGATGCGGCGGCAACTCGTTCCAGCGTTCCATGTTGGCGAAGAACGACCCGCACCACGCGCCGGAAATGTTGTTGGTCAGGAAGTAGTTGGTCACATCCGCCCAGCCGACTGTGTAGTCCTCGGTAATGCCCGACCAGGCAATGCCGTCCAGCTCTCCGGTCTGAACCGCGACCTCGATGTCTTCCCAGGGCAGGGTGACGGGCACGACACCGAACTGGCTCATGAACCGGCCTGCGGTCGGGAAGGTGAAGACCCGCTTGCCCTTCAGGTCGGCCAGGCTGCGGATCGGGTCCTTGGTGGCGAAGTGGCACGGGTCCCAGGCACCGGCGGAGATGTGCTTGACGCCGACCTTGGCGTATTCCTCTTCCCAGATTTCCTTGAGGCCGTACTGGTTGAACAGCACCGGCACGTCGAGCGAATAGCGCGAGGCAAACGGGAAGTAGCCGCCAAACACCGTCACCTCGGTCGGCGAGGCCATGGAGTCGTCATCCGACTGGACCGCATCGATCACGCCGCGCTGCATGGCGCGGAACAATTCGCCGGTCGGAACCAGCTGGTCGGCGAAGAACAGTTCGATTTCCATTTGGCCGTTGGCCGCCTGATTGAAGGCGTCGATATGCGGCTTGATCACGTGTTCTGCAAGGGCCGGTCCGGCATAGGTCTGCATGCGCCACTTGATCGGCGTCTGGCCGTGGACGGCTGGCGCGGCAAGGGTAACGGCCCCTGCTGCGGCTGCGGTTCCCACACCGGCTTTCTTCAAAAAATCACGTCTGCTGGTCATGTTGGAGTACTCCCCTCTTGCTGGTTCATGCTGTTCCCCGGTTCTGGTGCCGTTCCGGCTTGTGTTTCAGAACCCTGTCTGTCGTGCTTTTTCCTCCGTTTGAATGCTTGTCCTGTTTGCCCGCTGAAGTTCTCAGAGCCCGTAGACCGTGTGCGGCAGCCACAGGGCGATTTTCGGAAAGGTGATGACAAGCGCGAGTGCCAGCAGCATCACCATCACGAAAGGGGTGATCGAGCCGTAAATGTCGCGCATCGTGATGTTCTTGGGGGCCATGGCCCGCATCAGGAACAGGTTGTAGCCGAAGGGCGGGGTCATGTAGGCGATCTGGGTGGTGATCGTGTAAAGCACGCCGTACCAGACCAGATCGAACCCGAGTGCGCCGACCAGCGGCACATAAAGCGGCGCCACGATGACCAGCATGGCCGTGTCGTCCAGAAACGTTCCCATCAGCAGGAAGGACAGCTGCATCAGGATCAGGATCAGCCACGGATTGAGACCGAGCTGTTCGGTGAACAGGTTCTCGATGGCCTTGACCGCGCCGAGGCCGTCGAACACGGCTCCAAAGCCAAGGGCGGCCAGGATGATCCACATGAACATGCAGGTGATGCCAAGGGTCTGCTTCAGGCAGGTCTGGAACACCGCCCAGGTCATGCGCCGTTTTGCGACCGCCGCCAGAAAGGCGGTGAGGGCGCCGATGGCGGAGCTTTCGACCAGACTGGTCCAGCCGTTGACAAAGGGCACCATCATGGCGGCAAAGATCACCAGCGGCAGCAGGCCGGACAGGAGCAACCGGTATTTCCCGGAGCGGCTGATATTGCGCTCGTCCTCGCTCAGGACCGGTCCCAGATGCGGCTGGAACTTGCAGCGGATGGCGATGTAAAGCACGAACAGGCCTGCCATCATCAGGCCCGGAACCACACCGGCAAGCCAGAGCTGACCGACCGGCTGGCGGGCGATCATCGCATAAAGCACAAGCACGACCGAAGGCGGCACCAGAATGCCTAGCGAGGAGCCTGCCTGAATCACACCGGTCACCATGCGCTTGTCATAGCCGCGCCTGAGCAGTTCGGGCAGCGCAATGGTTGCGCCGATGGCCATGCCCGCGACCGACAGCCCGTTCATGGCCGAAACCAGAACCATCAGGAAGATCGTCCCGATGGCAAGGCCGCCGCTGAGCGGTCCCATCCAGACGTGGAACATCTTGTACAAATCGTCGGCGATGCGCGATTCCGACAGGACATAGCCCATGAAGATGAACATGGGCAGGGTCAGGAGCGGGTACCATTTCATCAGCTTCATCGAAGCGGAGAACGGGATTTCCGATCCGCCCGTGCCCCAAAGCGCCAGGGCTGCAATGGCCGCAACCCCGCCAATTGCGCCGAACACACGCTGGCCGGTCAGAAGCATCAGCATCATCGATGCGAACATGAAAAGAGCGATCATCTCGTAAGACATCAGATCTCTTCTCCCTGAAGGCGGGCAATGTCCTTGATCAGTTCCGAAACGCATTGCAGCAGCATCAGGAAGAAACCGAGGATCATCACGAATTTGATCGGCCAGAGATAGGGCCGCCAGGCGGTCGGGCTGCGCTCGATATATCCGATCAGCTCGGACGCCCTGGACGGGCCACCGGTCACGAAGGCGAGGATAAGGTCCTTGAAAAAGACGAAGGGCTCCATGCCGAAATAGCCGAGCGAGTAAGCCGTCGAGCCGACCGCGCCATAGAGCAGGATCCCGAGATAGAAGATCAGCAACAGGACCGTGAACGCGTCGAACCAGGCCTTCTTCTTGTGTGACCACTCGGCATAGAACAGATCCATCCGCACATTCGAGCCCATCTGGATCGAGTAGGGACCGCCGAGCACGTAATAGGTCACCATCGCGAACTGGGCGACTTCAAGTGTCCACAGCGACGGGTTGAAGAAGGTCTTGGAAATCGATGACCACAACAGGATGCCCGCCATGACCAGAACGCCATACATGATGATCCGGCCTAGGCCGCGATTGAACCCGTCCACCAGGGCAACATAGGTTCGCGCGGCCTTAAGCATGGGCCTCTCCTTGCCGCGGCTCTCCGGCTTTGGCGGCCGCGAGTGCTTCGCTTAAAACCGCAGCCAGCTTTTCGCCCCAGAGGCGTTCCTGTTCGGGTCTTGCTACTTCGTCATTGCGGATTTCGATCATCAGCGCCTTGAGGCCCCGATCCTCGCCGTGGCGCCTGAGCGTGTAATAGACCCCGTCACGGGGGGAATAGGGCGCGTTGTCGCCGACCGTGAGTGCGGGATCGCGCCGCAAGGCCTCAAGGGCCGGAAAGGCGAGGGAGGCGTCCCGGTCGTAGATCAGGCCGATCTCCCATTGCCGACGAATGCCCTTGTAGACCGGTGTGTAGGTATGCACTGAAACAACAACGGTTTCGGTCCCTTGCGCCAGACGGTCATTGATCAGCTGCTCGATTGCGCCGTGAAAGGGCGCATGAGCAAGAGCAATCCGCCGGGCGCGCTCCTCGCGGGAGAGGTTCACGTTTCCGGGGATTTCGGTCCGTTCGCTGAGCGCGGGGATCAGGTCATGGGCTGCCGTATCACGATTGCAATCGATGACCAGCCGCGAGATGGTGGAGTGGACAAGCGGCGCGTCGAGAAGAGCGCTCATGTGCAGGGCGGTGCCAAGGGCACCAGGGTCCCATGCGATATGGGCCTGCTTGTCCGCCACCGAGAGGCCGAGTGTCTGGTCATAAGGGGACGGCAGGCGGTTGCTGGCATGGTCGCACACCAGCACGAACGGGCTATTCCCGCTCTCATTCACCAATGCGACCGGCGCAACCGGGCCGCTCGTGGATTTGCCAGAGTCCATGAATATCTTCCCCTCAAGCGATTACGGAGCTGCATCCCGATTTGTATTTTTTGTTACAGGATTGCAGTCAAAGCGTAACCTTGTATGATTTGATACAAAGACGGCGGGGAAGTCAAACACAATCCTTGTCAAAAAAGGCAATGCCGGGAGAACACACCATGCAACGGCCGCTGGTGGAGGAAATTCGCGAGAGACTGGAAGAGTTTACCGTAACGGAAAAAAAGGCGGCGCATGCCCTGCTTGCTAAATATCCGGTTCAGGGCCTGGGCACGGTTGCGCAATTCGCGGAAGCCGCCGGTGTCAGCTCGCCGACAATCCTGCGATTTGTCGCCCGGTTGGGATTTTCAGGCTTTGCCGCGTTTCAGGAACGCTTGCGCAAGGAGCTGGACAGTCAGCTGAATTCGCCGCTTGCCCGCAGTGCCGCCATGCCCCGGCAAGCCGGAGGCGATCCGCAGGTTTCGCGGATGGTCGACAATCTGCGGGAGACCTTTGCCCATTTGCCAAAGGGCGAGATTGACGGGCTGATCAAGCTGCTGGCGGATGACAAGCGGACGGTTCACCTGATCGGGGGCCGGTTTACCGATGCTTTGGCGCGTTACATGGCAGCGCATTTGCGCATCGTGCGCTCCGACGTGGTGCATATTGCCGGGCAGCAAGGCAATTGGCTGGACCAGCTGCTGGCCATCGGCCCGCGGGATGTGGTGGTGGTGTTCGACATCCGCCGCTATCAGGCGGAAATTATCCAGTTTGCGGAAGCGGCTGCACGCAAAGGGGCGGCAATTGCGCTGATCACCGACAGCTGGATGTCACCGATTGCCCGGATTGCGGAATTTGTGCTGCCGGCGCGGGTGGCTGTGTCTTCACCCTGGGACTCGTCCCTCGCCCTGATGGCGATCGCGGAAGTCCTGATCACCGGTGTCACCCAGCTCAATCCGGAGCGCAGTCAGGCGCGGATGCGGGAGCTGGAGACCCTGCGGAACGCGCATGATCCTGTCTCGCAGACTGCGGATCGCGGGTTCGACATATAAAAAACGCCGGCGCAAACCGGCGTTTTCATCATCAGCTGTCTGAAAATCAGACGAGCTCGAGCTGCGCGGCCTGCTTGCCACGGCCACGGCGATCGTCTTCAGCGATGAAGGAGATCTTCGCGCCTTCTTCCGGATTGGAGATGCCGGCCTTTTCGAAAGCAGTGATGTGGACGAAGACGTCCTTGCCACCGTTTTCCGGCGTGATGAAACCGAAACCGCGGTCGTGGTTGAAGAACTTGATTGTGCCGTTCTCGCGCATGGAGAAACCTTCCGTTTTGAATGCGCGCCGACGAAACCGTATCGCCGACGCTGGTAAACGAGCAATCAGTTAGATACGGAAAAGCTTCGAAATTCAGAGCAGACCGGGTTGCACCTCAATCTACCGAAACCAATTCTTTGCCGGGTCTATTTCATGTCCCGCTCGGCCGAACGGGCCGATAGCGCGTAAGGTAGGAGGTAGCAGGCCCTCTGACAAGCGATAGTTTATGTCTTTCGTGAATATTCATCGGCATTGTAAGAAATTGTGCCGTTTTTTCGCCGTAATTTGTTTTTTTGCCTGTATTTTCTGTCATGATTTCAAGCAGAAACATGCCAAATATATCCAGTTTTGAATGGTTTGATGCTCTGATATTGCGTCAGGGCCATTCTGACGACCTAGGCCACATTTTCCTTCTAGACTGCCTTCGGCGAAGCTTCCTTCAACAAAAAGGGGGCGTTTGCCGCTGAAGCCAAGGGGAACGTGACATGGTCGGGAAAACCAGAACTGCCGCTGCGGTCATTGCCGGTATTGCCGGGATAGCCACCACATTGATGCCAACAGAATCCGTGGCCCGGAACGGGTGGAACACGGGGGCTGCCATTGCGGGCGGTTTTGCGGCCGGAGCCATCGTCGGATCCGCGCTTGCTGCACCGCGCTACGCTGCCCCGCCTCCGCGCTATAACTATGCACCGCCGCCGCGCTATGTTGCACCGGCGCCGGTCTATTACCGGCCTCAACCCTGGACACCGGCCTGGTATCAGTATTGTTCGGGCAAATACCGGTCGTTCAATCCGAACACCGGCTATTATCTGGCCTATTCGGGTAACTATCGTTTCTGCCAATAGGGACGTTGGCGGCGGCAGGTCGCTTCGTCCGGGGCGCCCCGTTCAGCCGTCTGATGCGATCCGTTTGGCCGCCCGCATGGTGGTTTCAAGCTGGTTGAGAAACCGGGAGCGGTCCGCCTTTGTGAAGGCCGGGCCGCTTTCGCGGATTTCGCCGATCTCCCGCAAATGCGTGTTGAGATCGCGCATCGCAAGACGCATGCCGATGGCATCTTCCCGGAACGGCTTGCCCGTGGGCCCAATCACCAGGGCACCGGCGGCCACGCATCTTGCGGCGAGCGGCACGTCCGCCGTAACCACGACATCGCCCGTTCCTGCCCGTTCGGCGATCCAGTTGTCGGCCTCGTCCGGACCGTCCGGCACGATCACCCGTTCGACAAGATCGCTGTCCGGCAGACGCATGTAGCTGTTGCTGACGAAAAGGGTCTGCACGCGGTGCCGTTCGCCGACACGCACCGCTTCTTCCTTGACCGGACAGGCGTCGGCGTCGATGAAAAGGCGGGTCATATGGGCAACTCCATCTGTTCACCGGCAAGATAGGCGTGAATGCCGTTGGCCGCCGCATAACCGGTCGCAAAACAGGCCTGAAGCAGGTAGCCGCCGGTTGGGGCTTCCCAGTCCAGCATTTCTCCGGCTGCGAACACCCCCGGGTGCCTTTTCAGCATCATCCGGTCATCAAGTTCGGACAAGGCAATGCCGCCCGCGCTGGAAATTGCCCGGTCGATTGGATAGGGCGAGTTTGTGCGCAGCTTCACCGACTTCAGCTGGCGGGCAAGCGCGGATGGTTCCGAGGCAAGCACGGAGGTTTCCCGGGCCAGGGCGATTTCCGCCGGCGACAATTTCAAGGCCTTGCGCAAGAAGGTGGTGACCGACTGCTTGCCGCGCTGTTTTGACAGCCTCTGCGCGACCTGATCAGGGTTCAGATCGGGCAGGAGATCAATTTTCAGATCGCAATGGCCTTCGGTCTCGATCATGTTGCGGATCTCCGCCGACAAGGCATAGATGACGCCGCCTTCGAGCCCCTTTCCCGACAGGACGGCCTCGCCCTTGACCGTCCGGGAGCCGACCGTCAGGCCGATCCGTTTCAACGGGGTTCCGGCAAATTTTTCGCTCACAAACGGTGTCCAGCCAATTTGAAATCCGCAATTGGCCGGTTTCAATGGATGGACAGCAACCCCAAGGCCGGTCAGGGCCTCTGCCCAGCGGCCGTTTGAGCCGAGCTTTGCCCAGCTTGCACCGCCGGTGGCAAGAAGGGTGCTGCGGCTCTGGATGGCCTCGACCGCTCCGTCCGCAGCTTCGAGCTGCGCGATACCGGGCTTTGGAAATCCGAGCCACGTTGTCCGGGTTCGGAATTCGACACCTCTGGTTTCAAGCCGCTTCAGCCATGCCCTGAGCAAGGGAGAGGCCTTCATGGCCTTCGGAAACACCCGCCCGCTTGTGCCGGCAAAGGTGTCTGCACCAAGCGCATCGCACCAGGTTCGCAAGGATTCGGGCGGGAACGCCTCGATCAGCGGTGCCAGAAACGCTTCGGCCTCGCGGTATCGCGGCAAAAAGGCGTCGAGCCCTTCACTGTGGGTCAGATTGAGGCCGCCACGCCCGGCCATCAGAAACTTGCGGGCAGGGGACGGCATGCGGTCGATCACGAGGACCGTGTGTCCGATTTCGCTTAGTCGGTCGGCGGCGAACAGGCCTGCGGGCCCCGCGCCTATAATCAAGGTGTCCAGCATGGGGCTCTTATAGACAACCGCCTCGAAGAAACATACTGCCTTCGTGGCTCCTGACCCCAGACAAAACAGGCCGGGCTTGGGCTTTAGGAGCTCCGCTCTTTCACCAGATCGGTCTGGTAGGCCTTGGCGACACGCAGAAAGCGCGAATGGGCGTAGTTCATGGCAAGGATCAGGCCCCACCAGCCATAGCGCCAATAGCGGCGGAAGACATATCCCTTGACGAAGGAAAGCGGGAACTCGGTCAAAAGGCGCAGCCGTGGTATGCTCCGTCCGCGCATTTCCATGTCCTCGACCTGCATGTTGGAATAGCGGTTGTATTTGAAGACCTGAAAATCCAGAGACTTGAGCGACCGGTGTGCCATGATCCCGGACAGGTTCGCGATTTGCGCCCCTGCCTCCGGCCGGACCGTGTCATGGACGGTGGACTGCGAAAAGCGCCCCTTGCGCCGGTCGTATAGCCGGATCTGGTGATAGCCATAGGCCCAGGTGGCCGGTTCGTGCTCGTGGGCAAATGTATCGCGGATCATCACGCGCCATCCGTCCGCGTTCCGGTAGGACCCGTCGGCGAACCTGGCCTTGATTTCCGCAGCCAGGCCGGGTGTGACCTCTTCGTCCGCATCCAGATTCAGAAGCCAGTCGTTGCGGCACTGATCTTCGCCGAAGCGTTTTTGAGGGCCGTAACCGGCCCAGTCATTGTGCACAACCCTTGCGCCGAGACTTTCTGCGATCTTGCGTGTGTCATCGCGGGAGCCACTGTCGATCACCACCACTTCATCGACCCAATCCCGCACGCTTTCGATCGGTCTTGAAATGCGGTCCGCTTCGTCCTGGGCAATGATGAAGACAGACAGGGGCAGGCGCTTGGTCATTTGTATTTTGTCTTGTTGGGAAGCACGGCTCTGCGCCTTTTAACGATATCGCATCGAAAAAAAAAGCAGCGCCGGACAACGGGGCCGGTTTGGTCCTATCCCACACGTCCGAAATAGGCATCAAGGCCGTTCAGATGGAGTGTCTCGCCAGCTGATTGACCAGTGAAACCAGGGGCTTCCAGAGACAGAGGCGTCATCCCGGGAAGACGAATTGTCGCGGCTTCATCCGCCAGGTTGAACGCGCAGAGGACGGTTTCACCTTCCAGTTCGCGAAGAAACACAAGCGTTTCCGCGGGGCTGTCCAGAAACCGGATGGCGCCCGTCTTGAGTGCCGGCTGATCCTTGCGCCATTTCAAGAACGCGCCTGTCCTTGCAAGAACGGACGCCGGATCCCCGGCCTGTGTGCTGACCGGCCGCTCCCGATGTTCCGGAGCCACCGGCAGCCACGGGTCCCCGGTTGTGAAGCCCGCCCGTGCGTCGTCACCGGTCCATGGCATCGGGGTCCGGCATCCGTCCCGGCCCTTGAACCTCGGCCAGAACCGAATTCCGTAAGGATCCTGAAGCTTGTCGAACGGCACATCGGCTTCGGTCAAACCCAGCTCTTCGCCCTGATAGATGCAAGGTGTTCCGCGCAAGGACGTCACCAGCGCCAATGACAGCGGGGCAAAACGGTCCTGCTGCAGGCCTTCGCCCCAGCGGGTCGCCACGCGCACGACATCGTGGTTGGACAGCGCCCAGCTCGGCCAGCCCGAACCGATGCCGTTTTCCATGCCCTCAATGGTGTCGCGGATATAGGCGGCGGACCGTGCGGTCGACAGAAGGTCGAAACTGTAGGCCATGTGGATGCGTTTGCCCGCTTCCGTGTAGGCTGCCGTGGTCTTGATGACGGCACGATCGGCTCCGATTTCCCCGACCGATGTTGCTCCCGGATAGGCATCAAGCAGTTCCCGGAGGCGTTCGAGAAACCCGAGATTTTCCGGCTGGGTCTTGTCATGGAGATGGAGCTGGAAGGCATAAGGGTTGCTGGTTTCGACGCCCGTGAGTGTTGCACCGGCCGGGAGCGGCGGGTTGTCGCGCAAGTGCCGGTCGTGAAAATAGAAATTCACCGTATCGAGCCGGAATCCGTCGACCCCGCGATCCAGCCAGAACCGGGCAGCCTCCAGAACAGCGTCCTGGACGTCAGGATTATGGAAATTCAGGTCTGGCTGGCTGGCCAGAAAATTATGCAGGTAATATTGGCAGCGGACGCTGTCCCACTCCCAGGCCGGGCCGCCGAAGATTGACAGCCAGTTGTTTGGAGGCGTGCCGTCGGGATTTGGTTCGGCCCAGACATACCAGTCCGCCTTCTGGTTGTCGCGCGAGCTGCGGCTTTGCCGGAACCAAGCGTGCTGGTCGGATGTATGGGAAATGACCAGATCAATGATGACACGCAGGCCTCTGGTGTGGGCCTCCCGCAGCATCTCGTCGAAATCGGCCAATGTTCCAAACATCGGGTCGACATCTTCATAGTCGGAGACATCGTAGCCGAAATCTGCCATCGGGCTTGTAAAAAACGGGGAGAGCCAGATCGCGTCGACCCCGAGACCGGCAATATAGTCGAGCCGGCTGGTCACACCTTTCAGGTCGCCGATGCCATCGCCGTTGGAGTCTTGAAACGAGCGCGGATAGATCTGGTAGATGACGGCGCCCCGCCACCAATCCTGATCGCCCGGCATGTCTGCGGACACGGTGCGGCTATCGATGGCATCCAATACGCTCATGGGCTCCCTCCTCGTGGTGTGGAATTGTTTCTCAATCGCCTTCCAAAGCGCTTTGAATGGCTATCTGCATTGTGCCGGATGGTCAAGGGGCAGACACCTAACGAAAAAGGCCAACCTCGCGAGAGGTTGGCCCGTGCCTAATAAAAAGTGCCTGAAGTAACGCTTGTTTTAATACAAGGACGCGTAGCTCATGGAGATGACAAGAATGTGAAATAGAATTCAATACTTGTTCCGGAGTTGCTTGGTCTGGCTGTTTGAATTTGTTTATGAGGAAGATTTAAAATCGGATGTATTAGTATTAATATCGCTGTCAATTTGTGATGTGCCCTGATTTGTTTCCCAGGTAAATGGCTCGAAATCACTGCCTTCGACACGCCACTCGGGACGGCGCAGGGCGAAAATGACAAAGGGAAGGGCGACAAAAAACGCTGTACCGGCAATCAGCAGCCACACATAAACCACCGGGTTGCCGACAGAAAACTGGCTTGGCGGGACGAAGGACAGCAAGAAGGCCACGAGGGAGCCGGTAAAGCCCAGACTGGCGAAAACGAAAAGACCGTACCTGCCGCCGGGAACCCGGTACGGACGCGGTGTATCGGGCTGCGAAAATCTGAGCCTGATCGCTGCGGCGAACATCAACAGATACATCACCAGATACAGTGTGACGGCGAGTTCGTTCAGGATTTGATAGGTGATTTGCACGGAAGGCAGAATGACGAAGCCCATGGCAAGGATTGTCACGATACCGGCTTGAATCAGCAGGAGTTTGACCGGAGCACCAAACCGGTTGGTGTTCTGCATTGAAGGCGGAAGGAAGCCCGCCTTACCGACTTCAAGCATGCCCGCACTCGGGCCGGCCATCCAGACGGCCACGGTTCCGAATACGCCGATTGCAAGCATCACCGCAAGAACGGGGGTAAGCCAGGCAGCCCCGAAAAAATGGAAGAGCTTGTCGTAGGCAATAATCATGCTCTGAACGAGATTGATGTCCTTTTGCGGGATGATCATCGCAACGGCGAGCGTGGACAAGACATAGATCACGACTGTGGCAAGAGCCGCGATCAAAACGGCAATCGGAAAGTTCCGCAAGGGATTCCGGACCCGTTCAACGTGGATGGCATTGACTTCGATCCCGCTGAAATAGAGCAGGATTGAAGATGCCAGAACCAGATTGCTGAAATGGGTCATGTCCGGAACAAGGTTGCTCCACGAGAAGGTGACATAACTCGTGCCGCCGGAGAAAAAATAGGACACGCCCAGGCCGATAATGAGCGCTGCCGGGATGATGGTCCCGATGACGCCACTCCAGGTGATGACCGGTGCAAACAGGCCGGCACCGCGAAGGGTGACGAAAGCTGCAAGCCAGTTCATTGCGATCACCACGCCTGCTGTATAGAACCGGTTCGCAGACAGCGCCTGGTCAGCCGCATGATGGGGCCCCGTGAAGGCAAGGGAGGCGGCTGCAAAGGTCAGGATCGAGGGAAAGAAGATCGTCACCTCGATCCAGACAAGAAAAATGGCGAGAAACGCAAATCGCGGCCCGAACGCTTCACCTACCCATCGGAAAACGCCGCCGCGATGGGGCCAGGCAGTGGCAAGCTCGGCGGAAACCAGTGTGACCGGGATCAGAAGAAAAACGGCGGCCAGGACGTAGAAGAAAACCGAGGTCAGTCCGTATTCGGCACCTGCAGCTGTTACGCGAAGACTGACCACAGCGGCAATATTCATTATGGCGAGGGACCAAACGGAAATCCTGGCCTGGCTGCCGGGGCTGCCTTCCGATTGGCGGTCGAGCGACCGGTTATCAGAAATCTTGTACATCATTGCCTCAATGAGGAGTTGAGATTTCGCGATAATCCTGCTGAAGACTGATGCTTCAAATCGGGAAGGTGTGAGCCGAAATGTTATTGTTTTTGCATCCTTGCCGAATTTTTTATTTCAGTCTACGCCTCATGGGCTTAGAGAAAAATGACCATGAATGGTCTGAACGCTGGTTCTGACTTTTGCGTGTAGTAGACATTGGCTGCAGGCCAAACTCCTGCAGCGTATTGGCACGTTCATTCAATTCATGCCCGGATTCGATTGGGGCATGGGGCATTTTAAAGGTTTCAGCAAATTTCAGGACTGTCCCCAACAGAACCACTTGGACGCGGGACAAGCATCCGTGCCGGTGTATCAAAGTGCCATGACGTTGTGCCGGCTCCTTCAGCGCGGGCGGCTATTTCGTCAACTCGTTGACGGACGCATTGAGGTCAGAGAGAAATTCCTGTGCCAATTCAAATGTCATCCCGTGACGGATCGTAAGCCGCATCGTCTTTCGATGCGGCATTGACCCGGTGAGGTCGAATGCCGGAACATGCCAACCACGCGTCAACAGGGCGTCAGACAAGTCGGACAGGTTGAATGCTGGGTGTTGATCCTGGCTGATCTGAAAGCTGACGGCCGGAATGCCCGACAATGGGTCGCCAGTGTGCAAGAGTTTGAACAAGCCGAGGCTTTCGATCTCGGCAGAGACATGGTTTGCAACCTCGTAGCATGACAGTTGGATTTGCCGATAACCGTCGCGTCCCAAGCGTTTGAACAGATAGTACTGGCTGAGGACCTGACCGGCGGGACGCGAAAAACACAAGGATACAGATGCAACCGATCCACCGAGATAGGGAACCGAAAAGCCATAGTCGTGCGGAAGGTCATCGGCTGTCCGCCACAGGATCCAGCCAAGGCCCAAGGGAGCCAGACCATATTTGTGTCCCGAGGCCGAGATGGACTTCACCCTTGGCAGTCTGAAGTCCCAGACAAGGTCCGGGCTGCAGAAGGGTGCGAGAAATCCGCCTGATGCGGCATCGACATGAATGTCGATAGACAGGCCTTGTTTTCGTTCCAGCCAATCCAGAGCGTCCGAAAGAGCGGCCACAGGCTCATAAAGCCCGGTGAAGGTCACGCCGAGCGTTGGCACCACGCAGATCGTGTTTTCATCGACAGCTTGTAGCATGGAGTCCGGGTCCATGACCAATCGCTCCGGGGTCATGGGAATCTCGCGTTTCTCGATCTCCCAGTACTGGCAGAACTTGTCCCAGCAGGTTTGCACCGGGCCGCAAACGATGTTTGGTTGTCCGGGCGAAATGCCCTTGGCTTTCTGGCGGGCTTTCCAGCGCCCCTTGGCCGCCAGCCCTCCCAGCATGCAAGCTTCTGAGGACCCTGTTGCCGAGGTCCCGACAACAGTCCGGAGGGATGGGGCATTCCATAATTCGCCAAGCATCTGTATGCAGCGCCGTTCAAGTTCAGCTGTGCGCGGATAGTTTTTTGAATCCGCAAGATTTCGGAAAATTGCCGTGTTCATCAGCGAATGAAGTTCATCTCCGCCCTGGGTCTGGCAAAATGTAGCGAGATTGCGGTGAGGGTTTCCATCCAGGGCAAGTTGGGTTTCGACATGCTGAAGAGCCTCTTGCGCGCTGAGTTGAACGTCGGGAAACAACGGCGCGTCCCCAGGTTTGAACAGGTCTGCCAGAGATTGCGTTCGATCGTGACTTGATTGAAGGGCGAGGGCGGTTTTCATCAAACGCTCCATTCGGCTTCACAAGATCATGTGGCCATGCTGTAAAACCGGTGCTCAATATGGTTCGCAGCTGGCACGCCTTCGGGACCGGACTGTCAGGCCGAGCCTCATGGATAACAATCAGGAAACGAGGGTGGTCAGCGTGACGGTTTGTGACGGACGATAAAACTTCTTTTGCTTGAAGTGTTGACAAGAGACCGAGATGGCTCCGCTCAGTCGCATGTATCCATATCTAGTCATGCTTCCGGCTTGGTGCTCAAGAATACTTGGATTATTAACCAATTGTAATATAAGTAAAAAAAGGAATATATTGACGATCAGGTCAATTACTGGTTGCTTGGGCGCCAAGGTTTCGGGGCATCGCGGTCGCCGCAATGGCCTCGAAGATTTGGCATCATAACAGATTTCCTGATCGGGACGCTGGCTTGGAAACAAAGCAGGAGAGGTGACATGACCGCAGCAATGGTGGGGTGGGCGCATTTGCCGTTTGGCAAACACGCGGATGAAACGGTTGAGAGCATGATTGTTCGCGCCGCGCGCGATGCAATTGAAGATGCAGGCGTTTCAGCCGAGGATATCGACGAGATCGTGCTTGGGCATTTCAACGCCGGCTTCTCCCGGCAGGACTTTACAGCGTCGCTCGTGCTGCAGGCTGACGATGCGCTGCGCTTCAAACCTGCCACCCGGGTCGAGAATGCGTGTGCCACCGGGTCTGCTGCCGTCCATCAGGGGGTGCGGGCGATCTCTTCGGGTGAGGCGCGGTTTGTGCTTGTGGTCGGTGTCGAACAGATGACCACCACGCCGGGACCGGAAATCGGCCAGAACCTGCTGAAGGCCTCCTATCTGAAGGAAGAGGGCGATATTCCGGCCGGATTTGCCGGTGTCTTCGGCCAGATTGCGGACGGCTATTTCCAGAAATATGGCGACCAGTCCGATGCGCTGGCGCGGATTGCGGCCAAGAACCACAAGAACGGTGTTGCGAACCCCTTTGCGCAGATGCGCAAGGACCTGGGCTTTGAGTTCTGCCGCGCCGAAAGCGAGAAAAACCCGTTTGTCGCCGGACCCTTGAAGCGGACGGATTGTTCACTCGTGTCCGATGGCGCAGCGGCGATGGTTCTGACCGATCCGGCAACTGCGCTTGGCATGAAAAAGGCCGTGGCGTTCCGGTCCATGTCGCATGTGCAGGATTTCCTGCCCATGTCGAAGCGTGACATCCTCAAGTTCGAGGGCTGCTCCAAGGCCTGGGGCGAGGCGCTGGGCGATGCGGGGCTGGCTCTTGATGATCTCTCCTTCGTGGAAACCCATGACTGCTTCACCATCGCCGAGTTGATCGAGTATGAAGCCATGGGCCTGACCAAAGAAGGCGAAGGCGCGCGGGCTGTTCTTGAAGGCTGGACCGAGATGGACGGTAAACTGCCGGTCAACCCGTCCGGCGGATTGAAGGCCAAGGGACATCCGATTGGCGCTACGGGTGTTTCCATGCATGTGCTGACCGCCATGCAGCTGACAGGTCAGGCGGACGGCATTCAGGTCAAGGATGCCGAACTTGGCGGGATCTTCAACATGGGCGGCGCGGCTGTCGCCAACTATGTCTCCATCCTGCAGGCGATGAAGTAACGCGTCCGGCGCGTTCCCTTTTCCGGCGGCCTTGTGCCGCCGGTCCCGTTCCGGCTGCTGCCTATTGAATGGCGTTGATTGCGCGGGTAAAGCCTTGCAGCGGAACATCAATCGTTTGCCGCCGTTCCGGCGCAGGTGCGAAATCCAGCTGCAGCACCGTGCCGGCCTTCATGGCGTCGATGAGCTGGTTGTCGGCGGTGATCGTGAGAAAACATCCGCGTGAATCACAGCTGGCGATGTCCAGTTCGCGGTATGGCGTGCCGTCGACAGCGAGTTTGATTTTTCCCGGCAGGTGGAAGCCGAGCGGGGCCTGTATCCGCATGACCGGGGCAGCGTTCCGGGGCGGGTAGACAATGTCGATCTTGAAGACAAGTTGCCGGGATTCGGCTGTGAGGACCCGTTGCGTGGTTTCGCAGGTCAAGGTCTGAGGTGCCCGGGAAGGGCCGCTGCACCGGGTTTGCCAGTAGTTGGTCTCATTGCCCGCTTGTTGGGCTTCTGCGGCTGGAACAAGGGCAAGGATCGGCACGACAGTCGATAAGAGAACGGCGAATTTTCTGAGAGGCATGAAATGCGGTCACTCCTTTGACGATAAAGCGTTCTTGATCATACATCGGATTGCCCCTGCGGAAAGATCTTGCGGGGAATTGGTTTCAAATCCGCCTCATTCATCGGCTTACAGGCGCGCGGTTCTTTAACCGTCGCCCGGGACAGCGCAAAAATTGAACTGGGAATCGATGCTGGCTGCTGTTCACGAAAAACTATTTCGTTATCCGTGCTGCCTTTGAAATGGCGTGCCCGGTGCGGTGCGTGCCCAACCCTTAGATTAGGCAGGTGTTCACTGGGTGAGGAGACCCTGACCATGGCTGCACGCCCGACAAAGCCCAAAGCGCGCCCGGCAAGCGCAAACCGCCTTGATGTGTTCCCGGTCTTCATGAAGGTCGCCGGACGGGCTGTGCTTGTGGTCGGGCACGGCGGTGAGGCGGCTGCCAAGGTGCGTCTTCTCAGCGAAACCAATGCCCGGATTGTCGTGATTTCGAAAGAAATCGAGCCGGACTTGCAAGAGGCAATCCGGAACGCCGGGGCCGAACATGTGGCCGAAGACTTTCGCCCCGGTCTCCTGACCGGCGCGGCGATGGTGTTCAGCGCCCGCGAGGACTGGGCTCTCGACAAGGCCGTGGTCGATGCCGCCCGGATCATGGGTGTTCCGGCCAATGCGGTCGACAAGCCCGAACTCTGTGACTTCTATACCGGAGCCCTGGTCAATCGTGCGCCGATTGCGGTTGCGATCACATCCACCGGGGTCGGGCCGGTTCTGGCCCGGCATATCCGGGCACGGATCGAGGCGATGCTGCCGCGTTCGACCGGCCAGCTGGCGCGGCTGGCGGAAAACTTCCGCGATGCGGCGGCGCGGGTGATCACCGATGGCGCGGCGCGGCGCCGGTTCTGGGCGCGCTTCTTCTCCGGCAGCGTTGCGGCCAATCTTTATGCCGGAAAGCCGGATGTGGCCCGCAGCGAAGCACAGCGGCTGTTGAACGGCATTGCCGATGACCCCGGATTTGTCTGGCTGGTGGGTGCCGGACCGGGCGCCGAAGACCTGTTGACACTGAGAGCGCAACGGCTGTTGCAGGAAGCCGACGTGATCGTTCATGACGCATTGGTGCCCTCCGGTGTGATCGCCATGGGACGGCGCGATGCGGAGCGCATTTCTGTCGGCAAGCGCAAGGGCGCGCATTCCGTGACGCAAAACGAAATCAATGCCTTGCTTGTGAAGCTTGGCCGGGAAGGGCACAAGGTGGTGCGCCTCAAGGCGGGCGATCCGATGATCTTTGGCCGTGCGGCCGAGGAAATGGACGCGCTACGGGCCGGAGGTGTCGGCTTCGACGTGGTGCCGGGCGTGACCGCGGCCTTTGCGGCTGCCGCCTCGGCGCAATTGCCGCTGACCTTGCGCGGTGTCGCATCGAACCTTGTCTTTGCCACCGGGCACAATGCCAAGTCCGAAACCCTTCCGGATTGGGCGGGCCTTGCCCTTAAAGGGTCGACGGTTGCCGTCTATATGGGCCGGTCGGTCGCAGCCGCTGTTGCCGGCAAGCTGATTGCCGCGGGCATGAATGCTGGGACCCCTGTGGCTGTTTTCGAAAACGCGGCCCATCCGGATGAACGCCAGTTTGCCGGACACCTCGGAGATCTGCCTCGGCTGGCAGACCGCCCGGACGTGGATGGTGCCGTCCTGATCGTGATTGGAGAAGCGGTCGCTTACGCCGCGCTTGACCATGCTGAACCGCTTGCGCCGCAGACTGCGCGCGCAGTGGCGGCAGCCTGAAGGAGAATTCTTGATGAAAGTCATCACCGCCAACCGTTTGCTTGATGGGGAAGCCGTCTGGTTGGGCGCAAATGTAACCTGGGTCGAACGGCTTGCCTTTGCCGAAGTGTATGAGGGCAAGGAGGCGGTTGCGGATGCCTTGACCGTCGCCCGGCAGGCAGAAGCGGACCAGAAGATTGTCGGCGCATATGACATGGACGTAACGGTGGAAGACGGTGTTATCGCCGCAAAGCGCCTGCGCGAACGGATCCGGGCTGCCGGACCGACAACCCATCCGCAACTTGGCAAACAATCCGGGCTCGCCTCGGCTTGAACACAAAAGATCAGATTGGAAGCGCCTGAAACGGCTGCATCCGGCAAGGAGTTTGAAAAATGTACCGCTATGACGAGTTCGACCACAGCTTCGTGACCCAACGGACCGAGCAGTTCAAGGATCAGGTCCGCCGCCGCTTGGCCGGTGAATTGTCGGAAGACGAGTTCAAGCCGCTGCGGCTGATGAACGGCCTCTATCTGCAGCTTCATGCCTACATGCTGCGGGTCGCCATTCCCTATGGCACGCTGAATGGCCGCCAGATGCGCAAGCTCGCCCATATCGCACGCACATATGACCGTGGGTATGGCCATTTCACCACCCGCCAGAACATCCAGTTCAACTGGCCGAAGCTGGAGGACACGCCCGCGATCCTGGAAGAGCTGGCGGAAGTCGAGATGCATGCGATCCAGACGTCCGGAAACTGCATCCGGAATGTGACTGCCGACCATTTCGCCGGGGCAGCCGCCGACGAGATCGCCGATCCGCGTCCTTATGCCGAGATCCTGCGGCAATGGTCGTCCCTGCATCCGGAATTCTCGTTCCTGCCGCGCAAGTTCAAGATCGCCATCACCGGCGCGCCGCATGACCGTGCCGCCGTTCAGGTGCATGACATCGGATTGCAGCTCACCCGCAACGAGGCCGGCGGGATCGGTTTTACCGTGTTTGTCGGGGGCGGGCTTGGCCGCACGCCGATGATCGGCCGCAAGGTGCGCGACTATCTGCCGGAAGAGGACCTGCTTGCCTATTCGGAAGCGATCCTGCGCGTTTACAACCGCTACGGCCGCCGGGACAACAAGTACAAGGCCCGGATCAAGATCCTGATCCACGAGACCGGTCTGGAAGAGCTGAAAGCCGAGATCGAGGCGGAATTCGAAAAGATCCGCTACGGCGTCTTGAACCTGCCGGACGAGGAAGTGCGCCGGATCGAAGCCTATTTTGCACCGCCGCCACTGGAAGTGCTGGCACCGGTGTCGGGCAAGGTCGAGGCGCGCAAGGCCGCCGATCCGGCTTTTGCGCAGTTCCTTGCGCACAATCTCAATGCGCACCGGGTTCCCGGCCATACCAGTGTAACACTCTCCATGAAGCCGATTGGCGGCATTCCGGGTGATGCCTCGGATGCGCAAATGGATGTGATTGCCGATCTGGCGGAAGAGTTCGGTCATGACGAGATCCGGATCAGCCACGAGCAGAACGTGATCCTGCCGCATGTGAAGCTCGACGATCTTCCCGCCCTGTTCGACCGGCTGGTTGCGGCCGGTATCGCGGAAGGCAATTCGGGGCTGATCACGGACATCATCGCCTGCCCGGGCATGGACTACTGCGCGCTGGCGACGGCGCGCTCCATTCCGGTCGCGCAGCGGATTTCCGAACGCTTCGGCACGGCGGAACGTCAGGCCGAGATTGGCGAACTGAAGATCAAGATCTCCGGCTGCATCAACGCCTGCGGACACCACCATGTCGGCCATATCGGCATTCTCGGTCTGGAGAAGAAGGGCGAGGAGTTCTACCAGGTCACGCTGGGCGGATCCGCGAATGAAAACGCATCGATCGGCGAGATCGTTGGCCGGGGCTTTTCCTCCGAAGAGGTTGTCGACGCGATCGAAACGCTGGTCGACACCTATCTGGACCAGCGGACCGGCAAGGACGAAACCTTCCTCGACGCCTACCGGCGCCTGGGTGACCAACCCTTCAAGGAGGCACTCTATGGCGCTTCATAGACAGATTGCCGTCCCGGACGACCCTGAGCTTGCCTTGCAAAGTGAAGCGGATGCCTTGAACCTGTTGTTCGAGGAAGCCGAACCTCAAGAGGTGCTGAAAGCCGCAATCCGGGACCATTTTCCGGGCGGCATCGGCCTCGTGTCGAGTTTCGGGGCCGACTCTGCGGTTCTGCTTCACATGGTGGCGCAGATCGATCCGTCGACGCCGGTGGTGTTCGTGGACACGTCCAAACTGTTCCCGGCAACGATCCAGTATCGTGATGATCTGGTCGAACTTCTGGGGTTGACCGACGTGCGCAGCCAGAAACCGGCGAGAGAGGACCTCGATGCACAGGATCCGGCCGGGATGCTCTGGATGAGCGACACGGATGCCTGCTGCCACATCCGCAAGGTCCTGCCGCTTGAACGCGCACTGACCGGCTTCGAGGCATGGATTTCGGGCCGCAAACGCTTCCAGAGCGCAAGCCGGGCCAGTCTCGAGCTGTTCGAGGTCGAGGATGGCCGGATAAAGGTCAACCCGCTCGCCCATTGGTCTGCGGAACAGATATTGGACTACGCGCGCAAGCACAAACTGCCACCGCATCCGCTGGTCGCACAGGGCTATCCGTCGATCGGATGTCTGCCCTGCACCAGCAAGGTGGCGGCGGGCGAGGATCCGCGCGCCGGCCGTTGGCGCGGGCAGGACAAGACGGAATGTGGTATTCATCTGGCCACTCATGGCCGCGAAATCGACGGCAGTGGCATTTGAATTTAAGGGACGCGACCTGATGACAACGATTTACAAAGAGGGCGCCTTTCACGAGGAAGACTGGCTAAGGCTGGAGCCGGAGGCGGACCTGCCGGACACGGGCAACATTTTGGTGCCTTTGCCACGGTTTCTGGAACAGGCGGAGACCTTCAAGGCTCGGGGCGCGTTCGGTGTGGTGATCGAACCTGCCGACAAGGTCGAGCCGCTGGCAGATCACCTTGACGGCCTGCCGCTGATTGCGGTGGAATTCCCGAGCTTTGCCGATGGCCGCGGTTTTTCCGCAGCCCGGATCCTGCGCGAGCAGATGGGTTATCGGGGCGATATCCGCGCCCTTGGCCGCTATATTCTCGACCAGGTGCCGCTCGCCCGCCGCTGCGGGGTCTCGAGCTTCGAAATTTCCAAGCCGGAAGTGCTCAAGGCGCTGAAGGACGGGGAATGGCCGGAAGTGACCAAATATCTGCAGCCGGTCGGAACGGTTGAGGAAATCCCGGAAGGCACCCGTCCCTGGGCGCGGCGCTCTGTCCGCGACTTGCAGGAAGCGGCCGAATAAGCATCTGCCCCGGGCTGATCGGGGAGTGTTCCCCGCGGTTGCGGTTCCGGTTTTCGAGTGTTAGCCCGTGCACCTTTAAAGAGGAGCGCGGGCTTTGAAGCGTGTAGAGAAACGGCTGTGGCCGGAAGGCTTTCAGAAACTGGTCGACGGCATCAAGACCTATGAACTGCGTCTGGGCGATTTCGAGATCACCGAGGGCGATATTCTCGTCCTGAGGGAATGGGACCCGGAGACTGGAACCTATAGCGGCCGCGAACTTGAACGCCGCGTTGGCCATGTCGGGCGCTGGCACGACGAGGATCTGCAGATGTACTGGACCCAAGACCAGATCCGCGCGCACGGCCTGCAGGCCATTTCCCTGTTGCCGGTCAACGGCGCGGACTAGGATATCCGAAACAGGCGCTGCCGGGGGATTGTGCACACCACTTTGCCCGGCAGGTTGTCATCCCGGTCAAGCGCAGCGCGAACCGGGATCGGTGCGCCCGGAAGGCCGACGGTTTCAATGGCTCTCCGTTCCCGCATAAAACCGCTGGGTTTTTACGGGATGACAGCAGGTGGCCAAACCCGAGGAGCTTCCGGATATGCCCTTTGGTTCAACGTTGTGCTGGTGGCCTTAATCCAGCCATCCGTCGCGCTTCAAGATGCGGTGGGTCTCGTCGAGGGTCGCAAGGGCTGTGGCGACCAGATGGTCGGCTTCCTCGTGGGTCAACACCAGAGGCGGCGAAATGATCATGCTGTCGCGCACGGCCCGCATCACCATGCCTTTTTCAAAGGAAATGTCGCGGCACAGCAGTCCTGGCACGCCGGCATCCTTGAACGGGCGGTGCAGGTCCGCCTTGCTGGGCACCAGTTCCAGCGCGCCCATAAGGCCCGTCATGCGGGCTTCCCCGACCAGCGGGTGATCGCCAAGCCCGAGCCAGCGCTCCTGCAGATAGGGGCCGATATCGGTCTTGACCCGTTCGACAAGGCCTTCGCTCTCGATGATGTCGAGATTGGCAAGGGCTGCGGCCGCACAGGCCGGATGGCCGGAATAGGTGTAGCCGTGGTTGAAGTCACCGCCCTTGCCGATCAGCCCTTCGCAGACACGGTCGGACACCAGAACGCCGCCCATAGGCAGATAGCCGGAGGTGAGGCCCTTGGCGATCGGCATCAGGTCCGGTTCCAGCCCGTAAAACTGCGATCCGAACCACTCGCCCAGACGGCCGAAGCCGCAGATGACCTCATCGGCGACAAACAGGATGTCGCGCTCGTTCAGGATGCGTTTGACTTCCGGCCAGTAGCTGTCCGGCGGAATGATCACGCCGCCTGCCCCTTGAACCGGTTCTGCTATGAAGGCGCCGACCGTGTCCTCGCCGAGTTCGTCGATGGCGCGTTCCAGTTCGCGGGCCATCTTGAGGCCGAACGCTTCCGGAGACATGTCATGGCCTTCGCCGAACCAGTAGGGCTGGTCGATGTGATGAACACCGGGCACCGGCAGGCCACCCTGCGCATGCATTGCCTTCATGCCGCCGAGGCTGGCACCTGCAAGGGTGGAGCCGTGATAGCCGTTCCAGCGGCCGATGATCACCTTCTTGTCCGGCTTGCCCATCTGGTCCCAATAGTGCCGGACCATGCGGAACACGGTGTCGTTGGCCTCGGATCCGGAAGAACAGAAGAACACCCGGTTAAGATGGGGCGGGGCCAGTTTGGCAAGCCGCTCGGCGAGCGCCACCGCAGGCGGATGCGTGGTCTTGAAGAAGGTGTTGTAGTAGGAAAGCTCCGACATTTGCGCATGAACCGCGTCGGCGATTTCCGTCCGGCCATGCCCCACCTGAACGCACCACAATCCGGCCATCCCGTCGAGAATGCGGTTGCCGTCGGAATCCGTCAGCCAGACACCTTGCGCATGGGTGATGATCCGGCTGCCTTCCTCGTTCAGCGCCTTGGTGTCGCTGAACGGATGGATGTGGTGTGCCGCATCTGCTTCCCTAAGGGCTGCGGTCGGATAGGTGTTGGACACTGCAGTCATCAAGGGTCTCCTCATATGTCCCCTGGCCGCCCGGGCCGTTTGTCTCAGACGTTCAGCAGCAGGTATTCGCGCTCCCAAGGACTGATCACCGACATGAAGGTTTCGAACTCCTCCAGCTTGATCGCCCTGTAGGTCGCGACGAATTTTTCGCCGAACACATCAATCATTTCCTCGCAGGTCTCGAACAAGGAGACGGCTTCCAGCAGCCCGCGTGGCAAGGCCTGGACCTCGTCACTCGAATAGACCGAGCGCGGTGCGTCGGGCGTCAGGTTCCTGACCATGCCGAGATAACCGCAGGCGAGCGAGGCCGCGATCGCGAGATAGGGGTTGGCATCCGATCCGGGGATCCGGTTTTCCAGACGCCGCGATTGCGGATTGGAATAGGGTACCCGCAAGCCGACAGTCCGGTTGTCATAGCCCCAGAACACGTTGACCGGCGACGTCGAGTTCCTCGCAAAGCGGCGGTAGGAATTCACGAAAGGCGCCATCACACAGGTGACATTCGGCAGATAACGCTGGTGGCCCGCAATGAAGGACAGGAACTTGCCCGATTCCTCACCGTCTTCGGTGACGAAGATGTTCTTGCCCGTTTCCTTGTCGAGAACCGACTGATGGATATGCATGGCCGATCCGGGCTGGTTCGACATCGGCTTGGCCATGAAGGTGGCATACATTTCGTGGCGCAGCGCGGACTCGCGGATCGTGCGCTTGAACAGAAACACCTGATCCGCCAGCTCGACCGGATTGCCGTGCCGGAGATTGATCTCCATCTGGGCGGCTCCCTCCTCGTGGATCATGGTGTCGATCTCCAGCCCCTGCGCCTCGGACAGGTGATAGATATCGTCGATCAGGTCGTCGAATTCGTTGAGCGCGGAAATCGAATAGGATTGCCGTCCGACTTCCGGACGTCCGGACCGGCCTGTCGGTGGCTCCAGCGGATAGTCCGGGTCGGTGTTCGGGCGCACCAGATAAAACTCGACCTCGGGTGCGATGACCGGCTCCCAGCCCTTATCCTCGTAAAGCTTCAAAACCCGTTTCAGGACATTGCGCGGCGCGGTTTCCACCGGTGTGCCGTCCCGGGTAAAGGCGTCGTGGATCAGTTGGGCGGTTGGGTCCGTTTCCCAGGGCACCGTGGTCAAGGTGCTGTAATCCGGCTTGAAATACAGGTCACCATCGGTCGGGTTGTGCTGAAACCGTTCGTCGTCTTCCGGATAGTCGCCGGAAATCGTCTGGGCGAAAATCGAGGCGGGCATGGTCATGACCGGGCCGGAGAAGAACTTTTCCGTCGGCATCATCTTGCCGCGCGCAACACCGGCGAGATCCGGCACCACACACTCGATGTCCTGTATGTTGCGGATCTGAAGCCACGACCGCGCCTCGTCGCCATCGGTCACACCGCGCAGGCTCGACATGGGTTGAACGTCAGGAGTTGCTTTTTCGATACTCACAATGGGCTCCAGGTTGCTGGGCGGCGCAGTCAAATCAAACGGCTTTTTGCTCGGATACGCGCCCGTGTTCCGGAAAAGCAGCCGATCACATCGGGAATAGAGGGTTGCTTGCAGAACACCATTTTCGATAGTTTGTGATCACAAAATTTGCAAGGTGATTTCTGAAAGCCGCGCAGTCGGTCAGCGCTACGGGCCAGCGAGGTTCTCCCGCCCGATAATGCCCATGCCATCGGCGATATCGGCAGCAATCGCCCGCCGCAATCTCTCCGTGTCCTTGGCTGTAATTGCGGCAATTGCCTCCCTGTGCTGGTCAACAAGGCTCACAGTGCCCACCCTGCCATAGACCGTGCGCATGAAAGGGGCGAATTGCAGCCAGAGACTTTCGACCATGGGCAGCATGATTTCCGACCCGGCCGCCTCGTAGAGACGGAAATGAAACGCATGATTGAGCTGCATATAGGCTTCGGCATCGCCGGATTTCAGGCTTTCGTCAAGGTGTTCGTCAATGCGCTCAAGTTCCCTGACGTCCGGTGCCGACAGGCCGCCAAGGGCCATGGCCGCCAGTTCCGGCTCCAGAAGCAACCTTGTCTTCAGGATCTCGTCAAACCGGGTCCGCGACATTTGCGGCACCTGCACCCGGCCATTTGGCTGAATTTCGAGGGCCTTTTCCGCCGCCAGACGCTGGATGACCTCGCGCACAGGCATCGGGCTGACGCCCAGTTCCTTCGCAAGTCCGCGCAAGGTGACCGCCTTGCCCGGAATGAACCGGCCGGTCAGCAGCGCGTTTCTGACGGCAGCTGCGACCTGGATACGGGTTGCGCCCCGGCCCGAGGGTTCCGGGTCTGATGCCAGGCCGGTCAGGGCGGCAGGTTGCGGCGGCACTGAAATCTCCTTTCCCGGCGCGATCAAGGTGTGCCGTCCTGCACAAAGTAACCTTGGTGTGCTTGACAGCATTCGCGGAAGGTGATCACATTTTTCATGAGATCGCAATTGCCATCGTCACCGCCGTTTGTCTTCGGTGTTTTACGGGGCAGGCGCGCAAGGAAAGGACAGGCGTTGAAGCAGTTCATGGCACATTTGCCGCATACCGCCCTTTCGCATCCGGCAGCTCCCGGCTGGAAAACGGGCTTTGAATCCTTTCTGGACGCGAACCCGGATCTGGATACGCTGGAAGTCCTGTTGCCCGACACCAACGGCGTCCTGCGCGGCAAGTGGCTGCCCGGTGCGGCCCTGCCCAAAGTCTTCGAGCAAGGCGTTGCGCTGCCCTATTCGCTTTATGGTCTTGATGTCTGGGGCCGGGAGGTCGAGGACACGGGCCTTCACCTGGAGACCGGCGACAAGGATGGCGTCTGCTGGCCGATCCCCGAAACGCTGAAACTTGTGCCCTGGACAGAGCGCAAGACGGCGCAGGTGCTCTTGTCCATGTATGACCGGGCCGGTCAACCCGTTGACATCGAGCCGCGCCATGTCCTGCAGCGCATGGTCGACAAGCTGGCCGCGCAAGGATTGTCCGCGACCTGTGCGTTCGAGCTTGAATTCTATCTGTTTGAGGAAAGCGACGGCGACTGGACCGAGCAGCCGAAACCGTTGTTTTCGACCCATCTGGGTCCGGCGCGCCAGAACATGTACGCCTTGTCCGATCTGGAAGCACTGATGCCCGTGGTCGATGACCTGAGGGTTGCTTGCGAGGCTCAGGGCATTCCGGCAGATGCTGCGGTGTCCGAAGCCGCTCCCGGACAGTTCGAACTCAATCTTCACCATCGGCGGGATGCGGTTCTGGCGGCCGATGACGTGGTGCTGCTGCGCCGTCTGGTGATCGGGGTTGCACGCAAGCACCAGCTCAAGGCCTCCTTCATGGCCAAGCCGTTCGTGGAGTGGCCGGGCAACGGCATGCATGTGCATGTGTCGCTGGAGGACAAGGACGGGAATATTTTCGCTTGCCCGGATCAGGGCCTGGACCGGCTCGGCTTTGCGATCAACGGGCTCTTGGAAACCATGCCGGAAGCGCTTTTGCTGTTTACGTCGACCTTCAACGGGTTCCGCCGGATGCAGCCGGGGTCTTATGCGCCGACATCAGTCTGCTGGGGCTTTGACAACCGGTCTGTCGCCTTGCGCGTGCCGGCCAGTACCCCGGAAGCGGCCCGGGTCGAACACCGGATCGCCGGGGCGGATGCCAATCCTTATTTTGCCCTGACCGGCATTCTCGCCGGAATGCTTGAAGGGTTGAACGCCCAAAAAACGCCGCCGCCCCCGGTGAGCGGCAATGCCTACGAGAAGAAACACAAGCGTCTGACGCCGTGGATGGATGAGGCGATTGATGCGTTTGAAGCGTCGGAGCGCATGAAAGAGGCGGTGGGAGCCGAGATGCACAAGGTCCTGACCGAGATCAAGCGGGAAGAACTCAACGAATTCGGCCGGGAAATCTCGTCTCTGGAGCGGCAGACCTATCTCTGACGCAGGCAATAAAACACTGATGGCAAATGGACTGGGTGCCGGTTGCCGGATGGCGCGTAAAAGCTGGGGTGGAATTTGCAGGATTGGCATGTAAGGTGTCCGAAACACTGGATAAAAACCGCAGGACGGGCACCGGTTAAACCTTCGAGAGGGGAGTTAAACAGTATGATCAGGAGCTTCTTGGCAAGCGTCGCCGCAATCGGATTGCTGGCGGGGACCGCGGCCGCGCAGGACCGTGTCGTGAATGTTTATAATTGGTCGGACTATATCGACGAGTCGATCCTTGAGGACTTCACCAAGGAGACCGGCATCAAGGTCGTCTATGACGTGTTCGACAGCAACGAGATCCTCGAAACCAAGCTGCTGGCCGGTGGCACCGGTTATGACGTGGTCGTTCCGACCGGCAGTTTCCTGTCCCGGCAGATCCAGGCCGGTGTGTTCAACGAACTCGACAAGTCGAAACTCTCCAATATCGGCAACATGTGGGATGTCGTTGAGCAGCGGGTCGACAAATACGATCCGGGCAATGCCTATTCCATCAATTACATGTGGGGCACAACGGGTCTCGGCATGAACCCGGACAAGGTCAAGGCGGCCCTCGGCGAAGATGCGCCGATGGACAGCTGGGCGCTCCTGTTCGATCCGGCAAACCTGTCGAAACTGGAAGAGTGTGGCGTGTTCGTGCTCGATGCTCCGACCGAGGTGATCCCGGCGGCCCTGAATTATCTCGGGCTTGATCCCAACAGCACGGACCGCGCGGATATCGAGAAGGCCGGAGAGCTGCTGATGAGCATCCGCCCCCATGTCCAGAAATTCCACTCGTCCGAATATATCAACGCGCTCGCCAATGGCGACATTTGTCTTGCTGTCGGCTGGTCCGGGGACGTCTTGCAGGCGCGCGACCGGGCCGCTGAAGCCGACAACGGGGTCACCGTCGACTATGTGATCCCCAAGGAGGGCGCACAAATGTGGTTCGACCAGATGGCGATTCCGGCGGATGCTCCCAACAAGGAAGAGGCCTACGAGTTCCTCAACTACATCATGCGTCCGGATGTGATGGCCAAGGCCTCCAACTATGTCTACTACGCCAATGGCAACGAGGCGTCGAAACCGCTTCTCAACGATGACGTCATCGGTGACCCGGCGATCTACCCGACGGATGACGTGATGGAAAACCTCTTCACGGTGTCCGCATACGATCCGAAAACCAACCGTATTGTCACCCGGACCTGGACCGGGGTTAAAAGCGGTCAGTAGCACGCTGAACCGGGTCCGCATCCTGCGGGCCCGCTTTTTGTGGCTGTCGCGAGCGGAGCAAGACGTGGCCAAGAAACCGATCGGGCCGGTGCGCCGGGACTTTACGCCTTGGGAAAGCCCGGAGGCGGTCCCGTTTATAGAATTCCGGAATGTAACCAAGCGTTTTGGCGACTTCGTCGCCGTCAGGAATCTCAGCCTCAAGATCTACAAGCGCGAGTTCTTTGCGCTGCTTGGCGGCTCTGGCTGTGGCAAGACCACCCTCATGCGCATGCTGGCCGGGTTTGAAAAGCCCTCCGAGGGACAGATCCTGCTCGATGGCCAGGATCTTGCGGGGATCCCGCCGTTCCGCCGCCCGACCAACATGATGTTCCAGTCCTACGCGCTGTTTCCGCATATGAATGTGGAGAAAAACATCGCGTTCGGCCTGAAGCAGGACAAGCTTTCGAAGTCTGAAATCGATGACCGGGTGCGCGAGATGCTGCGCCTGACCAAGCTGGAGGCCTTTGCAAAGCGCAAACCGCATCAGCTTTCGGGCGGGCAGAGGCAGCGTGTGGCGCTGGCCCGCTCGCTCGCCAAGCGCCCCAAGGTGTTGTTGCTGGACGAGCCGCTCGGGGCCCTTGACCGGAAGCTGCGCGAGGAAACCCAATTCGAGCTGATGAACCTGCAGGAAGAGTTGAAAATCACTTTCCTGATCGTGACCCATGATCAGGAAGAGGCGATGACTGTTGCGGACCGGATCGCGGTCATGGATGCGGGCGAGATCGTTCAGGTGGCAACGCCTGCCGAGATCTACGAAACGCCGAATTCGCGTTTCGTGGCCGATTTCATCGGCGACATCAATCTGATCGAGGCGACGGTGGTCGAGAAAAACGGTCAAGGTGCAAAGCTGCAGGCCGTGGAGCACGGCTTTCTGATCGACACGGTGCAGGATACCGGTGCCCGGGTTGGCGAGCGGGTCTGGTTTGCGCTGCGCCCGGAAAAGGTCCGCATCCGCCATGGCAAGCCGGAAGGGGCGCTGGTGAATGCGGCCGGTGCCATGGTCTGGGATATTGCCTATATGGGCGATGTGTCGATTTTCCATTCCCGCCTGAATGAAAGTACCACCATGCGTTCGACGGTGGCCAATGTCACCCGGACGGTCGAGCGGCCGATTTCCTGGGACGAGGAGGTGACCTTGACCTGGGACCGGGACGCCGGGGTGATCCTGACCAACTGACACGGGGGCGGAACCATGGAACAAGTGCAAACCGCCGCTGCGAAAAAACGCAGGCCGCTCGGGTCCTGGGCTCTGATCGCAGTGCCGTATTTCTGGCTCCTGATCTTCTTTCTTGCGCCGTTCTTTATCGTCTTCAAGATCTCGCTGTCCCAGGTTGCGATCGCCATTCCGCCCTATGTTCCGGCCTTTGATCTGGCCGGCGGGTGGGCGGAGCTGCGGGAAAACCTGTCTGCTCTTTCCTTCGAAAACTATGTCTGGCTGACGGAGGATGATCTCTACTGGAAGTCTTATCTCTCCAGTGTGCGGATCGCCGGAATTTCAACGTTTCTGACACTTCTTGTCGGCTATCCGATTGCCTATGGCATGGCCCGCAGCCCCAAGGCCTGGCGTCCGACCCTGTTGATGCTGGTGATCCTGCCGTTCTGGACCAGCTTTCTCATTCGCGTCTATGCTTGGATCGGGATCCTGAAGAACGAAGGCTTGTTGAACCAGCTGCTGTTGTCGCTCGGCCTCATCAGCGACCCGCTCGTGATCCTGAATACAAACACGGCCGTCTATATCGGGATTGTCTATTCCTATCTGCCGTTTCTGGTTCTGCCGCTTTACGCCAGTCTTGAAAGACTGGACATCAGTCTGCTGGAAGCAGCTGAAGATCTCGGCTGCCCGCCGTGGCAAGCCTTCTGGAAAATCACGCTGCCGCTCTCCCTGCCCGGGGTGATCGCGGGCTGCTTCCTTGTGTTCATTCCGGCGGTCGGCGAGTTCGTGATCCCGGATCTGCTTGGCGGCTCGAACACGCTGATGATCGGCAAGACCTTGTGGGTCGAGTTTTTCGCCAACCGGGACTGGCCGGTTTCCTCGGCGGTTGCCGTCATCCTGTTGCTCCTGTTGGTGATCCCGATCGTCTTGTTCCAGAACCAGCAGCAAAAAATGGCGGAGAGAGACGCATGAGAAACGGTCCGACCTGGTTCAACATCACCTCGATCGTGCTCGGCTTCTCGTTTCTCTACCTGCCGATCCTGCTTCTGGTGATCTATTCCTTCAATGAATCGCGCCTCGTGACCGTCTGGGGGGGCTTTTCGACAAAGTGGTATAGCGAACTCCTCAACAATCAGCAGCTTCTTGATGCCGCATGGGTGACCCTCAAGCTCGCCTTCCTGACCGCCAGCATCGCGACCATCCTTGGAACAATGGCCGCACTTGTGCTTGTGCGCTCCGGGCGCTTTGCCGGGCGGTCGCTGTTTTCGGGCATGATTTTCGCGCCGCTGGTCATGCCGGAAGTGATTTTGGGGCTGTCCCTGCTCTTGTTGTTCGTCGCAATGGATCAGGCACGCGGATTCTGGACCGTACTGATCGCGCATACGACCTTCGCCATGTGTTATGTCGCGGTCGTGGTGCAGTCGCGGCTGGTCGGCTTTGACCGCAGTGTCGAGGAAGCTGCCGAAGATCTGGGCTGTCCGCCGCTCAGAACGTTTTTTCACATCACCCTTCCGATCATCCTGCCCGGCGTGATTGCGGGCTGGATGCTGGCATTCACGCTGTCGCTTGATGATCTGGTGATCGCGAGCTTCACCACGGGGCCGGGGGCGACGACCTTGCCGATGAAAATCTATTCGCAGGTCCGTCTCGGTGTGACGCCTGAAATCAATGCGGTGTGCACCATACTGGTCGGCCTTGTGACAGTGGGCGTCATTGCGACTTCTCTTGCAACAAAACGCCAGCAGGTCCAACGGGAACGAGACGAACGGGCAGCCCTTGCGGCCAACTGATCACTGCGGTTCGAACAGCTTGCCGTGAGAAAACCGACAGGTTGGTTGTACCCCCTTGACGCCGCGTTCCCGGTAAGATCAATTGCAACTCACCGGCCACGGAAATCTTTCGGGAGTGACATATGAACAAGATTTATCCGGACGCAGCTGCTGCGCTGGACGGGCTGCCGTTTGACGGAATGACGATCATGGCAGGCGGATTCGGCCTGTGCGGTATCCCGGAAAACCTCATCACCGCGCTTCGCGATTCTGGCGCGAAAGACATCACGGCAATCTCCAACAACGCCGGTGTGGACGACTTTGGTCTCGGGCTTCTGCTGCAGACCCGGCAGATCAAGAAGATGGTGTCGTCCTATGTGGGCGAGAATGCCACCTTTGAAAAGCAGTATCTCAACGGTGAACTTGAGCTGGAGTTCAATCCGCAAGGAACGCTTTCGGAGCGTATCCGGGCCGGCGGCGCAGGCATTCCGGGTTTTTACACCAAGACCGGGGTCGGGACGCTGGTCGCGGAAGGCAAGGAGCACAAGGATTTCAACGGCGAGACCTATATTCTCGAGACCGGATTGGTTGCCGATATCTCGCTTGTGAAGGCCTGGAAAGCCGACAAGGAAGGCAACCTGATCTACCGGAAAACCGCGCGGAACTTCAATCCGATGATGGCAACGGCCGGAAAGGTGACGGTGGTCGAGGTTGAGGAAATCGTCGAGACTGGCACGCTGGACCCGGATCAGATCCATACGCCCGGCATTTTCGTGGACCGGATTGTCGGTGGGTCTTTTGAAAAGCGGATTGAAAAGCGCACCACGCGCGAGGCTTGAGACATCTGAAGGAGAGTTAACATGGCCTGGACACGCGATGAAATGGCCGCGCGCGCCGCACAGGAATTGCAGGACGGCTTTTACGTCAATCTCGGGATCGGAATTCCGACGCTGGTCTCCAATTACATTCCCGACGGCGTGCATGTGACGCTACAATCGGAAAACGGCATGCTTGGCATGGGACCGTTTCCGACCGATGACGAAGTTGATGCCGATCTGATCAATGCCGGCAAACAGACCATCACCGAATTGCCGCAAACGAGCTACTTCTCCTCTGCCGACAGCTTCGGCATGATCCGCGGCGGACATATCGACCTGTCGATCCTCGGTGCGATGGAAGTCTCCGAAAAAGGCGATCTCGCGAACTGGATGGTGCCGGGCAAGATGGTCAAGGGCATGGGCGGGGCGATGGACCTTGTGGCCGGTGTCAAGCGGGTGGTCGTGCTCATGAGCCACACGTCGAAGGCCGGGGAGTCGAAGCTCCTGAAGGAATGCACCCTGCCGCTGACCGGGGTCGCCTGCGTCGACCGGATTATCACCGACTACGGCGTTTTTGATGTCACTCCGGACGGATTGAAGATCGTCGAGCTGCCGCAGGGTGTCACCGCCGAGCAGGTAGCTGCGGTCACGGAAGCCAAGCTCGCCGCCTGATTCAGGTTGGAGTGCAAAGCCTTGTAAAAACCCGCCCGCGTGGCGGGTTTTTTGCCATTGCGGTCACAAACGTTCGGCTTTATTGGCGGCAGAGGTTTTTGACATCCTCCTGATAGCGGCTATTGAGTGTCTCAAGCAAATCCGGGTTCAGTCCTGATTTGCCACCAAATCGCAGCCACCCCTCAAAGGGCCTGATGACCAGTTTGCTGGTCAGCCGGCCTGCTTCGCGAGGCGTCATTTTCCATCGTTCCTGAAATGCAGCATTTGTTGCGCGTGCAACGCGGGTAATGGCAAGTGCGGGAGACCGATTGACCCGGATTGCCTCAAGCCCGGTGCAATCTGCTTCCGACAGACATCCGTCAAAAAACGTTCGCGCCAGATTTCGGGCTGGCGCCGAAAAAAAATCTTCATAAGCGACTATCCGGACCCGGCCGGGGAAATAGGTTTCAAGTATCCCGGCCACGTGCGTCCAGTTGATTGTGTCGTGAGACAGCTGACCAATGAAAGTGCCGATGGTCTCCGTTCCACCCTGGCGAATGTACTGGATATAAGAAGAGCGCAGAAAGCCGGCATAGTCCCGGATAAAAAAGACAATATCTGCCTCGATCGGACTGTCTTTCAGGAATGAGCTGAGCCGTTTGGCGCGGAATTCAAGATCCGGATAAAAAAGATCGCTATTGCGGTTGATAGGCATTCCGAAAGTGTTTTCGTGTGAGATCAAAACAGATGAACAACCGGTCTCGGTTGTTATTTCAAAAAAGCGATCCACCAGCTTTTCTTTGAGTTCATCAGGTTTTTTGTATACTTTTAACTGGGTAATGTAGCGATGAACCGGATCTATTTGTCCTTCAACGATCAAACGTTTCGGGCAGGTGAAACCGTTTCGGTTCAATAAGGTTTCGTTGTTATAGAACCACCGCTGGAGGCTTGTTGAACCGGTCTTTTGTGCGCCAGCATGAAAAACAACCTGCAAGTTTACTTCGCTCCAAAGTTGACTGACAGATCGACCGGTTGACACATTGCCACCTTTGCCCGGGGGCGTTCCAGTATGGAGTGCTCTGGACAACGGACTGCTGGTCGCGGCTGGTACCGAGGGTTATTGCGCCGCGTCAGCGGCCCGGCGTTCTGCAATTGGCCGTATCGGCGGGAAATCCGCGTCGGTCAGGGTTTCCTTCTTAAGGAGCAACTCGGCTCCGGTATCAAGATCCGAGCGGTGCTCGATCAGGATTTCCTTGGCGCGGGCGAAAGCTGTTTCAACCCGCTCCTTGATGGACAGGTCGATTTCGCGCCGGGTTTCCTCCGCGGCTTCGGTTGCATCCCCAACGGGTTGGCCAAGGAAATTTTGCCGTTGCACCGCGTAGACGCGGTTGCCGAGGTCGCCGTCCATACCGTAGCGGGTGATCATGTCCCGCGCGACTTCGGTCACTTTCTGCAAGTCATCGGAGGCACCGGTCGATATCTCGCCAAACACCACTTCCTCGGCGGCCCGGCCGCCCATCAGAACCGCCATGCGGTTGAGAAGGTCCTGCTTGGACAAAAGAAACCGGTCTTCCGTCGGACGCTGCATGGTGTAGCCAAGCGCTCCGATGCCACGGGGAATGATCGAGATCTTGTGCACCGGATCACAACCTTCCAGGTTTGCTGCCACAAGCGCATGTCCCATTTCATGGAAGGCCACAGTGCGCAGTTCCTTTTTCGACAGGACCCGGCTGCGCTTTTCAAGGCCGGCCACCACCCTTTCGATGGCCTCGTTGAAATCATGAAGGGTCACGTTGTCTGCATTGCGGCGTGTGGCAAGGAGGGCCGCTTCGTTTACGAGCGTGGCAAGATCCGCACCTGAAAAGCCCGCTGTCAGAGAGGCAACCTGTTCAAGGTCCGTGTCGGGGGACATCTTGATGGACCCGATATGCACTCTGAGGATCGCAAGACGTCCGGACTTGTCAGGCCGGTCGACCAGTACCTGCCGGTCAAAACGGCCAGCACGCAACAGGGCGGGATCGAGGATTTCAGGGCGGTTGGTCGCGCCAAGCAGGATGATACCGCTCGACGGATCGAAGCCGTCCAGTTCCGTCAGCAACTGGTTGAGTGTTTGTTCCTTCTCGTCGTTGGAGCCCATCGGTCCGGCCGTACGTGCTTTTCCAAGCGCATCCAGCTCGTCGATGAAGATGATGGCCGGAGCGGCTTTGCGGGCCTGTTCGAACAGGTCCCGGACCCGGGCTGCGCCGACGCCGACAAACATTTCGACAAACTCGGACCCGGAGATGGAAAAGAACGGTACACCGGCTTCCCCGGCCACAGCCCGGGCGAGAAGTGTCTTGCCCGTGCCCGGAGGGCCAACGAGCAGTATTCCTTTGGGCACATGCGCTCCGAGACGGCCATAGGCCTTCGGATTCTTGAGGAAGTCGACAATTTCCTGAAGTTCGCGCTTTGCTTCGTCGACACCGGCAACATCCTGAAACCGCGTCTTGACGCCGGTCTCGACATAGACCTTGGCCTTTGACTTGCCCACGGTCATCATGCCGCCCATTCCCATGCCCTGTTTTTCGGCAAACCGGCGAATGAAGAACGCCCACAGGCCGAACAGGATCAGGGCGGGCAGAACCCAGGACAGGAGGTCGGTCAAAAAGGTTGACTGAACAACGCCGGTATAGGTCACATCATATTTGGACAGCTCGCCCGCCAGATCCATGTTGACGCGCGTGGTGACGAAATACTGTTTGCCGTCCTTGAGCGGCTCCTTGAGTTTACCTTCGATCGTGTTTTGCCGAACCGAGACTTCGGCGATCTTTTTCTCCTGAAGGTACTGTTCGAATTCGCTGTAAGGGATCGGTTCAACTGTCTTGTAGGCGGCCCACCAGCTCTGGAACAAAAAGACCAGAACCAGCGCTGCCACCGCGTACCAAAGATTTATCTGGTGTTTTTTGTCCATCAAACAGCGTCCCGCATCCGATATACATCGCCGCAATTGAGGCTGTCTGCTACATGCTTGTCAATGCTCAAGGCATCAAAGCCATTCCGATACGGCATTTCGGAAGCGGTGCTTAATGGCCTTTACCGGCGGTATCGCCCCATTCGCAGCTACCGGCTATTCGACGCATCAGTCCCGGCCACGGGTGCTGTTTTAGTCTGACAGCACGCGTTGGGACGGAAATCCGATCTCCACGAGAGTACCCTGGTCCGGTGTGGAATCGATTCGAAAACTGGCGCGGTTGGCCTCGGCAAGGGCTTTCGTCAGTGGAAGGCCGAGTCCGGTTCCGCCTCCGGGGTGGGACGTATGGAGCTGACGAAACGGTTCCATGGCTGCGACAATTTCCTTGCCGGTCATGCCGGTCCCGGTGTCGCGCACCCTGAGTATGACGTCGCCCGTGTCTTCCAGAGAAGACGACACGATAACCTGACCACCGGCCCTGTTGAACTTGATGGCATTGGACAAAAGGTTCAACACGATCTGCCGCAGCGAGCGCGGGTCGGCGACAACGCTTGGCACGGCATCCGGCAGACTCGCGCGGATAATCACCCGGTCCCGGTTGGCTTGCGGCTGCATCAGGGCCACACACTCGCCGATCACATCGTTGGGCGATGTTGCGGCAAACCGCAGATCAAGTTTGCCCGCCTCGATCTTGGAGAGATCGAGAAGATCGTTGACCAGGCTCATGATATGCGCGCCGGACGTCTGGATATCCTTGACGTAGTCCCGGTACCGGTCGTTCCCGATCGGCCCGAACCGTTCCTCCATCATGACTTCCGAAAAACCGATGATGGCATTGAGCGGCGTCCGGACCTCGTGGCTGATCTTGGCCAGAAAGTCCGATTTCTGAGAGCTGGCGTTCTCCGCCTGCCGCTTTGCGTCCGTCAGTTCCTCTTCGGCGGTTTTCCATTGGGTGATGTCCCGCAGGACGGCACAGAATTTGAGATCGCCATGTCCGCTGACACGGCCGATGGTCATGAACAGCGGGACCAGACCGCCGCGCGAGACCTGGCCGAGCACCTCACGTCCGTCATTGAGGATACTTGCGACGCCGTTGCGTGACAGGCCGTCCAGATAGTCAGCCGCGGCGCGGTGGCTTTCGGGTGCAAGATAGGCTGTCAGGGAGGCACCGATCATGTTGGAACGATTGGCATTGAACAGGGCTTCGGCGGACCGGTTCACCCTTATGATCGTGCCTGTCTTGTCGAGCACCAGAACGCCGTCGGTGGCAGTCTCCAGGATCGTGTCCATCTCTGCGATCTGGTCGCGGGCCTGAGCCAGTTCTTTGGCTGTGTCGTTTGATCCGGGTTGGGGAACGCTTGCCTGTTGCGGTTGCGGGCGCTCCAGGATCGAGATCATCAGCCCGTGCCCGCCATTCCAGGGAACGGAATGCATGCGGGCATCGACGGCGCGCACGCCGCCATCGGCAAGGCGGATCTTGCGCAAGCCGTCCACGGTGCCCTCAAGCCCGGAAGCATCCGGCCAGTCCTCTTCTGCGTCGTCGACAAACAGAGCCTCCAGACCTCCGGCCTCGCTCAATGCGGCAAAATCGGAATATCCAAGCCGGTTCAGAAGCGTGTCATTGGCGTAAAGTATGTCCCGGTCGCGGGCGATGGCGATGCCGATCGGAAGCCGGTCAAGCAGAAGCGGGTCAACCGGGCCGGCGTCCTTGACCGGACGCGGGAGCAGTTTTTCCTCGTCGAAATCATCGTTGTCCGGGGCTTCAAAAACCGACAGGTCGCCTTCGAACCGGGCTCCGAGTGCTTCGGCAATCTTGCGGAACACGGCCAGTTCCGGCCGGGAGAGGGCGGATGTGTCGACTGGTACCAGCTCGGGACGTTGGGTTGCCTCTGCCGGCTCCGGCTGGTTTTCCTCCGGGACTTCCTCTGCCGCTTTTGCGGCAACGGGTGCGGGCTCAGGTGTCTCTCCGGCTTGCAAGGAAGGGATTTCACGGAAAGGGCCTGGCTCCAACGCCTGAACGGCTGTCGGCGTGGAGGGCAAGTCCAAGGCACTGGCCGCGTCAACAGGCGAGGGTACTGGATCATCTGTTCGGGTGTCAGGCTCTACCGGCCCAATTTGCAGACCTTCCGTTTGCACTTCCGGGGTTTCCGGTTTTTCGGAAGGCTTTGTTTCTGCAGATGCTTCCGTCGTGTCCGTCCTGGTCAGATCGTTCGTTAGATTGCTGGCACCGGCCGGATGGGGTTCGTCTTGCGGATCAGACGAAGAGGGGGACGCAAGTCTGGAGCGGTTTTCGTCATAAGCCTTGCTCAGGCTCCGCACGGCGGCTTCGATGTCTGCAGGATTGAAATCACTGGCGCTGTAGATCCCGGTCTCGGTCAGCTTGCGGACCGGTTTAACAGGCTCTGGTGTGTCTGCTCGCGGATTGGACGGAGCGGCAGCTGCCGATGCAGAGGGTACCGGGCCGGTCGTTTGAACGGACCGATCGGGGAACTCGCGGTTCCGGCTCTGGTCATCATTGGCCGGGACGGATGCCGCCTCTGATGTTCGCATGGCAAGGCGGTCGGGTGAAGGCGGCTTGGAGCCTGAAGGAAACTGCCTTTCCGGCTGCTTGGCTTTTGGCGCGGGAACAACCCGATGCGGCTTGTGTTCGCTTTTCCGGCCAAGTGCGCCAACGAGGGCGGCAGCCGTTGCTCCGATCGATATGTCGCGGATCTTCTTGCGTTTCCGGTCCGGTAGCCGGTCGATCATGACCGCTGGATCTTCCGTCTCGGCCGGAGTTGCCGCGCCGGGTTCCTCTGAAGTTTCGGCTGTAATCCCGGTTTGGCCGACGGCAGGTTGCGCGACCGGATTATCAGTCTGGGGAGAGATTTTTACAGGATGGATCTCGTCTTGCGGTATTTGTTTTGCGGCGGAGGCCACCGTCGCAGGTGCGGCTTCGCCGGCAATCCCGGTTTTTTCCGCATTCCCCAGAGCGGTGGCCGGCATGGTGGACTGTGCAGCGGCATCCGCAAGGTCCAGCAACGGGGACAATGCCTTTCCGTCTTCGGTGACCGCCTCGGCCGTCCGGCAAACACCAAATCCCCGGTATCCCTCGAATTTCCGCTCGCGATCAAATGCGGGAAGAGCGGCAAGATCAACGGGGACGCGTATGTCGCTGCCCGTCACCGGCCACATCACGGTTTTGCCGGACCACGTATCCCGGCGGTCGAGCGCATTTGCAATTGCGCCGTCAAAATCGAACCCGAACCGGCCGACAACCTGGGTCCAGGTTAGTCCAATCACATCGGCAGATGCAGGACCCAACGTCTCCACGAATTCGCTTGAAAGAAAAACAAACTTTTGATTGAGATCCATCTTCCAGGCGAACCGGACCTGCCGTGTGTTTGGCTGGAAGGAAAAAGTGCCGTCTTCCGTGGATGATGTCTTCGGGATTGCCGAATTGTTGTCGCTTGTGCTGTAGTCCATACGTCTTTCTTCAAACGAGACGTTTTGTGCGGCGGCCGGCAATTCACCGGAAAATCTCCCGCCAGAGGAAGGTTGATGGGGCTTTTCTGTTTTCTTATCAGGGGGAGGGCTGCCGTCCGCCTCTGAAACCCCGACGGCTTCCGATATTTGGGGGGGCGGGTCAACCTTGTTTGCGAAAGATGTGTGCGCAAACCGATTGTCATCGGCGGTTTCCGGTTCATCGGCCTGCAACCACAGCCGTGGCGGTTGGCTGGCTGAAGCGGAGGTTTGCGCCGGCGACACGGGTGTGTTGTCAACCACACCAAGTGCTGTGCCGTCCGGCAGTGGAACCTCGATCCGGAAATGGGTTTCACCGTTGAGCGTCAGGCGGCGTTTTTCCGAAGCCGTGAGCTCGGCGGTTTGCAGCAAATCCGCTTTCAAGACACCTGCTGCGGCGCGAATGCGGTTGTTCGCATCGCACAGGTAAGCGCTGTGAGTGTGCCCGGACACAAAGGCGAGGAACGCATCCGCAGGCGCAACGTCAAGCGCGAGGCTGCTATCGGCGGCGACAATCAGTGCAGCATCGCGGCCACCGTCGAGTTGCAGGCGTTGGCACTCGCAGGTGAGCACCATGACCTGCAAGCCCCGGTGGAATCGCAGCCGGTCCAGTGACATCCTGTCGACCGATCCGGTTTGGGCGATGCGTGCAATTTGGGATTGCGCCGGTGAGCGCGCGGAAGAGGCATGCTGTGCAAGGTCCGAAGCTGCGTTAATGGAAAAGAATTGTGCGCCCGCCGCATTTGCCCAAAGGACCCCGGATCCGTCGGCAGACCAAAGCCAGGCAGCGCGTTTGTCATCGATCAGACCTGCGAGGACTGGCATCGCGCTGAGGTCCAGGAAGGTCTTGAGATCAATGGTCACGGGGTTCCTCCAGCTGGTGTCTTGCTATGGCGCCGTCCGGTCCTGAAGGGCCTATGCGGCCCATGTAGTAAAGGCTCAGTAAATACCGCCAAACTGATCCAGCGTCCACGGGCTTTGATAGTGCTAAGGCGGCTAGATGAAAGTGTAGTTAATTCGGAAAGGTTCGTTTGAAGCGGCTATTGTTGCGTGTTACGACTTTCCCGGGAGGCCAGGGGCCATGCGTGCCGGGCCTTGCCGATGTGGCACGAGTTGTAAGGAACAGGACACATGGCGACTGACAAGAATGGTTTCGAGATTCCCGACCAAATGCGTGATCTCGCTGAAAAAAGCGTGGACCAGGCCCGGAAGGCGTTCGACGATTTCATGAACGTGACCCACAAGGCGGTTTCCACTGCAGAAGATTCCGCCAATGCAATGCAGAGCGGGGCAACGGATGTGAACCGCAAGGCTCTTTCCTTTGCGGAAGAGCATATGGACGCGGCTTTCAAATTCGCGCAACAGATGGTTCAGGCGAAAAACTTGGAAGAAATGATGAGCGTGCAGCAGGACTACGTGCGCACTCAGATGGAATCGCTTGGAGAGCAGGCCCGAGACCTGTCGGAAACGGCCACCAAGGCAGCTCAGGATGCGGCAAAGGTCGTCAAGCCGAAATAGGCATGATCAACGCTACTGGCGGAGGAGCATTCGCCAGTTCGCGCTCTTCCGGTGCCGATCCGGGGTGGTTCCGGAGCCTTGACGGCATTCCCGGAACTCCGGGGCTGTTTCTTATTGTGCAGTGCAAAAAAATGTTGCAATGCAGCAGGTGATGACTTACGTTACTGACTGCGGATGACGACATGGCTCGGCAGAGATTTACCTGCGAGTTGGAATTGCATTGATGATCGCATCCGGCATGAAGGAGATGAGATCATGAGCGAGACGACAACCACGACCACTACCAAGCCGGCAGCCAAGCCGCGGACCGCCAAGGCGACCACCAAGACCGCCGCTGCTGGTTTCCCGGACTTCGAGGCCTTTGCAATGCCGAAGGTGGAAATCCCGACGGCTTTCCGCGAAGCAACCGAAAAGGGCATCGAGCAGGCGCGTGAAGCCTATTCCAAGGTGAAGTCCGCCGCTGAAGACGCGAGCGACCTGATGGAAGACACGTTTGAGACCTCCCGTCAGGGAATGGTTGACTTCAACCACAAGGCTGTCGATGCGGCGCGTGCCAATGTCGATGCAACGTTCGCGTTCATCAAGGACATGATGGCGGCCAAGACCCTTGCCGAAGCGATCGAATTGCAGTCCACTTTCACCCGCACGCAATTCGACACGCTCAGCTCGCAAGCCAAGGAAATGCAGGAAATCGCGACCAAGTTCGGCACCGATGTGACGGCACCGATGAAGGATGCGATGGAAAAATCCTTCAAGGATTTGAAAGCCGCTTAAGGCTATGACCGGTTTCCGGCCGGTATTTGCCCCGTCGCCACTTGCGGCGGGGTTGTTTTTTGCAGTGGACGTTTCAAAAAAATGTTTTTTCACGGCCTTGCCGGTCAATCGAAACGGCGTTAGAAGACGGCCTTGCAACGCGGGGCAAACACGCTTATGTTCCGCGGCACTTCGATATAGGCAGACGTAGCTCAGTTGGTTAGAGCGTCGGATTGTGGCTCCGAAGGTCGGTGGTTCGAATCCACTCGTCTGTACCATCTTTATTTTCCCGACATTGCTGATTGTTTGACCGCTATTAAGGTGGATGCGGGAAAGCGCGCCCAGCCCTTTGGTGGGGAGGCTTTCTCTCTGGCGTGTCCGGGATTTGCCGGTAAGGTGCCCTGATGCAGTTCTCAGGGAGGAACCGGTTTGGAAGACTTGAGCTTTTTGTCCTTGGGCTTGCTGGCCCTGGCTCTCGTGGCGACGGGGGTCGTTGCCGGGATCGTGGCCGGTTTGCTCGGGGTTGGCGGCGGTATCGTTATCGTGCCGGTCCTCTACTACATGTTCACCGCCCTGAAGATCGACCCCTCGGTTCTGATGCATGTGGCGGTGGGCACTTCACTTGCCACCATCCTTGCAACCGGAACATCGTCGGCACGCGCGCATTGGAAGCGCGGCAGCGTCGATATGGATCTCCTGAAAACGTGGTGGTGGGCGATTGCCATCGGGGTGATTGCCGGAGCATCGCTTGCAGGCAATCTGTCAAGCGGTGCGTTGACGGCCGTCTTTGCCGTCGTGGCTCTGGTTGTTGCCGCGAACATGCTGTTCCGGAAGGAGGGCGCCGCGCTTGCGCAAAAGTTGCCCGGGTCTCCGTTCAAGGAGATTATCGGCGCGCTGATCGGCGGGATTTCCGTCATGATGGGGATCGGCGGGGGAACCCTCGGTGTTCCGGCGCTGACCCTGTTCAACTACCCGATCCGGGAGGCTGTCGGAACATCGGCTGCGATCGGACTTATCATCGCTGTACCCGGCACATTCCTGTCAGTCTATTTCGGCTGGGGGGCTGCCGGTCTGCCGCCATTCTCGCTCGGCTATGTCAACCTGATCGGTTTCCTGCTGATCATCCCGGCCTCGACCCTGTCGGCACCGCTGGGTGCCAGGATTGCGCACACGATTGATCCGTCGAAACTGAAGCTGGTTTTTGCCCTTTTCCTCGGGATTACAGGCGTGCGCATGCTTTACGGTGTCTTCTTTTGAGCGAGCGTACAGAGCGGATAGCGACCCAGCCGCGGCGCGTGGCGCCCTTGACAATCAATCCATTATGTCAAAACCGTGCGGAAGCCTTCAAAGGCACAAAACGCCCTTGAAGGCCTTCCCCGAGAAATGGCGCTTGAGTTTGAACAGCCTGTATCGAGGTGCACTTGGCCCCTGAACTCACCGATCGATCAACGGGACAGAACAATTCCATGAAGATGTTTCGTTGGTCGTAATGCCGGTTTGCAGTCATGATCCGTATCGATTTCGACCCGATACCCAACAGGGATCATGACCCAAAAAACTGTTCATTTCACCACCCAGGGCTGCTGGCGCGGTGCGGCCATGTGTCTGCCCGGACTTCCCGGCACTGTGGTCTTCGGCGCGGTTTTCGGAACCGTTGCGTCCCAAAACGGGCTCACCTTTCTGGAAACCGTTCTGATCAACTCGTTTGTCTTTGCCGGTGCGTCGCAATTCGTGGCGATGGAAGTCTACCGTGATCCCGTCACCATAAGCGTTGTTCTGGCCATGGCCGGTGTCGTTGCGGCCGTCAACATGCGCATGCTCTTGATCGGGGCCAGCCTCAGGCCCTGGCTCGGCCAGCTTCCGGCCCGGCAGACATATCCGTCCCTGTTCTTTCTGACCGACCTGAACTGGCTGATCTCGATCCGGGAATATGATGCCGGGGAACGGGACTGGGGGATCTATCTTGGCAGTGGCCTGTTCATGTGGTCGGTTTGGTCGCTGGCGGTCGTACCCGGCTACTTTCTGGGCAGCCTTGTGTCCGATCCGCGCGCCTGGGGGCTGGATGTGGTGCTGCCTGCCTTCTTTGTGGCGCTTCTCGTGCCGCTTTGGAAAGGAAAACGCCAGACCCTCAGCTGGGGCGTGGCCGGTCTCGTGTCGCTTGCGACCTGGCAGATCTTTGGCGGGCATTGGGGCATTGTGACCGGTGCCGTCGCAGGGGCAGCAGCTGGAGCCTATCTTGATGACTGACCCGCTCTTTTCTGCCGACATGGTCTTTGTTCTGGCCGTTGTTGCCATGACAGCGGTCACCTATGCCATGCGGGCAGGTGGCTACTGGATCATGGGCCGGGTTCCGCTGAGGGATCGCGGCCGCCGGGCGCTTGAGGCCCTTCCGGGGGCGATTATCGTCTCGACCATCCTGCCGATTGCGGCAAAGGGCGGGGTGGCCGTTCTGTTTGCACTTGGCGTCTCCGCTGCCGTGATGGCCTCCCTGCGCAAGGAATATGCGGCGGTCTTGTGTGCCATTCTGGCTGCGGCCGCATTCCGCGCTTATGGGGCTTGAAGGATGCCGCATTTCCGGAGTGCCGCACTGGCTGCTGCCAGTGTGCGCTCCCGGTCCTGTGCGGCATTGATCACGGTCCAGCTGATCATGCCGAGATCATAGTCCAGTTGCTTTTTGACGATTTCACCTGTTGCGTCGGATGCGTCCGATGCCCGTGTGTCCACGCGGCTGACCATCACGTCTTCCGGGGCGCTCAGCCAGAGGCCGCAAAAACCGGCCCCGGCCCGGCCCGCGATCACTTCGCAGCGCGCCCGTTCGTCTTCCCTGGCAAAGACACCGTCGAGAATGACGGAATGACCGGCCGAAAGGAGCGCGTGGGCCTGGGTTTCCAGCGCCGCATAGACTGCATCTGAAGCTGCTTGCGTGTAGGCGGATGCCGGAGCCCTCTCAGCCTCGGCCAGTCCAAGTCCGGCCTTGCGCTCGACATCGGTGCGCAAGACACGGGCACCCGGAGCTGCGCCGGTACGGGGCCCGAGACCGTAGGCAAGCGTGGTCTTTCCGGTGCCGGACAGACCGCCAATGCACACGAGTTCCGGCTCGCCCGGTTCCAGAAACGCCTGCGCCAGATCGAAGTATTTTCTCGCCTGCTGTTCCTGCTCTGCCTTGCGGGCGGGATCGGTCTGGTTTCCCGCAGCACTCGCGGCAATCTTGGAACGGATTGCGGCGCGCATCATCAGGTAGAAGGGCAGGGCGGCAAGACCTTCCGGATCTTCCGGGCGGTGGGTTGTGTCCAGATAGCGATTGAACACCAGATTGGCGCAGGCGGGCTGACCCCGTTCCCACAGATCCATCAGCAGGAACGCCAGATCATAAAGCACATCGCCGGTCGCGATCGCGTCGGAAAACTCGACGGCATCGAACAGGATCGGCTTGCCGCCGATCAGAACGATGTTCCGCAGATGGGCGTCCCCGTGGCACAGGCGAATGAGGCCGGCTTGGCCGCGCTGCCGTATCAGGGGAGAAATTTCAGCGAGCACACGACGGGCATCACTGGTCAGCTTTTTGACAATGCCAGCGTCAAAGAGATGAGGAAACCCGAGAAACGCTTCGTCATTCTGCTTAATGTAATCAGCGAGGTCTTCCAGAAAGCCGCCGGCATCCCGGACAGATGCCTTTAAATGTGCGTCCGCCATCATGGCGGCCAGATCCTGGCCAAGGTCATTGGAAAAAGGGCCTCTGTCCGCCAGCTCATCGAGTTCCTCGCGGTGGTCGAACCGGTTCATGACCACGACCCATTCCACAGGCGTACCATTGCCGCTCAACGCGAGGCTGCCATCGCTTTCCAGCGTTACGGGGAGGGCCTCGCGATAGATCATCGGTGCTTGTGGCGCATTGTAGATGATCTCCCGCTTGCAGGCGTTTTCGCGCAGGGCAAGGGTCGAATAGTCGAGAAACGGGAAGGCAACCGGGCGCTTCACCTTGTAGGCGCGTTTGCCGTTGAGGATCACCGTATTGGCATGGGTGTTGATCCTCTCCATATTTTTGGTGACCCCCTCCGCCGACGGCAGGTCTGCCAGGAATGTCAAAACCTCTTCCTGCGAAATGGCCGGATGGCTGACGGTCATATGGACTCCTTTGCATGCCACGGACTGACGTTGCGGTTTCTGCTGCTTGCAGCTGCAGTGTCATTTCTATTGATATTCGTCAATGAGCAAATCGTTGGCTGTGGCAAGGTCACAAAGACAATCGAATGATGGAGAAGCGTTGTGAGCGACTACCCGGCATTGAAAAAGATCAGGCTGAACCTGGCGCGGACGAAAGACTATCCGAACGGGTCGGCACATCATGGCTATGAGTTTACCGCGCCGCTGGACGAGACGGGCCATATCGATGCCGGTATGTGGAAGACCGAACGCGACCATTGCCGCGTCCGCAGGTTCTGGGGCGATGAAGCCGAGGAGGTCGGTCATTTGGTGCATCGGCCGGGCGGATCCTGGGCATTCCGGTACGATGTCGACGGCGACGATGATGACGAGGCGGGCTACCGGTTTGGAGCGCATGCCTTCAATCCGGGGGAGTATGTCTCCATCAAGGATGAGGACGGCGACCTGCATACGTTCCAGGTGGTGACGGTCCAATCGATCTGAGCATTTGAGCACCATTAAAAAAGGCGTCTGGCCGGAGCATCGCTCCGGCCATTTTCGTATGCGCCCGCGTTCCGGTCCGGAATGACCTCATTGCCAAAAGGCCGAAGCCTTCGGCTGCCGCGGGTACCCATTCTCGGCTATAACGAACCGGAATATCGATGGTTTTGACCTTGCACTTTATGCAGGGGCGATTTTCCGGGCGAAGGGATCAGGAATGGCTGGAATGAAGATCAAACCAAAGACCGGTGGCCAGCTGTTGGTGGACGCGCTTGAAGTGCATGGGGCGGACCGGGTCTTTTGCGTGCCCGGTGAGAGTTATCTGGCTGTTCTTGACGCCCTTCATGATGCCGATGTTCCGGTAACCGTTTGCCGCCAGGAGGGCGGTGCGGCGATGATGGCCGAAACTCATGGCAAGCTGACCGGGCGCCCGGGGATCTGCATGGTGACGCGCGGCCCCGGTGCCACCAATGCCGCTGCCGGTGTTCATGTGGCAGCGCAGGATTCAACCCCGATGATCCTGTTTATCGGTCAGATCGAGCGCGGGATGCGCGAACGCGAGGCGTTTCAGGAAGTCGATTACCGCCAGATGTTCGGCGGCATGGCGAAATGGGTGGCCGAGATCGACCATGCGGACCGTGTTCCGGAATTCATCTCGCGGGCCTATCACGCGGCAACCTCCGGCCGGCCCGGGCCGGTCGTGCTGGCCCTGCCCGAAGACATGCTGGTGGAGGTGGCGGCGGTGCCGCAACCGGCCCCCTGGTCCCAGATTGAAACCCAGCCCGGCCTCAATGTGATGGCGGACCTGCAAAAGAGGCTTTGGGCTGCCAGTCGGCCGATTGCCATTCTTGGTGGCAGCCGCTGGTCGGAAGAGGCTGTGGCCGCCTTTACCCGGTTTGCCGAGCGGTTCGAGCTGCCGGTGGCGTGTTCCTTCCGCCGCCAGATGCTGTTTGACAATCTGCATCCGAACTATGCCGGGGATGTCGGGATCGCCATCAATCCGAAACTGGCCGACCGAATCAGGAATTCAGACTTGGTCCTTCTGGTCGGCGGCCGCTTGTCGGAGATGCCAAGCCAGTCCTATTCCTTGCTGAAAATCCCCGAGCCCGATCAGCCATTGGTCCACGTGCATCCCGATGCGGAAGAGCTCGGCCGGGTATACAGGCCCTCGCTTGCGATCCATGCCAGCCCGACCGCCTTTTGCAAGGCAGCCGAAGGACTTCAGCCACCGCGCGAACTCAAATCCGCCGGTGTCGCGGCCAAAGCGCATGCAGACTATCTGGAATGGTCCGGTACGCGTCCGCAAACTCCGGGACATTTGCAGATGGCCGGTGTGATGGACTGGATCGAGGCGAGTTTGCCTGATGACACTATCTTCACCAATGGCGCGGGGAATTACGCCACCTGGCTGCACCGCTTTCACCGCTTCCGCAAGTATGCAACCCAGGCGGCTCCAACGTCGGGCTCCATGGGATACGGTCTGCCGGCTGCCGTTGCCGCAAAGCTGGCATTCCCCGACCGTACGGTGGTGTGTTTTGCCGGTGACGGATGCGTGCAGATGACCATGCAGGAGTTTGGCACTGCCTGTCAGGAGGGGGCCGCAATCATGCTTCTGGTCATCGACAATGGCTTGTTCGGGACGATCCGGATGCATCAGGAGAAGATCTATCCCGGCCGCGTGTCTGCGACAAATCTGGTCAATCCGGACTTTGCCATGCTTGCCCGGTCCTACGGAGCACATGCGGAGACGATTGAAACCACGGAGGACTTCGGACCGGCTTTCGAACGTGCGCAGCGATCCGGCAAGCCTGCGCTCTTGCACTTGATACTCGATCCGGAAGCGATCACGCCGTCTGCCTCCCTGAGCCAGATCAGATCGGCGGCGGAAGCTCGGTAACGAGGCTAGGCGTCGTCTTCGGGAAGATCGGCAACATTAAGCGTGACCTCGGCAATTCCGGGGTCATCCCCGGAGGTGCTGACCGAAAACCCGAGTGCCTGACACATGGACAGCATCGAGGTGTTTTCCTTCAGCACTTCTCCCTTGACTGTTGAAATGCCATCGGCCGTGGCATAGCGGATGATCAGTTTCATCAGCGCCCAACCCAGGCCGTGGCCCTTGAGGTCTGATCGCACCATGACCGCATATTCTCCGGTCTGGTGATCCGGGTCCGCGTGCAGCCGGACCACGCCTTCCAGACTGCCGGTTTCCGGGTCAAGTGCCGCAAAGGCCATCGCCCTTGCATAATCCAGCTGGGTGAGGCGGGCGAGAAACCGGTGGCTGAAGTCCCGGACCGGCGCAAAGAACCTGAGCCGCAGGTCTTCCGTCGCAACATGTTCGAAAAATGTCCGGAACAGGTCTTCGTCATCCGGACGCACGGGCCGGACAAACACGGACTTGCCGTTCTTCAAGCAAAGCGTCTGTTCCCACTCCTTGGGATAGGGGGCAATGGCCAGACGCGACTTGCCTGCGCGGCCGGGATGTTCCGTCGGCCGCCCGAGGGTCATGCGCGCATCCAGACCCAGAATGCCGGATTGCCGCGCGATGATCGGATTGATATCGAGTTCGATGATTTCCGGGATATCGATTGCGATCTGCGACAATTTTACGAGTGCCAGCGCCAGCGCATCCCGATCCAGCTGCGGGCGGGTGCTGCCGCCATCGAGCAGCTTGGCGATCCGGGTCCGGTTGATGAGAGCATGGGCGAGGTTCAGATCGAGCGGCGGCAACTCGATAGAGATGTCCGCGCTGTCCTCAACAGACGTTCCGCCATGGCCGAACACGATGACCGGACCGAACAACGGTGTGTCGGCCAGCCCCATGAACAGTTCCAGTCCATGGCGGTCCTCCAGCATCGGATGGATGCTGACCCCGGCGATCTCGGCATGGGGAAAGATGCGGCGGGTTTGGGAAATCAGTTCTTCGGCCGAAGCTGCGACGCCTGCTGGGCTTTCAATCCCGAGCCGCACGCCGTCGATCCGCGACTTGAACGGCAGGTCCGGCGAGATCAGCTTGACCACGGCGTGCCGGGCGGACTTGAAGAAGCTCTCTGAAAGACTGGCCGCTTCTAAGGGCGTCTTCGCCAGACGGGTCGCGATGACCGGAATGTGGTAGGCGGACAGGATCGCGGAGACGTCATCCGGCGCCAGCCAGGTCTGTCCGGCGGACAGGGCGCGCTCGACGATGCGGCGCGCCCCGGTGCTGTCGGGCACAAAATCCGCGGGCAGGCTTGGGGGTGCGGCCATCAGAAAGTCACGCGAGCGTGCGTCCTGGGCGATATGCATCATGCTGCGCACCGCTCCGGCCGGGCTCCGGAACGAGGGCACCTTGGCTGCGTCGAGATGCTCGCGCAGGCTTGAACTCGCGCCAATCAGTCCGGCGACAAGGGCTTTCTTGCGGCCGCTGCGTTTCTTGTCGGCCTCGGCGGCATCCGCGATGGCTTGCGCAGTGGTTTCAATCGGTGTGAACAGGCTCGGTGCCTGAAGAACCAGAACGCCGTCGACGGCCAGATCTCCCAGCAGGATGCCGATGGCTGCTTTCAGATCCTCGCGAGGGACGTGCTCCGACAAGATGACCGGCGCGGCGTCGGTGACATTTACGCCCCTCCGCACCAGGGGCTGCAGCGCCTTTAGCGTGTCATCTGACAGGCTTGCGAGCCGTCCCCCCATGTCGAGCAGACGGTCGGTCGCGAGGCTGGCGAGGCTCCGCCCGTTCGCGACGACCGCGAATGCCTCGCTTTTAGGGATACGGATACGGGACAGGGTTTCCACCGCCTCGAACATCTCGTCGAAGTCGTCGACCCGCATCAGCCCGGTGCGACGGAAGACGGCCTCATAGACCGCATCCGGGTCCGCCAGCCGGCCTGCATGGGTCCGGCCCGTTCCGACGATGTCCCGGCTTCTTCCGGATCTGATGACGATCACCGGCTTGCTGCGGGCAGCGGCACGCGCTGCGGACAGAAATTTTCGCGGCGTGGAAATGCCTTCCAGATGCAGCAGGATGGCGCGGGTCCGGTGGTCCTGGGCAAAATAGTCGATCAGGTCGCCAACATCCGCATCTGTGCGGGCGCCGAGCGAGACGGCGGCGGAAAAGCCGACCTGGTGCCGTTCGGCCCAGGTGAGGGTGGCATTCAGGACGGCACTGGAGCGGGCAATCAGCGCGATGTCGCCCTTGATCGGCGGGCGCGCGGAGGTGAGTACGTTGAGACCGGTCGCCGGGACAGCCATGCCGAGGCTCCCCGGTCCGATCAGCCTGAGACTGGTCGGGCGTCCGGCCTCCCGGCAGGCCTGAAGCAGGTCTTCCGGCCAGTGCGCAAAGCCCGGAGACCAAAGCAGGACCGCCCGCGTTCCAGCCTTTGCCAGCCGCGCAATGGTTTTAGGGATCGACTTCTTGGGCCCGAGGCAAATGGCGAGATCCGGAGCGATTGGCAGCGCCTTGATCGAAGACACTTTCTTGAACCGTTCCGAGCGTGTCGGCAGATCGATGGTGAAAATCGGAAAGGACGCCGGGTTGCTTTCCAGCACCTCAAGCAGTTTTGCTGTCGCCTCCGCCGGGTGACGGGGAGGACCGATCACGGCAAGGGAGGTTGGGGCAAAAAAGCCCTCGAGGTTTCGGATCGTCAAGACGCCGCCTCACGGTGTTGGTACCATAGAACAGGACCGGGGTGAAAACTGTTGCGCATGCCGGCCCTCCCATATGCCGCCATGCGCCTTTCGAATGGGACTGGCCAAGCGCCCTAGTGGGCCATCAGCACCGGCACTGTCATTGAAGACAGGATTTCACGGGTTGCGCCGCCAAACAGGAACTCCCGCATGCGGCTGTGGCCATACCCGCCCATCACCACAAGATCATTGCCATTGTCGGAAACGTAGTTCAGGACCGTGTCGGCGATGGCAGTTTGCGGATTGGTGACCACATCGATTGTGACATCCATGTTGTGGCGGGCGAGATAGGTGGCAATGTCCGCGCCCGGTTGTCCGTCGCTCGGTTCGTTCTTCTGGATGACAAGCACGGTCACCTTGTCGGCGCGCTCCAGTATCGGCAGCGCCGCATGGATCGCCTTTGTCGCGGTCGAACTGCCGTCCCATCCGACCAGAACATGCTTGGGCTGGTAATCCTTGACGCCGATATAGGGGATCAGCAGGACCGGGACGCCGCTCTCGAACAGAACGGTTTCGATGAGCAGTTCCCGCATGGGTTCGGGACTGTCCGGATTGACCTGGCCGATCACCACCAGATCGGTCGGGCGGCAATGCTGCATGACACCGGCCAGCGGGCCGCCGGTCAGGATCTCGGCAATGCGGCTTTCGGATTTGGTGCCTGCAAGACGGGCAAGTTCATCGAATTGCTTTTGACAGTCCTTGGCCGCGTTGACGGCCTGTTCATGGGCGGCTTCCAGATAGTCGACCGGCATGGGGGCCGCGGCAAAGGCGGGGACAACAGGTTCAAACGCAATGGCCAGACCGGTCACATGCGCATCGAAGTGGCGTCCAAGTTCCAGGGCGTATTTCGCGGCCGCCTGGGATCCGGCCAGATCAACGACTGTCAGAATATCTTTGAAAGGCATAGACTTACCTCCTTGCAGGGAACTCTCCGTCGCGTCCCTTGATGCCAACCTGTGACAGGACGTTAGGCTTGGCAAGAGGTTTCAGCCTTGACCGGGATCAAACGGCGCGAACGGAGTGGGCTGCAAGGCCGCATTGCGCCTTGCAGTAGGTGCTGCGGCGGTCAGTTCAGACCGCCTTCATGGTTTCGCGCGCAATGATCAGACGCTGAATTTCAGAGGTGCCCTCGTAAATCGTCGTGATGCGCGCGTCGCGGGCGTACCGCTCCAGGGGATAGTCCCTGATGTAGCCTGCCCCGCCGTGAAGCTGCAGCGCCGTATAGGTCGCGCGTTGTGCGGCCTCGGAAGCAAACAGCTTTGCCATTGACGCGGCCTTGGAAAAGGGCTGCCCGGCGTCCTTGAGCGTTGCCGCCTGGAGAATCAGAAGCCGGGCTGCTTCGAGATCAGTCTCCCGGTCGGCAATCATCCACTGAATGCCCTGCATGTCGGCAAGCGGGCGCCCGAACTGTTCGCGTTCCTTGACATACTGTTTGGCGGTTTCCATGGCCTGATTGGCAATCCCGAGCGCGAGCGAGGCGACACCGATGCGCCCGCCCGCAAGCTCTCCGACCGCCACCCGGAAGCCGTCGTTTTCAGCGCCCATCATGGCTGTTGCCGGAATGCGGCAGTCCTCGAACACGACCTCGTTGGTGGCAGATCCCGTCTGGCCCATCTTCTTTTCCGCCTTGGAGATGATCAGCCCCGGTGTGTCCGCTTCGACCAGAAAACACGAAATCCCCTTGCCCTTGGGCGCATCCGGATCGGTCACGGCCCACACAACAAAGACACCCGCATATTCGGCGGAGGAAATATAGAGTTTCGTACCGTTCAGGACATAGTGGTTTCCATCCTTGACCGCGCGGGTTTTCATGGCCGATGGATCGGACCCGGCCCCTGCTTCCGTCAGGCAGAAAGCGCCTGCCGGATAGGTGCCATCGCTGAGTTTGGGCAGATAGGCGGCCTTTTGCTCATCCGACCCCACCGCCTGGATCACTTCCCCGACCATGTTGGTGACGGAAACGGTAACGGTCGTTGAGGCGCAACCACGGGCAAGTGCTTCGATGGCAAGCGCGAAACTCACGGTCCCGGCTTCCGTTCCGCCATACCTGGCCGCAAGGTTGAGCCCCATGAAGCCGTTTTCAGCCAGGGTCTTCAGGTTGGCCAGCAGGGTGTCGCGGCCTTCGCCATGATCAAGCGCTTCGGCGTTCGGCTCCAGCAGGTCTTTGGACAGCTTGCGCGCGGTTGCCTGTATCAGCTGATGTTCTTCACTTGGAAAAAAATCCATGGGTGTTTCCAGTCCTTCGGATATTTTTCCCGGAAGGTAATGCGGTCCGTCTGCGTTTGTCCAACATTGTTTCAATTCTTAAAATAATTCATGCTCTTTTGAGTAATGTGGGTTGATTATATTTTTTATCGTCAGGCTACCTCTGGGGTATTTTTGTGTGAGGTGTCCGTTTTTTGTTGCTTCCTTAGTTCTGTGGGCGGCATGCTGTCAAAAATCGACTTAATCAAGGCAAACCGTAACTGGTGACTGTGCCATTCGGTTTCGGATTCGGTGGCTTTGAAACTGGGAGGATTTGCATGCGGATCACAGATACGGTTGCGGCTGTGACGACTGTTACTCTCGGACTTGTATTCGTTGCAGAGACATTTGCCGCCGAAGTTACCTGGAACGCATCCCTGTGGGGCAATCGCCGCGCCTTGACCGAAAATGTCGAAAAGCTTGCCGAGGAGGTGTCCAAACGAACCAACGGCGAGTTTGTGATCAATCTGAATTACGGTGAAGTGCTCTCGAAGGCGCGGGAGAACCTTGACGGGATATCTATCGGGGCATTTGAACTGGCTCAGGTCTGTGTGTCCTATCATGCCGACAAGACGCCATCCCTGACAGTTCTTGAATTGCCGTTTCTCGGTATTTCCGGACTTGAAGAGAGAGTTGAAGTATCAAATGCGCTCTATGGGCATCCGGCCGTGCAAAAGGATCTGGCCCGCTGGAATGCGAAACCGCTGATGCCCTCGCCGATACCCCAGTCTGTTTTTGCCGGAAAGGGGGATCCGCCCGGCGGCATTTCTGATCTTGACGGCATGCGCGTACGTGCCGTTGGCGGTCATGCCCGGATGATGGAAACAGCTGGAGCCATTCCGACGTCTGTCACCGCTCCCGAGGTTTATCAGGCATTCGATAGCGGTTTGGTCGAGGCTGTTGCCTTTCCACCTTATGCACACTTGTCCTACAAGACTATTGAGATTGCCGATTGGTGGATCAGCAACCTCAATTTTGGCACAAGTCCCTGCCCGCTGGTCGTCAATATTGATGCTTACGAAGCACTACCGGACGAATACCGCCAGGCTCTGGATGACTCGGTCGGTCCGGCGCTCGACCACTATTTGGCGGTGCACGAGGCGTTTTACGACCAGTGGTGGCCGGAACTTGACAGACGTGGCATTGTCCAGGTCGAATTCTCTGATGATGAGGTTGCAGTGTTCAAGGAGAGGGCCGTTCCAATTCGAAACGCCTGGATCAAGGAGCAGACCTCCAAAGGCTTGCCGGCACAGGACCTCCTTGATTTTGTCAATACGACCGTCAGAAACTGATTTACTGTTCTTGACCAAAAAGACGTTGGCAGCTCCTTCCGGTATCGTAAGGGAAGTGCCGCTTGCGGGCTGCACTTATGGCGGTCGGTGTTTCTCCGGAAGGAAGCGCGGTTTGGCCATGCGAGTGTGTTGCTGCGGCAAATCGGGCAAATCCTGAGGCTGATCTGAATTGTCACGAGCGCGGCTGATCCGGCGAGCGGGCTCCTGAAACGATCTGGGGCATTTCATGCAAATTCCTGCAAATCCTGTTGCGTCACCGGGGGCGTGCGCGGCATGTTCGGTTTTGGGATCTGTCAAACCTGCCTATAACAGGTGGGGGTCTGTCCGGTTTCGGGCAGGGGACTATGAAAAATCTGGGAGGATTTACATGCATTTCTTGAAAACCACGACGGCTGCGACAACCGCCGTTCTGGGGCTGGTCTTTGCGGCCGAGACATTCGCTGCAGACGTCACCTGGAACGCATCGCTTTGGGGCAAGCGCCGCGCCTTTACCGAACATGTCGAAAAGCTCGCCGAGGAAGTGTCGAACCGCACCAACGGCGAATTCGTGATCAAGCTCAACTACGGGGAGGCGCTGTCCAAGTCGCGTGAAAATCTCGACGGGATCTCCTTTGGCGCTTTCGAGCTGGCGCAGTTCTGCGCGTCCTACCATGCCGACAAGAACCCGAGCCTGACCGTTCTGGAGCTGCCCTTCCTCGGGGTATCCGATCTGGAAAAGGAAGTGGAAGTATCGAAGGTGCTTTATGAGCACCCCGCTGTCCAACAGGATCTGGCGCGCTGGAATGCCAAGCCGCTGATGCCCTCGCCGATGCCGCAATATAATTTTGCCGGCAAGGGAGACGCGCCGGACAGCATTTCCGATTTTGACGGCATGCGGGTGCGCGCACTCGGCGGTCTCGGACAGATGATGGAAGCGGTCGGTGCGGTGCCGACGTCGGTCACGGCTTCCGAGACCTATCAGGCAATCGATTCCGGAACGGTTCAGGCGGCAGGCTTTGCGCCGCATGCCCATATGGCCTTCAAGACCATCGAAGTTGCCGACTGGTGGACCAAAAACCTCAATCCGGGCACGGTTCACTGTCCGGTGGTGGTCAACATGGATGCCTATAATGCCTTGCCGGAGGAATACCGTCAGGCGCTTGACGAGTCGGTTGGCCCGGCACTTGACCATTATCTGACGACCTACAACGCGCTCTACGACAAATGGTGGCCGGAGCTGGAGAGCCAGGGCATTTCCCAAGTCGAGTTCTCCGATGAAGAACTTGCAGCTTTCAAGGAAAAGGCCGGTCCGATCTGGACGGCGTGGGTCGAGGAGCAGTCCGCCAATGGCCTGCCGGCTCAGGAACTGCTCGATCTGGTCAACACGACCGTCAACAACTGATTGGCTGGTCCTGGCCAGAATACGCCAGACCCCCCTCCCGGCATAACGCCGGGAGGGCGACTGACGGGGCATAATCCAACATGAATACTCAAGGCAGGGCCGTGTCTCCCGAACCCGGGCGGCCTCAAACCTTTATGCGTTTCGACGGCGCGCTGGGCCATGTCGAAAACCTCTTCAACATGATTGCCGCCTTTGCCATTCTGGCATTGATGCTGCTCGCCGTGGCCCAGGTGCTGGGGCGGCTGCTGTTCAACACGCCGATCCCCGGATTTATCGACATCACCGAACAGGCCATGGCGATCTTTGCCTTTGCAGGTGTTGCCTATTGCCAGCGCGTCGGCGGCCATATCCGGATGGAAATCGTGCTCGGCAGGTTGCATGGCCGGGCCTTGTGGATCTGCGAAATGATCGGGGTGATCCTGATCGCGGCGGTGGTGTTTTTGCTCATTTGGGGCAGCTGGTATCACTTCGACCGGGCCTGGAGTTTCGGTGACAGCACCATGGATATCCGGCTGCCGACCTGGCCGTCGAAACTGCTCGTGCCGATTGCCCTGAGCCTCCTGTTTTGTCGCCTGCTGTTACAGATCTATGGCTACGCGCGGTTGGTCGTGAACCCGGACAGGGCCGCCGTCGCCGTCCCTGTGATCCATGATGTGGAAGAGGTGGCCCAGCACGAAATCGAGGAAGCCTTTGGCGAAGACACGGAAGCCGGAGGCGCGAAATGACCCCGTTTGATGTTGGTCTCCTGATGACAGGCGTTCTGCTTGTTCTCGTTGTGTTGGGCATGCGGGTGGCCTTTGCCGCTGCCTTTGTCGGGGTCGTCGGCCTGATGATTCATTTCTCGCTGCTGCAAGGCTTTGAGCGCGGGTTTTTCACGGCCCTGAAAATGGCGGGCACCATCCCGCATTCGAAATCGGTCACCTATGCCCTGTCGGTGCTGCCGACCTTCATTCTGATCGGGTTTCTGGCCTTTTATGCCGGCTTCACCAAGCAGCTGTTTGAAGCGGCCAAACGCTGGCTTGGCTGGATGCCCGGCGGCATGGCCGTGGGCACCGTGTTTTCGACGGCGGGCTTTGCCGCCGTATCCGGAGCTTCCGTCGCAACGGCTGCCGTCTTTGCCCGGGTCGCGATCCCGGAAATGCTGGCGGCCGGCTACTCGAAGCGCCTGTCGGCCGCCGTGGTTGCCGCTGGCGGTACGCTTGCCTCGCTGATCCCGCCCTCGGCCATTTTGGTGATCTACGCCATTCTGGTCGAACAATCGGTCGGAAAACTGCTGATCGCAGGTTTCTTGCCCGGCGTGTTTTCGGCATTTGTCTATGTGGCGATCATTGTCGGCATCTCCGCCTTCCGGGGCGATGCCCCCCCGGTGCGCGGGTACTCCTGGCGCGAAAGGTTCGAATCGGTCCCGGGCACCTTGCCGATTGTTGCCGTGGTCGCGATCATTTTCTCTGCCTTCTTTTTCGGTCTGGCGACGCCGACCGAAGCCGGGTCCCTTGGAGCGTTCGTCGTCCTGGTTGTGGCATTTGCAAAAGGCATGCGCACCAAGCAGCTGGGGCAGGCGTTGCACGAGACCGCCAAGCTGACGGTGATGATCTTCACCCTGATCTGGGGCGTGCTGGTCTATGTCCGGTTCCTGGGCTTTGCCGGGCTGCCGGAAGCGTTCAAGGACTTCATCGTCGCGCTGGAATTCTCGCCCTGGATCGTGCTGATCTGCATTCTGCTTGCCTATGCGGTGCTGGGCATGTTCATGGATGCGATCGGCATGCTGATCCTGACCTTGCCGGTGGTTTATCCGGCGGTGATGGCGCTCAATGGCGGGGAAGCCGTGTCGGCGGCGGACAGTGCCTTCGGTCTGTCCGGGGAGGCCTGCGCCATCTGGTTCGGCATTCTGGTCGTGAAAATGGCGGAGCTCTGTTTGATCACGCCGCCCATCGGGCTCAATTGCTTCGTGGTCAGTGGCGTGCGGCCGGATATCCCGGTTCAGGAAGTCTTCCGGGGCTGCGTTCCGTTTTTCGTGGCCGATGTGCTGACCATTGCAGGACTTCTGGCCTTTCCCTCCATCATCACCTTCCTGCCGTCGATGATGGGGTAATATGAAATCCTGCGGAGCCAGTTCAGTCGGGTTCCTGAAAGCATGAGCCTCATCCCGGCCAGGCAAAGTGCCTTGCCGGGATCGATGAAACTGGAAGTTGCTGATCTCATTGGCTCTCCGATCCCGGATAAACCCGTTGGTTTTTCCGGGATGACAACCGTCAGGCGGCTGCTCAGAACCGGTCAGCCTCGCCGCATGGCTCAGGCTGCTCTGCAACTCCCCTAAAACAAAGACCCCTGATCCGCCGGTTTGTCTTTTTGCACTGTGGGGCGCTTCGGCTTTGCCTTTGAAGGCGCGGGAGCCGCGCTCTCGCCGGTTGCAATCGCATCGATCCGGCCGTCCGCCAGTTCGATCGACAGGGCCGCGCCGGAAGCGATGTCTGCGGTGGAGCGCAACGGCTGGTCCTTGTCGTCCCTGACGACCGCGTAGCCGCGCGCCAGAACGTCCTTGTACGACAAGGACTGCAACAAGCTGCCGAGGCCGCGCAGTTTTTCCCGCTCGTGGCCCAGTTTGGCGCCATAGGCCCGGTCAAGCCGTCCGCCAAGGCCGGTGAGCCGTTCGGAGTTCACGCTGATCTGCTGGGTCAAGCGGCCCGGGGTCAACCGGGCTGCCAGCGCCTCGAAGCCCTGGCGTTTCTGAGAGAAAGATGTCCGCAAGGCCCGGTGCTGGCGCTCGCTTTCGCGCGTCAACTGGTCACCGGCCTGGCTGAGCAGGCGGGTCAGTAGATAGGGTGCGTGCCGCGCAGCCGCATTCTGGTAAGCGCTGCGGTGATGGCGGGTATTGACGATCAGCCCGCGCTCAAGCCCGGTTGCAGCCGTGTCGAAGCGCTGGCGGGGCAGGGCGAGCAGATCACGCGGAGCGGGCAGGGCGGCACCTGCTGCCCGCAACTCCGTTCGGCGGCTGGCAACCAGCCTGTTCAGGCCCGACAACAGGCGCCGCGACAGATCGTCGGTCATTGCCATCAGGTCGGCTTTCACCGGAACCGCGATTTCCGCCGCGCCCGTCGGCGTCGGCGCACGGACATCGGCTGCCAGATCAATCAGGGTCCAGTCGGTTTCGTGGCCAACCGCCGAAATCAGCGGGATGTCGCTGTCTGCGGCCGCGCGCACGACGGCCTCTTCGTTGAATCCCCAAAGGTCCTCGATGCTGCCACCGCCGCGCGCGACGATCAGAAGATCGGGCCGGGGCATCGGGCCGCCGGGTGCAATGGCGTTGAAGCCGCGAATGCCGTTGGCAACTTCGGCGCCGCAGGTTTCGCCTTGGACCCGGACCGGCCAGACAAGCACATGCAGCGGAAAACGGTCGGAAATCCGGTGAAGGATATCGCGGATCACCGCACCGGAGGGCGAGGTGACCACACCGATCACCTTGGGCAAATGCGGCAGGATCTTCTTGCGCTCGGGTGCGAACAGGCCTTCGGCGGCAAGCTTTTTCTTGCGTTCTTCCAGAAGCGCCATCAGCGCACCGGCACCTGCCGGTTCCAGCGCGTCGATCACCATCTGGTATTTCGATTGGCCCGGAAAGGTCGTGATCTTGCCGGTGGCGATCACTTCCAGACCCTGTTCGGGCTGGATCTTCAGTTTCGACGCGACACCGCGCCAGATCACACCGGACAGGACCGCGCGGTCATCCTTCAGATCCAGATAGATGTGTCCCGATCCGGGCCGCGATATGCGGCCGAGCTCGCCGCGCACACGGACATAGCCGAACGTGTCTTCCATGGTTTTCTTGATGGAGAAGGAAATCTCGGAGACCGAGAATTCTGCGACATTCGACTTGGTTTCTGACACGCTCTGAATCCCTTGAAACTGCGCCGAACCTGAAGCGACAAGCCGCTGCGGTCAAGGTCTTGTGTCAGCGCTGCGCGATTGCAGGCAGGGCCTGTGAATCATTTATCAATCAGCTGGTGGTCGTGAACCGGTTGCCCCTGTGGAACCCACAGGAAATTGGGCCAAAGCTGTTGCGTGCGCCGCCTTCAACAGACACCCTGTGCCTATGGGCAAATACGAGTTCAAACTGCAGCGATTGTTCCTGCGGCACGTTCTGGCGGACGGGGCAAGCATTGAGGCGGACCGGGGCCAGGCCAATTACCTCCTGAATGTCCTGAGGTTGAAAGACGGCGATCAGGTCCTCGTGTTCAACGGCTCGGACGGAGAATGGCTCGCGTCGATCAAGGCGACGGGCCGGAAGGCCTGTGTCCTCAATCTCGAACGCCAGACGCGGGTGCAGACCCCGGTCAACGATCTGCACTATCTGTTTGCACCGCTGAAACATGCAAGGCTCGACTACATGGTGCAAAAGGCGGTCGAGATGGGTGCCGGCACGCTCCGGCCCGTGTTCACCCAGCACACCCAGTCGACCCGCATCAATCTCGAACGCATGGAAGCCAATGTGATCGAGGCAGCGGAGCAGTGTGGCGTTCTGGCAGTGCCATCAGTCTCGGAGCCGGTTTCGCTCAAGGAGCTTGTCGAGACCTGGCCGGGGATGGATCCCGGGCGCCGCTTGCTGTTTTGTGACGAGGGCGAGGAAACCCACAACCCGCTTTTGGAACTCGCTGCACTGGCAGAAGCCGGTCCAGCGCCACTTGCGCTTCTGATCGGGCCGGAAGGCGGGTTTTCCGAAGAGGAACGGGCGCTCCTGCGCGCTCAGCTGTTTGTTGTTCCAATTCCTCTGGGGCCGCGCATTCTCAGGGCAGATACGGCTGCCGTTGCAGCTCTTGCGGTGATCCAGGCGACGCTGGGGGATTGGGCTGTTTGAACCGGTGGCCATTGCCCGTGGTTCCGGAAACCGCAACACTCCGTTCAGGTGAAAAGCCTCGCTTGCATTTTGGACTGATCAAGCCTAAATGCGATCGGCGTCCGGGCGTTCTGCGCGGCACGTCAACAGTCACTGTCCGGGGGTAGAGTTGCATGGCGCGCGATACGGTTGATTCCACGCCGGTAAAGGATGTCGCTGCGCTGGCCGCGACGCTTGAAGCGGGGTGCAAGCCCGTCGCCGACTTCCGGATTGGCACCGAGCACGAGAAGTTCGGTTATCACGTCAAGGATCAGACCCCGATTGCCTATGAGGGGCCTTCCGGTGTCGAGGCAGTACTTCTTGGCATGGAAAAGATCCTCGGCTGGGACCGGATCGAGGATGCGGGCAAGATCATCGGTCTGGCCGATCCCAATGGCGGCGGCGCGATTTCTATCGAGCCGGGCGGGCAGTTCGAATTGTCGGGAGCCCCTCTCGAAACCCTGCACCAGACCTGCCGTGAAGCCAATTCGCATCTGGCGGATGTGCGTCAGGTGGCCGAACCACTCGGGATCGGTTTTTTGGGCATCGGGATGACACCGGACTGGTTGCGCAAGGACATCCCCGTGATGCCCAAGTCCCGCTATGAAATCATGACAAACTACATGCCTAAGGTCGGCTCACTCGGCCTGGACATGATGTACCGGACCTCGACCATTCAGGTGAATCTCGATTTTGCATCCGAAGCCGACATGGTGAAAAAGATGCGTGTCGGGCTGGCCTTGCAGCCGGTCGCAACCGCAATGTTTGCGAATTCGCCCTTCACCGATGGAAAGCCGAACGGCTTCAAGTCGTTCCGGGCCCAGATCTGGACGGATACCGACGCGGACCGAACTGGCGACCTGCCATTTGCCTTCGAGGACGGCTTCGGCTTCGAGCGCTATGTCGAATGGGCGATTGATGTTCCCATGTATTTCGTCAAGCGCGGCAACACCTATCATGATGTGACCGGCACCACGTTCCGGGAATTCATGAAGGGCGGCCTTGCCGGGAAAATCGAAGACCCGGAGCCCACGCTGGGCGATTGGAACAATCACCTGTCGACCTTGTTCCCGGATGTTCGGCTGAAACAGTTCATTGAAATGCGCGGGGCCGATGGCGGCCCGTGGCGGCGGATCTGTGCCCTGCCGGCGTTTTGGGTCGGCTTGCTCTATGACAGCGATACGCTTGATGCGGCATGGGACTTGGTAAAGGACTGGAGTTCCGAGGAACGCGCGGCCCTTCGCTCAGACGTGCCGAAGTTTGCCCTGCAGACGCCGTTCCGGTCCGGAACCGTGCTGGACATTGCCCGGCAGGCCCTCGATCTGGCGCAGGAAGGCTTGAAGCGGCGCGCGAATATGAGTGATGGCGATCTGGATGAGCGTGTGCATCTGGCGCCACTGGTCGAAGGCATGGCTGCGGGCATGTCACCCGCCGATGTGCTGCTGGGCCGCTACAATGGTCCTTGGAAGGGCGACCTGTCATATTTATATAAGGACTATGCCTATTAGGCCCTGGTCCGTTACGAAGCTGACGCCGGACACGCAATGGTTTGCGATGTGTTGACTGCGCGTTAGTGAAATCCGATGATTGGGGCGACTCACTCGCACCAGGCAGGGACCATGCCCGACCCGAACAACAGCTTTTTTCCATACACTCTTTCGGCGGTGGCGGAGGATATGCAGGCCCGGTTTGGCTGGCAGCCGCAAGACCTGAACAAGGCGATGGCGCAGCTTTTGCCGGCAGCCCAATCCGGGTTTGACTTTTTTGGCGGCAAGGCACCGAATCCCTGGGCTCCCTGGATGGCGGGAAGTGGTGCGGACAATCCCTTCGCCAGTATGTTTGGGGCCACCAGCAAGACCGAAACCGATGAGTTGGCATTCTTTTACGGGCCTGAACCGGTCCGGTCTGCGGTTGCCGAACACATTGCCAAGATCACCGGGCTGCAACAGGATGCAATCCAGGAAGTGATGCCGGTTGCCGCGTCACTGGCGATGGCCAAACTGGTGCGTCCCTATCTGCCCGGTCAGGGGCAGGAAATGCTGGATGCCTTCATGCGCGGATTTGCGCGCGGGCGTCCCAAACCGGCACCGACGCCCATGGACATGATGCAGGATTACGGGCAGGCGGTGCAGGCGTTCTGGCAAGGATTCTTGCAGCCGTTCTTTACCCCCGCTCAATCGCCGGGTTCTGATGCCGGGGAACCGGATGTATACGACAACGAGGCCAACGGCACCGAAGCAGCGGCGGCTGATGATATCGAAACGGATGTAGATCCGGAACGGCAAGACGCTCACGTTGATGAGCGCAGTGAGTTTGAGGATATCGTGGCAGACTGGATGAATGCCGGGCGGTCTCTCCAGTCCAGCCAGTTCGAGGCCTTTGACGAGTTTTTCGCCAACGCATCCCGGGACCTGAAGTCCGGCGAAACATAAAAAAAAGGCCCGCCGGGGGCGGCGGGCCAGTTGATGTCAGCGAGGCTGCTGACAGGGGCTGCAGTGGCCTTGCAGTCCGGAGGGGTCAGGCTGCGCGGGCCGGTTGGCCGCCGCGGCCGTCGGGCGACTTTTCGTCCGAGTTGGCGGCGAAACAAGCAAAGGATTGAACCGACGTATCTACCAGACGCCGTTCGTCGGCCCAGTTGGTCAGGACGCTTGCCGGATCGGTCCACATTGGCAAACGAAGCGCCAATCCGATATCGGCCCGTCTCAACCCAAGATCCGCAAGCTGGGAATCTGACAAATCGCCGAGGCATGTCACCTTGCGGCGATTCTTGACCGCACGTGCCACGCGCGCAACTGCTTCCGATACTGCGGAAAAACAGGCAAAAATCGACAAGTATGACATGGCAATAGCCTCCATTGAGCCGGCGAAATCCCTTCGCAGGCGATGCGGCGCCATCTGGCGTCTGGTTTTGGAACTTTGATACTGTGCTCGTGTTGGATGTATAATTCCAACGAATGTTTGTGATGCAATCAATCTATTTTTGTGAAGTCAGGCAGCCTGCCTTGTGGACGCGACGTTTTTGGTTTCGGCCGTTTCGCAATCGGTGGGATTGCATGTATGTGGAAGCGCTTGACCGGGTGACGGTCCGGTTTTCAAGGGAGCGCCGGATCCGGGCAGAACCGCACCGTCAATTTGTCCGCGCGGCACACCAATATCTTTCAAGGACCGGTCGCTCATCCGGGCAAGCTGACGGCCAGCCTGGTGTTTCTCAATAACGGCGACCAATGTTTCAAACCGCTCGGCTACAAGAGTGGCGATGTGGGTCAGAGTTTCCATGATCAACTTTCCCCGTGTTCGGGATTGTCCGGTTGGCTCTCTCTGCTTCCCAGGATGGGGTGGAAATATTCATTTCACTAACGAATGTTTTTTGTGATATTGATCTAAAATGCTGATGAAAGGCGTCGCATGCTGGATCTCGATCAACTCAGAACATTCGTGGCAATTGCGGAAAGTGGCAGTTTCACAAAGGCCGCCGAAGTGGTTCACAAGACACAATCCGCAGTCTCGATGCAGATGCGCCGCCTTGAGGAACGGATCGGACGGCCGATCTTCATCCGCGACGGCCGCACATCGCGTCTGACCGAGAATGGCGAGAAGCTCTTGCACTATGCGAGACGCCTTGTGCAGCTCAATGACGAAACCCTTGCCGCCTTTGACGAAACAGAGGTGTCCGGTTTTGTCCGGCTGGGAACGCCGGATGACTATGCGGATCGCTTTTTGCCCGAGATCCTCGCCCGGTTTTCGCGGTCAAATCCCAAGGCGGAGGTCAGTGTCGTGTGCGCGCCAACGCCCAATCTTTTCGAGCTGATCAAACAGGACGAGCTTGATGTTGCCATTGTCACTCATGTCCTCAGGAAAGGGCGGCAATTGCCGGAAATTATCCGCAGGGAGCCGTTGCTCTGGGTGACGTCCGCGCGGCATGCGGTCGATAAGGAAATGCCATTGCCGCTAGCGCTCGGCCGCGGAACGTGCGAATGGCGCAAGGCTGCCCTCCAGGGGTTGTCATCGGTCGAACGCGAAAGCCGGTTGCTTTATTCCAGCTGGAACTCGACGGCGGTGGCTGCCGCAGTGCTCGCGGGGCTCGCGGTTTCGGTTCTGCCCGAATCGGCCCTCAAGCCCGGCATGCGGGTGTTGTGCGAGCGCGATGGCTTTCCAAGGCTGCCCGACTGCGAAATCGGCGTTGTCAGATCCTGGCGGCAGAATGCGCGGGTTACGGAGGCCCTAGTCGAGCATATCGTCTCTTCCCTCGACAACCTTTCCGTGCCGCTGGCGGCGGAGTAACGCACCGCCCAAAAATGATCATAAATGCTGATGATAGTATCAGTGAAACTTCATTGTTGTTGATGCAAGTGTGCACTATGAATGGAACGTGGGCGGTCAGCAGACACACTCCAAGGTAGGTGCCCTCTTGCAAGCCCGGAGCCGGACATGTCACACGCACTGGATATCGATCAATTGCGGACTTTCCTCGCAATTGCCGAGCTCGGCAGTTTCACAAAGGCCGGTGAGGCGGTGCACAAGACCCAATCTGCTGTCTCCATGCAGATGCGGCGCCTCGAAGAGCGGGTCGGACAGCCGATTTTTGCAAAGGACGGCCGTCAGTCCCGGTTGACGGAGGATGGCTTGCGGCTTGTCGAATATGCGCGCCGGATGATTCGCCTCAACGACGAGACGCTGTCCGCTTTCAACAGCCGGGGCGAGGTCGGGCAAGTGAAGCTCGGCGTGCCGGACGACTACGCGGACCGGCTGCTGCCGGAAGTGCTTGCGGCGTTCAACCGGCTGAATCCGTCGATTGAAGTCAATGTGGAATGCGCTTCGAGTTTTGTGCTGTCCCGAAAGATTGAAAACGACGAAGTCGATGTTGCCATCGTCACCTCCGGAGACATGACGGCCCTGCGTGGCGACATTATCCGCCGCGAATCCCTGCATTGGGTTACGTCGTCGCGCCATTGTGCGCATACGATGGATGTCGTTCGTCTTGCGCTTGGCCCGGCCAGCTGCTCGTGGCGGCACATGTGCATGGACGCACTGGACAAGCGCGGGCGCCGCTACTCCATCGCCTACACCAGCTCCAGTGCCGCAGCACTTGTAGGCGCCGTGCAAGCCGGTCTTGCCGTGACCGTATTTCCGGAAAGCGCCATCCGGGAAGGCATGCGCATTCTGGACGAGCGCGACGGCTTTCCGCAGCTTTCAACCTGCGACATTGCCATGCTGAGATCCAAGACCGCGAACCATGCCATGCACGATACGCTGTGCAATCATATCCTGGCTGCCATCGGCAATGTCGGGTTACAGGTCGCTGCGGAATAGCCCGGCGTCAGGCACGGCGGAGCATCAACACGTTTCCGGCCATCACCAGAAGCAAACCGGTCAAGGCGCCTGCTGTCCAGACATAGCCTTCAAACACTGTCGAAACGCTCAAGGCGACGACCGGGAAGATCACCGTTGCGTAGCCCGCGCGGGCGGACCCGATGCGCCCCAGCAAGGTGAGGTAGGAGGCAAACGCGATCACCGAGGCAACGACTGCGAGATAAACCAGGCTGCCCAGATAGGTCATGCTCGTTTCGATGGCGAAACTCTTGCCCGAAGCCCATGAAAACAGTCCGAGAAAGACCGTGCCGTAAAGCATTCCCCAGGTGGTGGCCGACGTCACGCTGATGGTTTTTTTCTGTGTGGAGGCCGACACCATGTTGCCCATGCAAAACGACAATGTTCCGGCAATGCACAGGAGCAGACCAAAAGCCGCATCGCGGTTGAAAGATGTTCCGGCGATTTCCGGCCAGAACATGAAGGCGACCCCTCCAAAACCCAGAGCGGCTGCAACGGCGGTCTGGCGGGAAACACGCTGACCGAAAAGTAAGAACGCCAGGATCATGTTGAAGATCGAGGCGGTCGAGAAGATCACTGCCAGCAGTCCCGAGGGAATGCTCTTGGCGCCGTAATAGAACAGCGTGAAGTTTGTCGAAAACAGGAACAGACCCAGTCCTGCAAACCGGAGATGCGTGGATAGCGAAAACCGCAGTTGCTTGCCCCGGAACAGGCTCCAGCCGAACATGACGCTGGAGGCAAGTACAAACCGCCAGAACACGGACACCTCGGGCGGGACACTCGAAACCTGCCCCTTCATCGCGATCCAGCTGAAGCCCCATGCAAAGACTGTGGCTGCGTAAAGCCCGTAATCATAGGTGGACAGGCCGGGGCCTCCGGGACGCGCAAGGGTTGCGGATGCGGACATAAGACGTGCTTTCGAGAGGTTTAGGATAAATCCAATTAGGCCTGCGGGACCAGTCAACACAAACGATTGTTCGTGATGGTTCGATCAGGATTTTTGATGAATGAAAGCGCTTGGATGAAGGATCGGGACGTAATTGTGAGCGAGTGCCTTGAGTGTGGAGGGCGGCGTCAGGAGGGTGATGTTGCCCTGAAACTGCGCGAATGACCGCGCCTCGCCATATCCGGAAGGTGACCAGGGCAAAGCGCCTGCCGCCGTGATGAGGAAGTAACGTTTCGCATGGGAAACCATCGTTCCGCAGGGCAAGCCGGTCAGGTCCCGGGTGGAAAGCGACGGCTTTTCCAGGCGGAGCCGTTCGGCATGCAGCACTTTGTCCATATCATCGGCGCCAAGAGGGCGGATTTTGCCAAGCGCTTCGGAAAAAGCGGCTGCAAACGCTGTCGCGTCGTCCCGCCGGCACTCGAAGCAAGGCCGGTGACCCGCGGCGAGCGCGGTCGCTTCATCCAGAAAGAACAGTTCCGTATAGCTGTCGCCCATCACGATCCGGCGGCGGTTCTTGAACAATAAACGGCAACAGATCCAGCGCTTTGAGACCCAGCGGCGGCGGGTAAGGGTCCGTGTGTCCGGGTTGTGAATCCGGCCGCCGCGATTGCCCATCACGAGGCCGCGGCCGCGCGCGGCAACGATCTCGCCCGACGGCAAGACGCGGTTTTGCAAGGGGCGGGCAATGGTCATCGCGGTCGACGTGATCGGAGTTAAAGCACGAGGTTGTGACGGCCGGCCTCGCGAATGTCGGTTTCACCGCACAGCGCCATGGTGATATCCAGCTCTTTTTGCATGATCTCAAGGGTCTTGGTCACACCGGCCTTGCCCATGGCGCCCAGGCCGTAAATGTAGGACCGGCCGATAAATGTGCCTTTCGCGCCCATTGCGATGGCCTTGAGGATGTCCTGGCCTGATCGGATGCCGCTGTCAAAATGGATCTCGACCTTGTCCCCCACCGCATCGACAATGCCGCCGAGGACCTCATAGGAAGCGCGTGCGCCGTCGAGTTGGCGGCCGCCGTGATTTGAGACGACAATCGCATCTGCGCCGAGATCAGCTGCAATCTTCGAGTCCTCGACGTCATTGATCCCCTTGAGAATGAGCTTGCGGTTCCAGTGCTTCTTCACCCATTCGACCGACGACCAGTCGAGGGTCGGATCGAACTGGCTCACGGTCCACTCAGACAGGGATGTCATGTCGGCAACGCCCTGAACATGGCCCACGATATTGCCAAAGTCCCGGCGTTTGGTCTGTAGCATGTGCCAGCACCAGCGTGGTTTGAACAGCAGATCGGCAAGGACGCGGGCCGTCGGCTTCGGCGGCGTGCTGAGGCCGTTCTTGATATCCCGGTGGCGCTGGCCAAGAACCTGCAGGTCGAGCGTCAGCACCAGCGCGGAGCAATTTGCATCAAGCGCCCGTTTCATCAGGCTTTCAGAAAATCCGCGGTCACGCATGACATAGAGCTGAAACCAGAATGGCTTCGTGGTATGCGCCGCCACATCCTCGATCGAGCACACGCTCATGGTTGTGAGCGTATAGGGAACGCCGAAGTCTTCTGCGGCCTGAGCTGCCAGGATTTCGCCATCCGCGTGCATCATGCCGGTCATGCCGACGGGTGCCAGAGCCACCGGCATGGTCACGTCCTGACCAACCAATTGGGTTTTGAGCGAACGGTTGTCGATATTTCGGGCCACCCGCTGGCGAAGTCTCTGGCGCTGCAAGGCGGCTTCGTTGTCGTGATAGGTCGATTCCGTCCACGAACCGGTGTCCGCATATTCGTAAAACATCTTGGGAACACGGCGCCTGGCAAGCGCTTGAAGATCGGCAATACAGGTGACGGCGGTCATGACGTGTCCTCGATTGGTAAAAAGTGATAACCTTTTATGTCTTTTCTGGTTTGCCACCCCGGTCAGGTCGGCGGCTTTCGCGAGCGCAGTCTGAGGTTGGAAACCGTTTCCCTTGATAAAAGACGTTCAGCATCTTCGATGGCTGCCTTGACATAGTCGATATGCGTTTCTGCGGCTGTCCGGGCTGCATCCGCATGGCCCAGCGTGATTTGTTGGGCAATGTCCAGATGCTGTTCAAGCAGACGCTCGCGGGCCGTTGGATGTCCGTAGAGCCGGGTGCGGTTGTAAAACACCCCGTTCCTCAGCAGCTTGTAGCAGGCGCGCAGGCTGTGCAGGAGAATGACGTTATGCGCCGCCTCGCCGATGGCCTGGTGAAAGTCGACATCGAGCGCGGCTTCACGTTTGGAATCGCCCTCGTCAAAGGCCGATTGCATCTGCCGAGTGATGCGGGACAGGATCTCAAGGTCGGCGGTAGTTGCCCGTTTCGCGGCATAAAAGGCTGCCAGTCCCTCGACATCCCTCCGGTACTCCAGATAGTCGGCAATGGCGACCGGATGGCGCTCGATCAGGGCCGTCAACGGAGCAGAAAACAACGGGCCGACGATATCGGCAATGAAAGTGCCACCACCCTGGCGGCTTGTCACGAGCTGCCGGTCTTCAAGCAGTTTCAAGGCTTCCCGTAAGACCGGGCGGGACACCTGCAGTTCACTGGCCAGGTCACGCTCCGGCGGCAGGCGGTCGCCGGAGGACAGCACGCCATTGAGGATCAACTGCTCGATCTGGCCGACCACGGCTTCTGCCGTGCGATGTTGTGAGACCTTCTGAAACAAAGCGGTCTGCTCCCGTGGATTGGTCTGCCTGAAAAACCCCTCCGAGGACTATATGCTATTGTATCGCTGTTTGGTCAATAAAAATTACCAATCCTGATGTTTGGCTGATCCAGCAGATCCGTGAGCTGTTGGGCCAGGTGGAGCAGATGGCGATCCCGTCCGGCAGGTGCTGCCAATTGAACGCCGAGCGGAAGGCCGTCCGCGCCGGTCAGAAGCGGCAGCGTCAAGGCAGGCATCCCGGCGGCGGTCCATGCCGTGCAGAAAATCGGGTCTCCGGTTCCGCTGGAGGCAAGCGGAGCCGTTCCGGTTGTACTCGGCGAGATCACGGCATCGACGTCTGAAAACAGGTTCTCGAACTCGGGAGCCGCTTCTGACAGTGCGGCGAGTGCGGCGTGGTAGTCTGCATCGGAAATGGCTTCACCTTCTGACAGAAGCGGTTTGAGGGTGCTGCTGACGAGCTCCGGGTTCCGCCGGAGCCTGTCTCCAAGGTGGAGGTTGATTTCGTACAAGTGAACACTTCGCTGTGCATTGATGACGGTGGAGATGAAGCGGGGAGCGGGCATGCGCTTGCAGGAAGAACCTAGCGCGGCAACAAGCGCATCAAATTGCGCCTTGGCGTCATCGCTTAACCGGTCGGCAAATGGCATGTCGAGATAGGCAAGTTTGGGTGTGGTTTCCAAGCGGGGGGAACCGTGCCAACCCATGTTTTGTCCGGACAGGACAGAGGCGACAAGCGCCACATCTTCTACGGACCGGGCAAAACACCCGACTTGATCAAGGGTTTTCGAGGTCTGCAGGACACCGTCTACGGGGATTGACCCGCGCGTCGGTTTGAAACCATACACTCCGCAAAAGGCTGCCGGGCGAATAACCGAGCCGTTCGTTTGTGAACCAAGCGACAACGGTACCTGATAGGCGGCAACAGCCGCTGCCGAACCGCTTGATGAGCCTCCGGGAGTTCGCATCAGATCATGCGGATTGCGTGTTTTTGCGGGATGCAGGAATGCAATCTCTGTGGTGACCGTCTTGCCGAGAATGACAGCACCGGCGGCCCTGAGCCGCTCGACAAGGCGCGCATCGCGGCTTGGCCGATGTCCCGTGAAGATCGGAGAGCCGTGCTCGGTCGGGTAGCCCGCAACATCAATGATGTCCTTGATCCCGACGGGGACCCCGCAAAGCGGCCCGGTTTCTTCACCGGAGGCAATCGCCCGGTCACAGTCTTGCGCATCCCGCAGAGCTTTTTCCGGTAGAATATGCTCCCATGCCTTGATCTCCTGGTCCGTTGCAGCAATCTGGTCGAGGCAGGCCGACACAAGCGCTTCGGATGTCAGGCTGCCATTGCGGATCAAGGCTGCTGCTTCGGTCGCACTCAGCTCGGCAGGATGTCCGGACACAGGACGATAAGGCATGGGATATCCGTTCTTCATTTGGCTGTGTCAGGATTAGTTCCGCAATCGACAGCGGACTTCAAGTCTCTCGTGTGCGCCTGCGGCCTGTGATCGTCTTCTTGTCAAAGGACGAGACAAACAGCGTGAGGCTGCGCCATGGTTTCTACTTGAGGCAGCAACACCGTCCGAAAGGAGCAGGAGCAAGATGCACGAAGTGTCAAAGGCCCGGTCGCAAAACGGAGCGACACCGCTTCCGCATTTTGAAACGCACCCGCTGCGCGAGGCCGTGGTTGGCGAAGTCCATGCCCGTCCTTTCCGTCCGATAACCGTTCCGCGGGTCGTGCTCCACTACGGTTTCACGACGGACGCAGAGCAATCGGCAAAGGACAGGGCCTGGTTCTCTGATTTCTGCGCCAGCCACGGCGCGCCCGGACCAGGGCCGAACGCGCGCTATCACACATTGCCCTTTGCCGGTGGCACGCTGTCCTGGGAGCGGCATGCCGAGTTCACGACTTATACCTGGGACGGACCGGCAGCTTCCGAAATACCGTTTGCAAATGTCCCGTCGAACCATCCGTTCGGGAATGCGTTCCGGGCACCGGGGCCGATGATTGTCGCATCCAGGCTGGACCTGCTTGCGCACTCCCCATCGGAGGAATGGCGTGCCCATTTCGATCCCGTCAGCATGACCTATTTCACCGTTCAGGAGGGCAACGCCAAGGTCGCAACCGATTTCCGGACGGACGGCAACGGATTGACCCGCTACCTCGTCTTGAACGAGGCGATGAACCCGATCCAGGCAGGGGCAGTGATCCAGCGGCTGCTTGAGCTTGAAACCTATCGCAATCTGTCTCTGCTCGGGCTCTTTGAAGCCATCCGGCTGCATCCGGGGATCGAGACCATTGAAACCGAACTGATGCAGGCGACGGAGAAGATGCAAAATTCTTCAGGGCTCGATGCCAATCGGGATTTGCTTGACAAACTGTCTCAGCTGGGGGCCTCGCTCGAAGCAGGTGCTGCGGCGACGTCCTACCGGTTCGGTGCGAGCCGGGCCTATTACGACATCGTCAATGCGCGTCTTGAATCACTGGACGAGGGGGGTATTCCGGGCGAACTCACTTTGTCAGCGTTCTTGAAACGGCGGCTGGCGCCTGCCATGAGCACGTGCCGGTCGGTTGAAGACCGCCAGTCGGCGTTGTCGGACAAGCTGGCACGGGCAACCACGTCCCTCAGGACCCGGGTCAATGTGGATCTCGAGCAGCAAAACCGCAGCCTTCTGGAATCGATGAACCGGCGGGCGCGGCTGCAGCTGCGATTGCAGCAAACCGTCGAAGGGCTCTCTGTCGCGGCCGTCAGCTATTATGTGGTCGGGCTGATATCCTATCTGGCGCATGGTGCCACGGATGCGGGATTGCCCGTGCCCCGGCCCGGCGTCACGGCCGCGATTGCCGTTCCTCTTGTCGTCCTTTTGATCTGGATGACGGTTCGGCGGATCCGGACACGCCATAATGAGAAAGACGACTGATACCGGCTGCCGGCCTCAAGGCGGAGCGTTCTTTCTCCGGGAAGGCCTCTCGAGGTACAATGTGCCTTTGGAGCCTTGCCCGCAATTTTGGCACAAGGGATTGATTTTCAACGGCGTTGTGCGCCGGAAAGCAGGTTTTAACCGGAATAGTTACAATATTGTGTGTTAGTCACCCAGCGCCTTACTCTGCGTCTATTGCTGGCCGTCCGGTGCGATCCAGCAGGAGCGCATGAACACAGAGCTGCCGGTTCGGACAAGGGCAAAAGGGCTTCATGACTGACACGAAGCGAAATCGTCTTAAGGTCTATATCCTTGCGGCGGTGCTATTGATAGCGATCATTTCGACCGGCACCAAAGTTGGCGAGTGGCTTCTTGTCGCGCAGCCGGAAGATAAAAGCGGGCCGATTTTGCGAGGTTTATCGGCCGTTCATGCCACATTTTCCGGATGGCCCCTTGGAGCCGCCGGTCTGTTATCCCTTGTCTTGCTATCTGTTTGCCTCACTGTTGTCCGTCCGCGCCCGGTTTCTGCTTCCATATGGGAACGTGACGCGGAAGATCTGACACGCGCAGACCTGATCAAAAAGGTCAAACTTTACGAAAACATCTTCGAAAGCATCGACCAAGGTGTTGTTGCCTGTGATGAAGATCTTCGCCTTGTCGCCTTCAACAATCGGTTCAGAGACCTACGCCTTTATCCGGATAGTCCGGTGTTTGTCGGCCAAAACCTTGAAGCAATTATCAGGTTTGATGCCGAGCGCGGTGAATTCGGCGCCGTGGACGTTGAAGAGACCGTCAGTCAGAGCCTTGAAAGAGCGCGCGGAAACGAGCGGCACGCATTGGAACGCCGACGCCCGAATGGCAGTTGGATCGAGATTTCCGGCGGTCCTCTCCCAGGTGGCGGTTTCGTCAGTACCTTTACCGACATCACCGAACGGGTCACTGCCCGGGAAAAGCTCTTGCAGCAGATGGAAGCCCTGGAAGAGGCGCGGCGGGAAACGCTGAAACTTATGGAGGAAGCCGTCACCAGCCGCGAGCGGGCCGAGCAGCTGCGGCAGAAGGCGGAGAGTGCGACCAAGGCCAAGGACTCCTTTCTGGCCGTCATGAGCCATGAGATCCGCACGCCGATGAATGGCATTATCGGGATGATCGATATCCTCGGACACACATCCCTTGAACCGGATCAGCGGCAGATGACGGCCACGATCAGGGAGTCGGCTGTCGCTCTGCTCACGATCATCAACGACATTCTGGACTATTCAAAAATCGAAGCGGGAAAGCTGGAACTCGAGCGTATTCCCGTCTCGATCAGCGACACGCTGGACGGGGTCAGCGAGATGATGGGACCGAGTGCAGGGCTGAAGGGGCTTGGTTTCGTTTCCTATTGCGATCCGGATATTCCAACCGAGGTTTATGGAGATCCGGTCCGGCTGCGTCAGATCCTTTATAATCTGATCGGAAATGCGGTGAAATTCACCGACAAGGGCCGCATTGTCATCCGTGCCGATCTGCAGCGTCTGTCCGGGACACAGGCTGCCGTTCGCTACCGGGTCGAAGACAACGGGATCGGGATGGCACCTGAACAGGTTGCAAAACTGTTTCAGCCTTTTCAACAGGCCGATGCAACAACGACCCGCAAATTCGGGGGCACGGGCCTCGGGCTTTCGATAGTGCGCCGTCTTGTCGACATGATGGGAGGCCGTGTCGACGTCCAGAGCACCTTGGGGGAGGGGAGTTGTTTCTCGCTAACTCTTGTCCATGACATCGTCGAAGGTGCGCGGCCCGATGTCATGTGCGATCTCGACGGCGTTCGATTGTTGTGTCTCGTGCCGGATGACGACTTGCGGCGGTTGCTTTTCCGGCGATACTTGGGGCCGCACGGAGCGCGTCTGGATTTTGTCCATGACGCTGCGCGATTGGTTGCCACAGCCCATGCCGCCGCTTTGCAGGGGCGCGGCTATGATGCGGTTTTTCTGGCTGTCGACTACGATGATTGCGTGAAATCGGACCTCCTTGAAAAATTCAAGGGCGACGAAAATCTCGCCCGCATTCCTTTTGTTGTTGCACGCCGCATGGCCGAGATCGGAACGGGATCGAGGATGGACGGCGTTACCATTGTTCCCTCCGCGCCGTTGACAAGGCGCAAGCTGGTGGCGGCCATCGCAATTGCTCTTGGCCGTGAAAACCCGGAGGCTGAAACTGCGATGCAACCTGCCGTGAGCAGGAGACGGGAACCACCGAGCGTGGAAGAGGCCATCGCAAACAATGAACTGATACTTGTCGTCGAAGACAACAAGACCAATCAGGATGTGATCCGGCGGCAACTGCATCTGCTCGGTTATCAATCGGAGATCGCCGAAAACGGAGAGGAAGGCCTTGAAGCGATCCGGTCCGGGCGGTTCGCGATTGCCCTGTCCGATGTGCACATGCCGCGGATGGATGGCTTTGAAATGACGGCGCAGGTGCGGCAGGATGAAAGTGCCGAAAGCCCGCATTTTCCCATTATCGCGATTACGGCGAATGCCCTTCAAGGAGATCTTGAACGGTGCCGGAGGGCCGGCATGGACGACTATCTCGCCAAACCGCTGGAGATGGCAAAACTGCAGGCAATGCTGCAACGGTGGTTGCCCGATGCGGGGAAGGACCAGAAAGCCCCGGCCTCGCAGGACTTGCCTTCGGCGCCCGCACATAAATCCGCTGAACCCCCGGCAACGGCGCAGGACGATACGAAACCGGTCGACCTGTCGGCTCTGACAGAACTCTTTGGCGATGATCACCAGACCATTCGTGAAATGCTGACTGAATTTGTGGTGCAGGCCGTCGAGATCAGCAGCGCTGTCCGCGCGGCCGTGGAACAGGACAGCGCTGAGGATGTGACCGCGAATTGCCACAAGTTGAAGTCTTCGGCCCGAGCGGTGGGTGCATATGCGCTTTCGGAAGTGTGCTTGAAACTCGAAAGGGCAGGCAAGCAGAACGATTGGCAAACGATCGGTTTGGAACTTCCCAAGCTTCATTGTGAAACCCGGGCCATATCGGAACAGATCAGGCAACTTTGACCAGCAGGCAGGGCATCGGCATGGAAGACCTAAAAGTACTGATCGTCGACGATGACGTGTTCATGGTCAAACTGATCACCCGCATGCTGGAAACGCTCGGCATCCGGTCTGTCTTGTCAGCCCGGGATGGCAATGAAGGGCTGAAAGCGGTTGCCGCACATGCGCCCGATCTCGTGCTGTGTGACTTGAACATGCCGGGCATGGATGGTCTTGAGTGTGTCCGCCACCTTGCGGAACAAAATTCGCAGTGTGCTGTCATCATGATCAGCGGCGAGGAAAAGCGGGTGTTGCAGACGGCGGCCCAACTGGCCGAGGCACACCAGCTGAATGTCCTCGGAGCTGTTCAAAAGCCGGTCACGCCGGCCGCATTGAAAACCTTGCTGGAAAAGCATAGCCGTCAACGGAAGGCCGCGAGGCGCGCTGCCATACCATTGCTTCCGCTGGAGACCGTTCGCCAAGGCCTTGCAAATGGATGCCTTGATGTTTTCTTCCAGCCGAAGGTTGCGGTTCCGGGGCGCGAACTGACCGGCGTCGAGGCGCTGGTCAGGTGGCGGGATCCGGAGAAAGGGATCATGCCGCCTAGCGCGTTTCTTCCGGTAATAGAAGACAACGGCTTGATTGATGAACTGACCGAACGCGTGTTCGAGTTGGCAATGCAACATGCGGCTGACTGGGCCCGCAAGGGACTGGATATCAAGACCTCGGTCAATTTTTCGGTCGACACGCTGGAGCGCTACGACATTGTCGACTTCATTCGGGAGACACTCCGGCGCTTCGGGATGGATCCGAAGAAGCTGGTTGTTGAAGTGACCGAAAACCGGATCATGCAGAATGTGACGAAGCCGCTTGAAGTCCTGACACGGTTGCGATTGATGGGCGTGGGGTTGTCGATTGACGATTTCGGCACCGGTGCCTCCTCAATGCAGCAATTGAAGCGCATTCCGTTTTCCGAGTTGAAAATCGATCGCGCTTTCGTGTCCGGAGCCCCCGAGGATGAGGAAACCTATGCAATGCTGGAATCAAGTGTTGCGCTGGCCAGGAAGCTGGGTCTCGAGATCGTGGCCGAAGGTGTCGAGACGCAGGCGGAATGGGACCTGATGAAAGTCCTGGGCATCGACATGGTTCAGGGGTATTTCATCGCCAAACCCATGCCGGCCGATGAGCTGCTTCTTTGGGCCCGGGAAAACAGTGTTGCCGTATCCTAGAGTAGGTCTCGGGGTTTCGGATCCATATGATGGTATGCGAAGGTGATCGTCTGGCGGAAGTCAGGGCCAGGTTTGTACTACCCTGTTGACTGCAGACCATCCTGCCTGTTGTTTGTGTTTCGGTCAGCAACAGGAAATTCGAACCGGAGCAGGCGGAAAACGTGCGAATTTGGATAAGTGTGCTCGCGGCACTGGTGGGCTTTTCCTGGGCGGATGGCTTGAACGCCGTTGCAGCCGGGCGGATCACCAAGCCATTGGTTTCAATCACCCTGTCCAACAACACCGATGGGGCCATCGGCCCGCTCGATGCCAGTAATTGTGCGGGGACGTGGTCGGACAACTGGGGCAATCTCATCGCTCGTGAACAGCACAGAACCAACCAGCTTTCGAGCGCACTGGCGAGTTCTGTGGCGTGTGTCGTCGTTGCCAAACGACAGGACAAGCGCGGGAGGTGCCGGTTCGTGATTTCCCGCTTGAGACATCATCTGGACGGACCCTGGAAGGCCCCGAGCGTCGTCGCCTACACGTCGGGCCGCGGGACATGCCGGTTCCAGATCCTGCAAACAGACTTGACGCGTGGTGACTTCGACGTGCATTTGTCGATGCGGTAACCGGGGAGAGGCCATCAGGCGGGTAATACCGACCGGCACAAAAGTTGATCCATTTTCGACAACCCGGAGCGGGTGTTTGGTGTGGTTGTGCCGGATCGGAAGGAGTGCGTTTAAACTGGTTTTGCCTTGAGCGTACAGGCAGGTTAGGGATCCCCGGTATGGTGAACTCCAAGCACATTGTTGTTGTCGGTGGCGGATTTGGCGGATTGCAGGCGGTGCATGATCTTGCCGGTGCCGGTGTGCGGATCACATTGATAGATCAAAGAAACCACCATCTCTTTCAGCCTCTTCTCTATCAGGCTGCCACAACCATTTTGCCGATATCGGAAATTGCCTGGCCCTTGCGCCGGCTGCTGAGACAACGAAAGGATGTGACAACTCTGCTGGCGCGCGTCAGCGGAATTGATCCTGAGACAAGGCGCGTCTTTCTGGAGCGCGGGCCTGCGGTTTCCTACGACATGCTGGTGCTCGCAACCGGGGCCCGGCATTCCTATTTCGGTCACGACGATTGGGAACCCTATGCGCCGGGTCTGAAGACGCTTGAGGATGCGACCAACATCCGTGGAAGAGTGCTTTCGGCGTTTGAGGCTGCAGAGAGCACTCCAGATGAAGCGCACCGCAATGCCCTGATGACCTTTGCGGTGATTGGGGCCGGGCCGACAGGTGTCGAGTTGGTGGGGGTGATTGCCGAGCTGGCACAAAGGGTGCTGCCCTCCGAATTCCGGAACATTGATACCAGGAAGGCAAGGGTGCTTCTGGTCGAAGCCGGTGAGAAGGTGTTACCGGCATTTCCCGAAGACCTCTCGGGGTATGCAAGGGATGCACTGGAGCGTCTGGGGGTTGAGGTGCTGACCGGGCAGCCGGTTACCTCATGCGATCATGCGGGCATAACCTTGGGAGGACAGCGCATTCCATCCTGTACGATCATCTGGGCTGCCGGAGTGCAGGCCTCCGACGCATCGCGCTGGCTGGATGTGGAGGCTGACCGTGCAGGCCGCGTGGTTGTTGCGCCCGATCTGACCGTCAGGGAATATCCGGATGTCTTTGTGATCGGTGACACGGCGGCCGTTTTGGGCATGGACGGCAAGCCGGTCCCCGGGATTGCGCCGGCAGCCAAACAAATGGGACGTTACATTGCCAAGGTCATCCGGTCACGTCTCGCAGGCAAACCCGCTCCCAAGCCCTTCCGCTACCGGCATCAGGGGAGTCTGGCGACGGTCGGGCGGAGCGCTGCCGTGGTCGATTTCGGAAAGTTTCGTCTCAAGGGGGCGTTGGCTTATTGGTTTTGGGGCTTCGCCCATATCTATTTTCTGATCGGAACCCGAAGCCGCGCGATCGTCGCCTGGAGCTGGCTTTGGTCCTATCTCACCGGCCAAAACAGCGCCCGGCTGATCACAACCCCTGACGTCACCAGGCATGCAAGTCGCGATCACGGCCTTGAATGAGTGCATGTATCAAGCGACACTATTCAGCCCCGCCTGAACAGCGGATCACGCTGTGGTCTGGCGCGCTGGCTTTTAAGATATCCTAGGGAAATGGTAGCGGAGGACCGCTCCAGTCGATCCCCCCAT
>NZ_SMMF01000505.1:0-1441 GCF_009711355.1 Roseibium sp. RKSG952 | reverse complement strand
ATGACCCGCCTTAACCCGCAGACAACGCCCCGCCACCAGCTTCGCGCCGAGAAAGCGCGTCGCAACAAGGAGGCGGCTGTGAACGCCTTCATCGGCAAGAAGGCCGAGATCGACGAGATGCTCGCCCGGCTGCAGAGGCTCAGCGATGATCATTTCAACGCCCACCCCGACGAGCTCAACTGGGGCCATGTCGGCACCCTTGAGCATTACGCCAGCCTTCTGAAGCGCATCACCGACAGCGCCTTTGGCGAAGGCGAATACGCGGAGTGAGCCCGATGACCAGCACCCTTGCAGAGCGCTACAACCGCGAGGCCACTCGCCTGATGCCGCACATGGGCAGCGACCTTCAAGTCGACCCAGCGATCAACACCGCCAGCGAGATCGACGAGATCGTGTTTCGCCGCAGCGAATATCTCGGCGGCATGGCGGCCGTCCTCCTCGCCCTGATCGCGCGCGACGACTGAGCCATCGCGCGCCGGTACCGGCCCGCCCATGCGGCGGGCTCGCCCCGGTAGAAGCCACGCACCCCGCGCGGCTCAAACCCGGAGGCAAACATGACCAAACTCACCGACACCCAAGCCATCATTCTCAGCGCCGCGTCTCAACGTGATGGCCATATCGCCATGCCGCTGCCCGACAGCCTGCGCGGCGGGGCCGCCTCCAAGGTGGTCGGCGCTTTGCTTGCCAAAGGGTTACTCGAAGAGGTCGACGCCGGCATGCGCAAAGGCGAGCATGTCTGGCGCGAGACCGGCGATGGCCACGGCGTCACGCTGGTCGCCACCAACGCAGGCCTTGCCGCCATCGGCATTGAGCCTGACGGCGCAAGCCCTGCTGCGGCAGATGACAACGAGATATCAAGCGAGACGTCCAAGGCTCGCGCACCACGAGCGGGTACAAAACAGGCCAAACTGATCGAAATGCTCCGCGCCGAGGGAGGGGCGACGCTTGCCGAGATTGCGGTTCAGACCGGATGGAAACAACACACAATCAGAGGGGCGATTGCGGGTACGTTGAAGAAGAAGCTGGGTCTCGAAGTGACTTCAGAAAAGGAGGGCGGCAGGGGCAGGGTCTACCGTTTGGTCTGACCCCGGTTGCCACCAGCATTTTGGGCCGATCCGCCGGAGAAGAGATAGCTTCGGCGGTTGTTGGTTCAGGACAGTTTGAGGGGTTCCATGCGTTCGTCGTCGCCATCACTCTTCATGATGTCCGAGATCAGGTGTTGTGCAGTCTCTTCGAAATAGCTGACAAGTTCCCTGTGCAGCACGGTGAATTCCGGCAGGACGGTCTTTTCGAATTCGGCTTTCCTGACATTGACCACGACGGTCGTGCGCCGTTGGCGGGGGTAGCGGTAGGGCCGGATCCCGTGTTTTCTGCAAAGGGCAACGAACAGACGGACCGCCCAGATATCGGGCAGGGAATATTGCAACTCGGTTTCCTGCGC
>NZ_SMMF01000155.1:0-303 GCF_009711355.1 Roseibium sp. RKSG952 | reverse complement strand
CAAAGCCGTTCGATTGATGGTGTGGATGGCTCCTGCGCCCGGCGTCGCGATGCGCCATGATTGGGTGTCATTGTCCCAACTGGAGGAGCCATCCATGTTCGAAGTTAACACAGTCGGCGTCGATCTCGCCAAGAATGTCATCCAGGTTCACGGCGTCGATGCCGATGGGAAGGTCGTGATGCGGCGCCAGCTCCGGCGGCGCCAGTTTCTCGCGTTCTTCGAAGGACGTCCGCGTTGCTTGATCGGCATGGAGGCCTGTTCGGGAGCTCATCACTGGGGGTCGGAAGCTGCAGGAGATTAGTC